>CAZTSJ010000258.1:0-4656 GCA_964616875.1 uncultured Bordetella sp. | reverse complement strand
ATCTGCTTCTGCTTGAGCTTGGCCTCGTGGGCCTTCTTCTGCTCGCGGTAGCGGAACTTGCCGTAGTCCATCAGCTTGCAGACCGGCGGCACCGCGAGCGGCGCGATTTCGACCAGGTCCACGTTCTGCTCTTCCGCCATCCTCAGGGCATCGGCGACCGCCACGATGCCCAGTTGATCGCCGTTTTCCGCCACCAGCCTGAGCTGCGGCGATGTGATCTCTCCGTTGATGCGCTGCGATCTCTCGAGTGCGATGGGTGAAAACTCCTCTTCTCGTCAAAAAAAGCGGCTGTGCCGCTACGCGCGCGCCTCGTTGCCGAGGCGCTCGATGAAAACTTCCAGAGCCATGGCCCCCAAGTCCTCACCGCTGCGCGTGCGCACAGCCACGCTTCCAGCCTGCTTTTCTTTGTCGCCGACCACCAGTTGGTAGGGCAGCTTCTGCAAGCTATGTTCCCGAATTTTATAGGAAATTTTCTCATTTCGCAAATCCGCGCGGACCCGAAAACCGGCCGCGCGCAGGCGTTCGGCGACGTTTCCGGCATAGCCAGCCTGGGCCTCCGAGACGTTGATCACCACCGCCTGCTCGGGCGCGAGCCAGACCGGGAAGGCGCCGCCGAAATGCTCGATGAGGATGCCCAGAAACCGCTCCATGGAACCGACGATCGCCCGGTGCAGCATCACCGGGGTATGGCGGGCGTTGTCCTCGCCCACGTACTCGGCACCCAGCAGCCCCGGCATGCTGAAATCCACCTGCATGGTGCCGCATTGCCACGAGCGGCCGATGCTGTCCTTCAGGTGGTACTCGATCTTGGGACCGTAGAAAGCGCCCTCGCCCGGCAGGATCGCGAAGCCGATCCCGGCGCGCTGCAGCGACTCCTTCAGCGCGGCTTCCGCCTTGTCCCAGACCGCATCCGCGCCGATGCGCTTGGCGGGCCGGGTCGCCACCTTGTAGACGATGTCGGCGAAGCCGAAACGCGCGTAGACCTTCTGCAACAGCGCCGTGTAGGCGACGCATTCGTCCAGGATCTGGTCCTCGGTGCAGAAAATGTGGCCGTCGTCCTGCGTGAAGCCGCGCACCCGCATGAGTCCATGTAACGCGCCCGAGGGCTCATTGCGATGGCAGGAGCCGAACTCGCCGTAGCGCAACGGCAGGTCGCGGTAGCTGCGCAGGCCCTTGTTGTAGATCAGGATGTGGCCCGGGCAGTTCATCGGCTTCAGGGCGTACTGGCGCTTTTCCGATTCGGTGAAGAACATGTTGTCGCGGAAATTGTCCCAGTGCCCGGTGCGCTTCCACAGGCTGACATCGAGGACCTGGGGACCGCGCACCTCCTGGTAGCCGTTGTCCGCGTAAACGCGGCGCATGTACTGCTCCACCTGTTGCCAGAGAAGCCAGCCTTTCGGATGCCAGAACACGAGGCCGGGCGCTTCTTCCTGCATGTGGAACAGGTCGAGCTGCGTGGCGAGGCGCCGGTGGTCGCGCTTGTCGGCCTCCTCCAGCATCTTGAGATACGCGTCCTGGTCTTCCTGCTTCGCCCAGGCGGTGCCGTAGATTCTCTGCAGCATTTCGTTCTTCGAGTCGCCGCGCCAGTAGGCGCCCGCCACGCGCATCAGCTTGAACACCTTCAGCTTGCCGGTCGAGGGCAGGTGCGGCCCGCGGCACAGGTCCGTGAAGTTGTCCTGCGAATAAAGGGAAATATCCTGATCGGCCGGTATCGACCGGATGATCTCCGCCTTGTATTTTTCTCCAAGCGATTCGAAAAACGCGGCCGCCTCGTCGCGAGGAAGGGTTTTTCTGGTAACTACAAAGTCCTTCTTCGACAGTTCCGCCATCTTCTTTTCAATCGCGGCGAGATCCTCGGGCGTGAAGGGACGCTTGTAGGAAAAGTCGTAATAGAAGCCGTTCTCGATCACCGGCCCGATGGTCACCTGCGCATCGGGATAGAGTTCCTTCACCGCGTGCGCGAGCAGGTGCGCCGCGGAGTGGCGCAGGATCTCCACGCCTTCCGGATTCTTCTCTGTGATGATCGCGAGTTCGGCATCGCTTTCGATGCGATGGCTGGTGTCGACCAGCTTGCCGTTGACCCTGCCGGCGAGCGCCGCGCGCGCGAGCCCGGCGCCGATCGCCTGCGCGACCTCGGCGACCGTGATGGCCCCGGAAAATTCCTTTACCGAGCCGTCGGGGAGCGTTATTTTTGGCAAGATGTTGGTAGGCGCGATTGGACTCGAACCAACGACCCCTACCATGTCAAGGTAGTGCTCTAACCAGCTGAGCTACGCGCCTGAAAGGAGCGAATTCTACCCGATGACTCTGTATCGCGGCATGGACCGGACGGCGCTCGACGCCGCCTACAACAACGCCGCGGCGGTCGCCGGCAGCGCGCAGATCGTCGCCGAATGGGAGGCGCGCAGCGCGAAGTTCAGGCGGGGCTTCGACAAGAAGAGCCTCGACCTGAGGTACGGCGAGGCCGAGCGCAACCGCATCGACCTGTTCGAGGCTGCCAGAGACGCGCCGCTGCTGGCCTACATCCACGGCGGCTACTGGCAGGGGCGCTCGAAGGAAATCTTCTCGTGCCTCGCCGCCGGGCCGCTCGCGCACGGCATCAGCGTAGCGATGATCGGCTATACCCTCGCACCCGAAATACGGCTCGACGGCATCGTGGCGGAGATCCACGCCGCGCTTACCTTCCTCGCGAGGTCGCATGCGGCGATTTTCGTCTCCGGCTGGTCGGCCGGCGGTCATCTCACCGCCATGGCGATGCCGCACCCGGCGGCAAAGGGCGGCCTCGCGATCAGCGGCATCTACGACCTCGAGCCGATCCGGCTTTGCTATTTGAACGAGAAATTGCGGCTCGATGAAGCCGAGGCGCGGCGCAACAGCCCGCTGTTTCATTCGAGCTTCGACAAGCCCTTGACCGTCTCGTACGGCGGCGCAGAGTTGCCCGAGTTGCGGCGCCAGTCGGAGGAGTACGCGAAGGTACTCAAGCGCGGCAAGCTTGTTCCGCTCGCCGGCCACGACCATTTCACGATCCTCGAGGAGCTCGCCTCGCCCGGCGGTGCGCTGACCGGGCTGGTGCGCAGCCTTATTGGCACCGTCTAGTCAGCCCCGTGCCATTCTGATGACGCCGGCGACCGCCTTCACCGCCGCGAACGCGCGCCGCAGGTGCGCGACGTCCGCCACTTCGAAGCTGAAGCGCATGCGGGCGAGATCATCGCGGCTCTGCGTGCGCACCGCGGTGACGTTGATGCGCTCGCGCGCCAGCGCCTCGCCGATGTCGCGCAGCAGCCCCTGGCGGTCGGAGGCCGTGACGAGTACGTCCACCGGGTATGCGCCCTCCGGCAGCTTGCCCCCTGACTTTCTTCCCCACGTTGCTTCGATCAGCCGCTCGGGGCTGCGCTCGGCGAGGCGTTTCAGGCTCGTGCAATCCTCGCGGTGCACCGAGATGCCCTTGCCGCGCGTGACGAAGCCGCGCACCGGATCGGGCGGCACGGGCTTGCAGCACTTGGCGAGCTGCGTCATGAGGCGGTCAACGCCGACGACGAGAATGCCGCTGCCTTGCGCCGCTTTCGCCTTGGGGTTCTTTTTTTTCTCGGAAAGAATTTCCTGAGAAGGAACTGCAACAGTCCCCGATAGTTCGCGCAATGCCGCCTGCAGCTGCCGCAAAGCCACCTCGTCGCGGGCGACCGCGGCGAAGAGCTCATCGTGCTTCGCAAAGCCGAGTTTCTGCGCCAGCTGGTCCAGGTTGGCCTGCGTCGCGCCCTCGCGCCGCTGCTCCTTTTCCACGACCGCGCGGCCCTGGGCGACGGTCTCGGCCAGCGACTTGGCGTTGAACCACTGGCGCACCTTGCCGCGCGCGCGGTGGCTCTTGAGGAAGCCGAGCGCCGGATTGAGCCAGTCGCGTGATGGACCGACCCCGTGCGGCCCGCGGCTTTTCGCGGCGACGATCTCTACCCGCTGGCCGCTCGCGAGCGGCGTGTCGAGCGGCACCATGCGCCCGTCCACTTTCGCGCCGCGGCAGCGGTGGCCTAGCTCGGTATGCAGCGTGTAGGCGAAGTCCACCGGCGTCGCGCCGGCGGGCAGATCGATGACCTTGCCCTGCGGCGTAATCACATAAACAGTGTCGGCCAGCGACGCCTTCTTCGTCTTCTCCGCCCAGCTGCCGCTGTCGGCGACTTCATCGCGCCAGGCGAGCAGCTCGCGCAGCCAGGCGATCTTGTTGTCGAACGCGAGATCGGTCCTCGCAGGGGCGCGCGTCTTCGACGCTTTCGAGCTCTCTTTGTAACGCCAGTGCGCGGCGATGCCGAACTCGGCCTGGCGGTGCATCTCCTCGGTGCGAATCTGCACCTCCAGCGTGCGGCCGCCGGGCCCGATCACCGCGGTATGCAGCGACTGGTAATTGTTGCCCTTGGGCCGCGATATGTAGTCGTCGAATTCCTTGGGAATTGGTTCCCATAAGTCGTGCACCACGCCCAGCACGCTGTAGCAGTCTGCCGGCGCCGGCACGATCACGCGCAGCGCGCGCACGTCGTGCACGTCGGAGAAGTCGAGCTGTTTGGCGCGCATCTTGTTCCAGATCGAATAGATGTGCTTCGGGCGCCCGGTGACTTCGGCCTGCAGGCCGATTTTTTTCAGTTCACCGCCCAGCACCGCAATGGCGCT
>CAZTSJ010000257.1:0-1835 GCA_964616875.1 uncultured Bordetella sp. | reverse complement strand
TCACCCGTAAAAGGGTCGCTATTCAGTATCTGGCGCAAAAGAGTAATTACTAACGGCGGGCCTCGCACGCGACCGCACGGACAGCCGGTGAAGTCGACTCAAGACCGGCACTCGCGAAAGCGCCGCTGCAGCGCCTGGCCGCGTGCGCTGTCGGCGCCCTGAATCTGCAGGCCGAGCCGGCGCAGCGACTCAACCGAGCCCTCGGTGGGCCGGGCAGCGCAGCCCTCGAACTGCAACCAGAAGCGCGCACGCGAGCCGAAGCGCGCACTGAGCGCGGGACAGATGCGCCGCGCGACGCGTTCAATCGATGTGACAGGCATCGCCGCGATGGCGGCGACGGTCGCCGGGGACGCCCCGAACACCAGCCGGGCGCACGATGCGCGCGTCTGCGCGAGATGCCAGGCGACCATGATCGCCGCGCGCGTGAACGCGACGATGCGCTCGTCCGCGGCTGGCAGCGCGAACGCATCCTGCCCGCCACCGGCCGCAACGATTTCCGCCGCCCAGAATGCGCCGTCGGCGAAGCGCAGGTCGAAGAGCGCGAACGGGAGCCGCTCGCACAGCCGCGTACCCGCCTCAAGGCCGATCAGTGAATCGATCGCGCGCGGCGGCAGGCCGGGTATGAGCTTAAGACGGCCTTCCTCGGCGAGCTCCGCCGCGAGGTCAAGGAACGCGAGGTTCACCGATACGAGCGCACGCCGCGTCGCGCCGTCCACCAGGCCGCGCTCGGTCCAGTCGGCGTTGCCTGCCGCAGTGCGAGCGCGAGTGACTGCTGGCAATTCGTTGCATTGTTCCAGTAGACGCGCCATTTCGGGTTTTGCCGGCTCTGATGCCAATTTAGAATTGACTGGTACAAAAATACCAGTAATATGTTGGAGCGTCAAGGCGATCTCCATGCGTATAAGTGACGATCGATACACGCGCGACCGGTTGCGGCTCGACCTCGCCCTGAGGCTGATCTGCCACGAGGCGCGCACGCGCACTATCCGCAGCTGGACCGGCCTGACCGACGATCGCATCCGCAAGCTTTACCGCTCATACGTCGCGGATGCCGGTTCGCGGGACGTACGGCGGCACCGCGGCATGAGCCCGCGTCAGACCGCGTTCTTCATGCGCAATCCCAGCATCCGCCGAGAAGCCGCCGGGCTCGCCACGCTCCTCTGTATCCTCGGCCTCTTAAAGCGCGAGGAGTTTGTGGCGCCGGGCGCGGTCGACCATCTGCGCTGGGTCGAGAGCTTCTGCGAGGCCTACGAAACCTTCGTGAGCCTCAATGGAACGCCGCAAATTTCCTTCGAGCACGCTTGCCACCTGCTGCGCTCGCTCGAGAAGCAGAACGAAATCTGCCTAGACGACTGCGAAGGCTGCGGCAGCCTGCTCGTCGTTATGCGCTACGCGGCACGGCCGAAGGCTTGCGAATTTTGCGCTACGAGCCGGCCGCCGACGGCCAGGAACGGGGATAAATGCGCCCCCACGCGCCACTCCCGTCTCGGACTAAACTCAGGTGTCAGGTCCAAGGCCCCTCCGCCGTACTCACTTGAAACGTCGCAACGTTCGACGTCCGACAAGTAGTTCAAGTAGCGGCAGCTTACCTATCGACGCGTCCGGTACCGGCTTTAGCGGTCTGAATTGTCGGATTTCTACCCCCGAGACTGCCAGGTAGCTCAGTCGGTGAGCAGCGGACTGAAAATCCGCGTGTCGGTGGTTCAATTCCACCCCTGGCCACCATCCTCCTTTTGCGATTCTTGACTCTGATAGTCCCGTTTAGGGAGGAAGGGTCTATGATTTCTGGCGCCCAGCCTTGGGCAGATAGAAGGGGGAGTTAAAATGAAGTCTCG
>CAZTSJ010000256.1:0-1979 GCA_964616875.1 uncultured Bordetella sp. | reverse complement strand
GATCCGCGAGAACACCGAGGGCGAGTACGGCAACGTCGGCGGCCGCATGTTCGAAGGTACCGAGCGCGAGGTGGTGACGCAGCAGTCGGTGTTCTCCCGCAAGGGCGTGGACCGCATCATGAAGTACGCCTTCGAGCTGGCACAGATCCGCAAGAAGCACGTGACCTCCTGTACCAAGTCCAACGGCATCTCGATCACCATGCCCTATTGGGACGAGCGCTACGCCGAGATGAAGAAACAGTACCCCGCCATCCGCGCCGACCAGTACCACGTGGACGGCCTCTCGATCCAGCTGGTGCTGAATCCCGATCGCTTCGATGTCATCGTCGCCTCGAATCTCTTCGGCGACATCCTGTCCGACCTGGGCCCCGCAACGGCCGGCACCATCGGCATCGCGCCCTCGGGCAACATCAACCCGGAGCGCACCGCACCTTCGATCTTCGAGCCGGTGCACGGCTCGGCGCCCGACATCGCCGGGCGGAAAATCGCCAATCCGATCGGGCAGATCTGGTCCGGCGCGCTGATGCTCGAGCATCTCGGCCATGCCAAGGCGGCGGCTGACGTGGTGCGCGCCATCGAGCGCGTGATCCTCGAAGGGCCGCACACGCCGGACATGAAGGGCAAGGCTTCCACCATGGAGGTCGGGGCGGCGGTGGCGGACGCGGTCAGAGGCGCTTCGCGCAAGGCGGCTTAGATCAGGAAATCCCGCAGAGCCTGAAGCCGGCGAAAGGGTTGTCGGGCGGAATGGCGTAGGGCAACGCGCCATTCACATCGATGCGCAGCATTTTTCCGAGCAGCGTGGTCATCAGCTGGCCGTTGCCGATCGTACCGTGCTGGTCGTTGCCGCCCCCACCGTCACCCATGCCGATGTACAAGTAGCCATCCGGGCCGAAGGCGATGTTCCCGCCTTTGTGATTTGACTCCAGCGCTGGTTGGTTGATGACCAGCACGATGCGCTCCGAGTTTGGATTAAGAGTGAGCCCGCCATCAGCCAAGGTGAACTCCGAGATGCGCGAGACGCGGCCGGCCGTCATATTGGTGTAGGAAAGGTACACCCGCCGATTCGTCGGAAACGCTGGATGGAAAGCCATCCCGAGCAGACCCATTTCTCCGCCCGAGGCGACGCGCCCGGAGATATCGATGAAAGCGCTGGACGCAAGCACCTGCTCGTTGTTTGCGAACACCCGCACGAGCCCCGCCTGCTCGACCACAAACCAGCGCGAACTGTCGCCCGGCGCCTGCAGCATCGCAACCGGCGCTGCGAAACTGAGGGCCGGAAACACGGGCTGCACGTCGAGCGCAGCGGCGGTGCCAGTCAGGCGATACAACAGGCCGCCGGTGTACTGCACGACGTAAAGCTCGCCGTCGATGTCTTCCGCGAACGAAGAGATGTTCAACGGGGTGTCGAGGCCGCCGGTGATCTGCGCCGTCGGTGGCGTGTTGCCAGCGATATGAAAGATCCGTCCCGAGCCGAAGTCCCCGAACACGTAGCGCCCCGCAAGGCCAGCAATCGCCATGCCGCTGTAGACGTACCCCCCGGTCACCGTGGTGCCCACGCTGCGCCCGTACTCGGCGACCGGAGGTTGCAGGTTCGGCTCCGAGCCGCAAGCGAGCCCAGTGTTGAGCGTGCCCTCAAAGCAGCGCCAGCCGTAGTTGCCGCCGAGCACGACCCGGTCGATTTCTTCGAGCGCGCCCTGGCCCACGTCGCCCAGCCACAGATCGCCGGTCTGTCGATCGAAACTCCAGCGCCAAGGGTTTCGGAATCCCGACGCGAAGATCTCCGGGCAGTTTCCTACCGGCAACGAGACGACGGGCGGCGGATTGTCCTTCGAGCCGCAGCCGTGCAGCGCCAGCAGGGCGACGAGGATAACGCCAAGGTAAGATGCACATGAACGCAGTGTTTTCATCACAGCCATGAAATCCTATCGAATCGCGTCCATTCCCGGAGACGGCATCGGCAGCGAAGTCATCCCGGCCGG
>CAZTSJ010000255.1:0-1678 GCA_964616875.1 uncultured Bordetella sp. | reverse complement strand
CAGGAAAAAGTCACAAATAGGAGGAAAAACAAGGACAAAGGTTGATGCTAGGCGACGAGCGGATTACTGACCACGAGACCTGGAAACGCGTTGAAGTCTCGGTCCGCGGACCAGAGTTCCCGAACGCCGTGCTGCGTGCAGAGCGCGGCAATGCGAGCGTCGTGAACCTTCGGCCCGCTTACCTTGCCGGCCTGCAGCAGGTTCCTCAGCCGGGTCCAGTAACCATCTGATTCGGCAAGCAAAACAAGCGCAGGCGACTCGAGCCATGCAGCGACCTGCTCGAGCGCGGCCGCAAGCGGCGTCGGCGGGCTGAAGATTCGCGGATGGGTGACGATCGCGAGAAACTCATGCACGCAGGGCCAGGGAATCGCCCAGGGCCCCTGCCCCTCCGCGAGCGCGGCGACCCGCGCCGCGGCCGCCCGGTGCCACTCCGAGTCCTCTCGATGCGCGTGCACCAGGACGTTGGTGTCGACCGCGATCACGCTCCCCGGCCCTCATAGGCCAGGTCGCGCAAACGATCCCAGCCCAGGCGCCTGGCTTCGGCGCTCAACCCCTTGCCCTTGAAGGACGCCTTGCGGAGGCGAAACCGGGGCGCACGCTTGCGCTGACCGACCGCGTGCCGCAGCCCCTGCTCGATCAGCGACCGCACCGTCGTCCCCTCGCGCGCGGCGACCCGCTTCGCCTCGCGCAGCAGAGTGTCGGAAATCATCACGGTGGTCTTCATATGGCTAACCATATCGTAAGGTATGGCTGGCCGTCAAACAGAGGATTCAGAACGGATGGGGCCCGTCTGCTCCGGGATCCCGATGCAACACAGCCTAGCGCTGGAAGTGCAAGCTCGACTTCTGCGTGGAGAACCAGGCGGCCAGGTCTTCGATTTCGTTTTTCTTCAACGGATCGGCGAAGGCCTTCATGACCGGGTTGGCGCGCTTGCCCGTTTTGTAGTCCTGCAGCGCCTTCGCCAGGTAGTCGCTGTACTGCCCGGCAAGAATCGGATTCTCCGGCCCGACCGGCTTGGCGCCGTCGACGCCGTGGCAGGCGGCGCAGACCTTCACCGAAATAGCCTTGCCATTGGCCGCATTGCCGCCCGCGTAGGCGTTGCCGCACAGCGCGAGGGCCGCTGCCGCGATCAGCAGGGTTCTCATTTGTGCCCCTCCGCTTTGTAGCCGAAGGCGTAATAAGCGGCGAGGTCGGCGATGTCTTTGTCGGAGAGGCTCGCCGCGATGCCGCGCATCGAGGGGTGCTTGCGCTGGCCCGCTTTGTAGGCGTTCAGGGCGTTGCTGATGTAGGTCGTCGATTGCCCGCCCAGCATGGGCACGCGGTAGACGTCCGGGTAGGCCGTGCGGTAGCCGGGAATGCCGTGGCAGCCCTCGCACATGACGATTTTCTTGTGCGCCTCCTTGGGGTCTCCGACGGGCGCCGCCTGCTGGGCAAATGCGGGAGCGGCCAGCGCGACAGCGGCGGCGACTAGCAGTGAGCGAACGAGCATTTTCATTGTCGGCATTCAAAAAGACCGGACGATTATAATGCGATTTTGGCAAAGGGATATGCGATGCGCTTCTCCGGCTCGGCAGAATACGTCTCCACCGAAGACCTCACGCTGGCGGTCAATGCGGCGATCACGCTGCAGCGCCCGCTGCTGGTCAAGGGCGAGCCCGGCACCGGCAAGACCATGCTC
>CAZTSJ010000254.1:0-4317 GCA_964616875.1 uncultured Bordetella sp. | reverse complement strand
CCGGAACGGTGAGCGCAAGCGCGGCCACCGCAAGTAAAGTGCGTGTGAGCATGGGTCCCTCCTCCCTTGAATTCATGTTGCCGGCTCTGTTCGAGCCTGTCCAGCGCTCTCTATCACTCCGGTTGAATGCCGGCGTCGCGTACCGCCTTGCCCCAGACCTCGAGCTGCTCCTTGACGACAGCCGCCATCTCGTCGGCCGTAGAGCCGCGCGGCGCGAAGGCCTGCTTCGCCAGGCTCTCGCGCACCTCCGGCCGCTTCAGGACCGCGTTCAGATCGCGGTTGAGGCGGTCAACGACTTCCCTGGGTATTTTCGCCGGTCCGACCATGCCGGCCCAGGGCACGATCGGGAATTTCGGGAATCCCGCCTCGACGATCGATGGCACATCCGCAAGCAGCGGGCTGCGCTCGGGCAAGGTGGTGACCAGGGCTCGCAGCTTGCCGGCCTGCAAGTGCGGTGCAACTGTGGAGTACGAGCTGAACATGAGATGGATCTGGCCCGACAGGATATCGGTGATCGCAGGGGGCTCGGTCTTATATGGGATGTGCTGCATGTCTATCTTGGCCAGCGTCGCGAACATCGCGGAGGAAACGATCGCGGTGGTGTTGCCAGTGGCGTAGTTGAGCTTGCCGGGATTGGCGCGCGCGTGAGCGATCAACTCCGCGAGCGACTTCGCCGGCACGCTCGGGTGCACGACGATGAAAAACGTATAGTTGCCGACGAAGCTGATCGGGGTGAAGTCGTTGATCGGGTGGTACGGCAGGTTCTTCTTCAGGTGCGGCGCCGCCGAGAGCGGGCTGTTGGTGGCGAGCATTAACGTGTGTCCGTCGGGCGCAGCCTTCATCACGTCCACTGCGGCGATGGCGCCGTCGGCGCCCGGCTTGTTGTCGACCACCACCGGCTGGCCGAGCGCCTGGCCCAGCGGCTGCGCGATGATGCGCATCACGATGTCGGTGGACGAACCGGCGCCGAACGGCACCACGACGCGGATCGGCTTGCTGGGGAACTGCGCGAACGATGGCGCCGCAAATGCCAATACGGCGGCCAGCACCAGAAAACGTTTCATGAAGATCCCCTCCCTCTGCGGCAATTATAGAATGCCTGCAACACGGAGAACCAAATGGAAATCGGCATCAGCGGCCTGGGCAGGATGGGCGCCAACATGGCGCGGCGGCTGGCGCGCGGCAAGGCGCGCGTGATTGCTTTTGACCGCGACCCGGCGGCGCGCGCGGCGCTCAAGGGAGAGAAAGGCGTCGCCTGCGTCGAGAGCCTGGCGGCAATCGCGACCGGGCTCGCCGGCGAGCGGGTGATCGTGACCATGCTCCCGGCCGGCGCGCCGACCGAAGAGGCGCTCGCCGGGCTGCTGCCGCTGCTCTCGGCGGGCGACACGATCGTGGACGGCGGCAACGCGTACTACAAGGACTCGATGGCGCGCGCGCTGGAGCTGTCGCAGCGCGGCCTGCGCTACATCGACGCCGGCGTCTCGGGCGGCATCCACGGCCTGGAGAACGGCTATTGCCTGATGCTGGGCGGCACGCCGAAATCGATCGAAATTTTCGAGCCCTATGCTCGCATCCTCGCGCCTGCGCCCGACACCGGGTGGCTGCATTGCGGGCCGAGCGGCGCCGGACACTACGCGAAAATGATCCACAACGGCATCGAGTACGGGATGATGCAGGCGATGGCCGAGGGCTTCGCGCTGCTCGCCGCGCGCAAGGACCTCGAATTCGACCTCGGGCGCCTGGCCGAGACCTGGCGCCACGGCAGCGTGGTGCGCTCCTGGCTGCTCGACCTGTGCGCCGGCATCCTGCAGCATGACGAGGAGCTCGAGCGCATCGCGCCGGCGGTGGCGGACTCGGGCGAGGGCCGCTGGACGGTGCAGGAATCGGTGGCGCTTGGCGTACCGGCACCCGTGATCACGATGGCCCTGATGGCGCGCTTCTCCAGCCAGGGAAAATCCGACTACGCGAGAAAGTTGCTCGCCATGATGCGCGCGAAGTTCGGAGGACATGCGACATCTAAAGCATGATCGTCATTGTCATGGGAGTTTCGGGGTGCGGCAAGAGCACCGTCGGCAAGCTGCTCGCCGAGCACCTGGGTTACCGGTTCCTGGATGCGGACGAATTCCACCCGCCCGCCAACGTGGCGAAGATGGCGGCAGGCACGCCGCTGACCGACGCAGACCGCCTGCCGTGGCTGGAGAGCATGAACGGCAAGCTGCTGGAAAATCGCCACGCGGTGCTTGCCTGCTCGGCGCTGAAGGAGTCCTACAGAAAAGTCCTTGCCGAAGGATCCGCCGACTGCCGTTTCGTCCATCTGCGCGGCAGCATCGAACTGATCCGCGCCCGGCTCACCGAACGGCGCCACCGCTTCATGCCCGCCTCCCTGCTCGAGAGCCAGTTCGCCGCGTTGGAAGCGCCGCGCAATGCGATCGAGATCGACATCGCGCAGCCACCCGAGCGCTGCGTGGAGGACATCCTCGCCGCGCTGCACTGACGCCTAGCGCCTGTCAGCGGTATTCCATCAGCTCCGCGACGATCCGCGTCGAGGCCTCGTCGGGCGTGCGGCCCTCGCGCAGCACCTTGACCACCTGGGAGAGCTTGGGCACGTACCAGAGCGTTTCGCGCGCGCGGGCCAGCACCTTGCCATCGTCGAGGTACGAGAGCTCGGCTTCGATGACTGCGGCGGTATAGGTGCCGGCGGGCACCTGGACGTTCTCCCAGCGCGCCACCGTCGCGTCGTAGCGCTTCATGCGTCCTGCACGCACCGGCTGCCAGGGCCAGCCCCAGGACAGGCGCTGGCCCTCCTTCAGCGTGCGCGGGAAATAGCTCGCGTGCAGAAAGAATCCCGGAAATCGCGTGTTGGCGTGCGAGGCATGCCCCGCCGCGAAGGTGCCGAGGTTGAAATTCATCTTGCCGCCGGCGTGGACGAAGTCCGCGAGCACGCCGATATTTTCGCCTTCGCGCTGCGTGCGGTAGGTGAGCGTGATGTCGCGCCACACCGGTGGCTCCACCACGACGCCATAGCGCCAAGTGCGCCCGGCCTCGAGGCTGGTGCCCGCTGCCGCGACAGGAGGCGATAGCGCGGGTTTTGCTGCCGGTCGAGGCGCAGGCTTGGGTGCGGGCTTGTCCTTGAAGCGTTCCGCTAGCCCAGCCACCTGACGTCGGACCTCCTCCACGAAGTCAAAGGTCCGCGCCGGGGATGCCGGCGCAGGCGTCTTGAAGAACAGGACGTATGCCAACAGTCCCGCGAGCAGCGCAAGCGCCGCCCCGAAGAATGCCAGAGCAAGCGGGTCAAGCTGCCGCGGCGACCTTTGGTCCATCCGTTCAGCTTAACCCCAACGCCGCCGCTTGCGGCGCAGGTTCGGCGTCAAGGAGGGGATTCGTGTGCGGGTGGAAGTAAACTAGCAAATGCGTCGAATTATCCCAACGTCCCTTATGCGCGACCTCATACAAAACCTGCGCGGAAAATACAAAGGCAAGAAGCTGCTGGCGGCGCTGGCGGCGGCGAAGAGGCGCGAGAAAGATCGCTGACGGCGTGAAAACCCTCGCGCAAATCCGCGAGCAGTTGGCTGCCGGTCAGTTCGACTTCAGCCGGCACGCCTTCAAACGCGCCATCGAACGCAACATCAGCGAGGAAGAGGTCCGTACGGCGGGCGCGCAGGCCGAGATCATCGAACGGAGGTAGCCATGTCAAAGTTCAAATGCCATGTCTGCGGCGGCGAAACCGCCAGGGACGAGTTTGTAAGCGAAGTGCTCGATGTGGATGGCCGGCGCGTGTTGGTCGAGCATATTCCAGCGCAGGTCTGCACGCGTTGCGCAGAGGCGGCATTCTCGCGGGAGACTACCGAGCGTATCCGCCTGCTGGTTCATGGCGCTGGCCGTCCAGTCAAGACCATTCCGTTGGACGTGTTCGAGCTTGTGTAGGATTGCTTTCCCTGGGCTTCCCCCGATATCTTCCTCAACACTATCAAAAGTGTCCGGAATATCGGGGGAAGCCCAGTATTCCTCCCGGACTACATCAACGGCACGACCAGCAGCGCGACGATGTTGATGATCTTGATGAGCGGGTTCACCGCCGGACCCGCAGTGTCCTTGTAGGGATCGCCCACCGT
The DNA here is from genome assembly GCA_964616875.1 of uncultured Bordetella sp. Taxonomy (GTDB): domain Bacteria; phylum Pseudomonadota; class Gammaproteobacteria; order Burkholderiales; family SG8-39; genus RBG-16-66-20. Next base: position 205 of record CAZTSJ010000254.1, on the reverse strand, counting down.
ATCGCCGGTGACCGCGGCCTTGTGCGCATCCGAACCCTTGCCGCCGTAGTGGCCGTCTTCAATGTATTTTTTGGCGTTGTCCCAGGCCCCGCCGCCGGTACACATCGAAATGGCGACGAACAGGCCCGTGACGATCGTGCCCATGAGCACGCCGCCAAGCGCCTGCGGCCCGAGAATCAGGCCGACCAGGACCGGTATCGCCACC
>CAZTSJ010000253.1:0-18373 GCA_964616875.1 uncultured Bordetella sp. | reverse complement strand
AGCACGTCGCGCGAGGAACCGAAGTTCTGCACTTCGCCCTTGAGGCCCGCCTTTTCCAGCGTCTCGCGGATCGTCTCGACTTTGGCGCCTTCCTTGTAGCTCACTTCGACCAGCGTGCCGCCAGTGAATTCGACCGAGAAGTGCAGGCCCTTGTAGGCGAGGAAGAAGACCGCGGCGGCGAAGGTCAGCAGCGAAATGATGTTGAAGGCGAGCGCATGCCGCATGAAGGGAATGACGCGGCGGATCTTGAAGAACTCCATGCCCTATCTCACTTCCATTCCGTGTTGCCGATCGCCAGGCTGGTGGTTTTGCGGCGATGACCATAGGTGAGGTTGACGATCGCGCGCGACACCACGACCGAGGAGAAAATCGAGGTCAGGATCCCAAGGCAGTGCACCACCGCGAAGCCGCGCACCGGCCCGGAGCCGAAAATGAGCAGCGACAGTCCCGCGATCAGGGTGGTGACGTTGGAGTCGAGAATCGTGCCCCAGGCGCGCTCGTAGCCCGCCGCGATCGCCGCCTGCGGCGACTGGCCGCCGCGCACCTCCTCGCGGATGCGCTCGTTGATGAGCACGTTGGCGTCGATCGCCATGCCCAGCGTGAGCGCGATGGCCGCGATGCCGGGCAGCGTCAGCGTCGCCTGCAGGAGCGAGAGCAGCGCCACCAGAAAGAGCAGGTTGACGCCCAGCGCAATCGAGGAAAACACGCCGAACAGGGTGTAGTACGCGCTCATGAAGAGCACGATCGCGACGAAGCCCCATTTGGTGGCGTTGAAGCCTTTTTCGATGTTTTCCTTGCCGAGCGACGGGCCGACGGTGCGCTCCTCGATGATCTCCATCGGCGCGGCGAGCGAACCGGCGCGGATCAGCAGCGACAGGTCGTTGGTTTCGGTGGGCGTGAAGCTGCCGGTGATCTGGAAGCGGGCGCCGAATTCGCCCTGGATGGTCGCCACCGAGATCGCCTCGCCCTTGCCCTTCTCGATCAGGATGATCGCCATCAGGTGCTTCAGGTTCTCGCGCGTCGCCTGGCGCATGACGCGGCCGGCGGTCTCGTTCAGTTCCACTGAAACCGCCGGGCGCTGGTCGTTGTCGAAAGTCGCCGAAGCGCCGATGAACTGGTCACCGGTCACGAGGATCTGCTTTTTCACCGGCACCGCGCTCACGCTGCCGTCGCGCTTCCTCTCCGGGAAGACATCGACGTTGAAGCTGCTGCCCGAGCGCATCGCTTCCTCGTCGACCAGGCGCACTTCCAGGGTCGCGGTGCGGCCGAGGATGTCCTTGGCTTTCGCCGGGTCCTGCACGCCGGGCAGCTGCACCACGATGCGGTCGGCGCCCTGCTGCTGGATCACGGGCTCGGCGACGCCGAGCTGGTTCACGCGCCGGTGCAGCGTCACGATGTTCTGCTTCACCGCGAGGTCCTGCTCGTTCTTGAGCGTCTCGGGCTTGAGCGTCGCGACGATCATGAAGTCCTGGCCGTCGTCGCGCTTGTCCAGCGTCAGTACGGGGATGAGCTGGCCGACCGTGGCGAGCGCCTTGTCGCGCGTATCGGCGTCGCGAAAGCGCAGGCGCAGCGTCTGGCCTTCGCGCGCGATGCCGGCATGGCGGATGTTTTTCTCGCGCAGTCCGGTGCGCAGCTCGCCCGCGAAGGACTCCAGCCGCTTGACGATCGCCGCCTGCATGTCCACCTGCAGCAGGAAATGCACCCCGCCCCTCAGGTCGAGGCCCAGGTACATCGGCAGCGCGTGCACCGCGGTGAGCCAGGCGGGCGAGGACGAAAGCAGGTTCAGCGCCACGACGTATTCGGGGTTCTGCGGGTCCGGATTGATCGTCTTCTCGATCAGGTCCTTCGCCTTCAACTGCGAGTCGGCATCGGCGACGCGGATGCGCAGGCCGTGCAGGTCGAGGATCGCGCCGGTGGTCTTGATCTGCTGGGCGATCAATACCTGTTCGAGGCGCCCGAGCAGGGCGGCGTCCACCTTGACGGTGGCCTTGTTGCTCGAGACCTGGACGGCCGGCGACTCGCCGAAGAAGTTCGGCAGCGTGAACAGCAGCGCCGCGGCGATCGTGACGCCGATCAGCGCGTATTTCCAGGTCGGAAAGCGGTTCACTTACTTGATAGTCTTGATCGTGCCCTTCGGCAGGGGCAGCTGCACCGAGGGCCTCTGGATCTTGATTTCGGTGTTCGGGGCGACTTCGAGCGTCGCGTAGTGCTCGTTGATCTCGATGATTTTGCCGATCAGGCCGCCCAGGGCCACGACCTCGTCGCCCTTTTGCAGTGCGTCGATCATGGCCTTGGATTCCTTCGCGCGCTTCATCTGCGGCCGGATCATGAGGAAGTACAGCAATACGAACATCAGGATGATAGGCAGGAAGCTCATCAGCCCGGCATCGCCGCCGGCGGCCGGGGCTTGTGCGTAAGCGGGGGAAATCAGCACGAAAACTCCTAGCATCGGAAACCCGGCGAAATGCCGGAAAAGCTTGTAATTATAGCAGCTTGCGCTCTTCCAGCAGGCGCGCCGCGGTGGCCGCGAGCCGTCCCGCCTCGATCGCTGCGCGCAGTTCCTTCATCAGCTGCAGGTAGTAGTACAGGTTGTGAGTGGTATTGAGTCGCGCGCCGAGGATTTCGTTCCCTTTCTGCAGGTGGTAGAGGTAGGCGCGGCTGAAATTGCGGCAGGCGTAGCAGGCGCAGGCCGCGTCGAGCGGCCGCGGGTCGTCGCGCCAGCGCGCATTGCGGATTTTGACGTCGCCCGAACGCGTGTAGAGCCAGCCGTTGCGCGCGTTCCGGGTCGGCAGCACGCAGTCGAACATGTCCACGCCCGCGAGCACCGCCTCGATCAGGTCCTCGGGCGTGCCCATGCCCATCAGATAGCGAGGTTTCTCCGCCGGCATTTCCTTTAAAACATGATTCATGACCCGGGAACGGTCCGCCGCCGGCTCCCCGACCGCAAGACCGCCGATCGCATAGCCGTCAAAGCCCAATCGGGTAAGACTTTGCAGGGAAGTTTCTCTCAAGGATTCATATGTACTTCCTTGAATGATGCCAAACAGTGCATTCGTGTTTCCTTCGTGCGCCCGTTTCGAGCGCTCGGCCCAGCGCATGCTCAGTTCCATCGACTTGCGCGCCTGCTTCTCCGTCGCCGGATAAGGCGTGCAATCGTCGAACACCATGACGACGTCGGAATTCAAAGCTTTTTGAATTCTCATGGACTCTTCGGGCGTCAGAAGCAACTTGTCGCCGTTGATCGGCGATGCGAAGTGCGCGCCTTCTTCAACTATTTTTGTTTTAAGACTGAAAACTTGAAAGCCCCCGGAGTCGGTCAGGATCGGTCCCTTCCAGCCCATGAAGCCGTGCAGGCCGCCGTGCTTCTCGATCACCTCGGTGCCGGGCCGCAGCCAGAGGTGGAAAGTGTTGCCGAGCACGATCTGCGCGCCCAAGCCCTGCAGTTCCTCGGGCGACATCGCCTTCACCGTGCCGTAGGTGCCCACCGGCATGAAGGCCGGCGTATCGACGCGCCCGTGCGCGAGCTCCAGCATGCCGCGGCGTGCCGCGCCGTCGCGGTGGGTTACCGAGAATTTCACAGCTTCCTTTCTATCAGCATCGCGTCGCCATAGGAGAAGAACCGGTAGCGCTGCTCGATCGCGTGCGCATAGGCTTTTCGGACGTTGTCGAGCCCGGCAAAGGCGGCGACCAGCATCAGCAGGCTCGATTTCGGCAGGTGGAAGTTGGTGAGCAGGCGGTCCACGACCCGGAATTGGAAGCCGGGATAGATGAAAAGCCCCGATTCGCCTTCCCGTTCTCCGCTCAAAGCATGGGATTCGAGCGCCCGCAGCGACGTCGTGCCGACGGCGAGCACCCGTTTCCCCGAGATGAGTTCGAGCGTTTCCTGCGGTATGGCGTAGCGTTCCGCGTGCATGCGGTGCTCTTCGATATTTTCGGAGCGCACCGGCTGGAAGGTTCCCGCGCCCACATGCAGCGTGACTTTCGCGAGCGCAGCGCCCTTGGCTTGAATGTTCTTCAGCATATCCTCATCGAAGTGCAATCCCGCCGTTGGCGCGGCAACCGCGCCGGCCTTCTCCGCATACACGGTCTGGTAGCGCTCCGCGTCCTCGGGGCCCGGGGAATGGGTGATATAGGGCGGCAGGGGCACGCTACCGCAGCGCTCGAGCAGCTGCATGACGGGTTCAGCGAAGCGGAGGCGGTAAAGGTCCGCCTCGCGCCCGAGGAACTGCGCTCTGACGCCGTCGCCGACCAGCAGCTGCGTACCCGGCTTGGGCGTATGCGAGATGCGCATCAGGCCGAGGGCCTCGTGCTCGCCGAGGATGCGTTCGACGAAAAACTCGAACTTTCCGCCGCTCGCCTTGGCGCCGTAGAGGCGCGCCTTGATGACGCGCGTGTCGTTCAGTACCAGCGCGTCGCGCGCATCGACCAGCTCCGGCAGATCCGTGAAGGCGAGGTCCCTGAGCGCGCCGCTTGCGGCGTCGAGATGCAGCAGGCGGCACGATGTGCGCGCGGGCGCGGGATGCTGGGCAATGAGTTCCGGCGGGAGTTCGTAGTCGAAATCGGCGAGCTTCATTGCGGCCCATTATAGAATTGCGTCCGCAGCCGAAATGGCGGAATCGGTAGACGCAGCGGACTCAAAATCCGCCGGTGGCAACACCATGAGAGTTCGAGTCTCTCTTTCGGCACCAGCGGGCGGCAGCAGCGAAAATGATTGTCAGGAACGGGCCTGTTTCGCTGGACATCGCCTATCGCGGGGCGTAGGCTTTGGCGCACTTTCGTGGAACGGGGGCACGATGGCCAAGGCGCAGATCCACCTGCTTCCGGCGGCGCGCAATACGGTCATGGTGGTGGACGACCAGTCCACCAGCCGTGCCATTCTCGAGCAGGTCGTGCGCACCCTGGACGACCGGGTCGTGGTGGAGGGCTTCGCGCGTCCCGTGGACGCCGTGGTCTGGGCCACGCGCCACGTCGCCGACCTGGTGCTGGTGGATTTCATGATGCCGGACATGGATGGCATCGAACTGGTGGGGCGCCTGCGCTCGCTGCCCGGCTACGAACACGTGCCGATTGTCATGATTACCGGACAGGACGATAAAAAGGTCCGCTACGCCGCGCTGGACGCCGGGATCACGGATTTCCTCACCAAGCCGGTCGATGCGCGCGAGTGCCTCGCGCGCTGCCGCAACCTGCTCACGCTGCGCCGCCAGCAGCTCGCGCTGGAAGACAAGCGCCGCCTGCTCGAAGGCATGGTCGACGAGGCGACGCGCGAGATCCGCGAACGCGAGAAGGAAACCCTGCTGCGCCTGGCGCGCGCGGGCGAGTTCCGCGACGAGGAAACCGGCTACCACCTCATCCGCATGGCGCGCTACTCGCGCCTGATCGCCAATGCGATCGGCATGGAACGCGACGAGGCCGAGACCATCGAGCTCGCCGCGCCGCTGCACGACATCGGAAAAATCGGCATCCCGGATGGCATCCTGCTCAAGCCCGCGCGCCTGGACGAGGCCGAGTGGGGCACGATGCAGCGCCATCCGGTGATCGGCCACGAAATCCTCAAGGGCAGCGCCTCGAAGTACGTGCGCATGGGCGCCCTGATCGCGCTCGGCCACCACGAGCGCTACGACGGCAAGGGCTATCCGAGCGGGCTGGACGGCGACCATATTCCGCTCTGCGCGCGCATCGTCGCCGTCGCCGACGTGTACGACGCGCTCACCTCGGTGCGGCCCTACAAGAAAGCCTGGAAGAGCGTTGATGCGCTCGATTACATCCGCGCGCAGCGCGGCAAGCATTTCGATCCGCGCCTGGCGGATGCATTTCTCGGCATGAGCGAGCGCGTGCTCGAAGTGCAACGCGACTTGCAGGACCCTTCGGCGGACAGCAGCGCGCGATGAGGACCTGGCTGAGCGGCCTCGTTGCCAGCGCGCGCGCGCGCCTCGCGGCGCGCCCCGATACCGAACACGAGCAGGCCATCGTCCGGCTGGTACTGGGACTCGCGCTGGGCGCCTACCTGCTGCCCGACGAGATGCGCATCTTCGACTGGCACCTGCTCGAACCCCGGCGTGTCGTGTTCATGGGCTACATCGCGTTCTCTGCGGTGATCCTCTGGTCCAACCTCGCCTCGGACACGGTATCGCATGTGCGGCGCTGCTTCGGCGTGGTACTCGACCTTGCCACCATCAGCTGGTGCATGTGGTTCCTGGGAGAGCACGGCTGGGCGCTGTTCCTCGTCTATGTATGGGTAACGCTCGCGAACGGCTTCCGTTTCGGACCTTCCTACCTGCACCTGTCGCTGGGCGTGAGCCTGGCCGGGTTCGCCGCGGTGCTCGCCACGAGCGATTTCTGGTTGCTGCACACGGCGGTGGGCATCGAACTCATGGTCGGCATGCTGCTGCTGAGCCTCTACGTACGCACGCTGGTCAAGCGCATGTTCGCCGCGGTGGCGCGCGCCGAGGCCGCGAACCATGCCAAGCGCCGCTTTGTTTCGGTCGTGAGCCATGAGCTGCGCACGCCGCTGAATGCGATTGTGGGCATGTCCGACCTGCTGCGCGACACGCAGCTCTCGCGCGAACAGGCCGACATGCTGCAGACGCTGCGCAGTTCCTCGCGCGTGATGCTGGGCCTGGTCGAGGAAGTGCTCGATTTCTCCAAGATCGAGGCCGGCAAGCTGGTCCTGGAGCGCACCGACTTCGACCTGCACGCGCTGGTGAACAGCACCTGCCGGATCCTCTCGGCGCAGGCGGCGGCCAAGCACGTCGAATTCGTGGTCTCGATCATGCCCGAGGTGCCGCCGGCGGTGCGCGGCGACGCCCACCACCTGCGCCAGGTGCTCATCAACCTGGCGGGTAACGCGGTCAAGTTCACCGAGCAGGGCAGCGTCACGGTGCACGTGAGCAGCCAGGGCGAAACCGCCAGCGGCGTGCGGCTGAAGTTCTCGGTGCGCGACACCGGCATCGGCATCGCGCCCGAGGCGCAGGCCCGGATTTTCGACAGCTTCACCCAGGCCGACCAGACCACCACGCGCCGTTTCGGCGGCACCGGCCTTGGCACCACCATCGCCAAGCAGCTGGTCGAACTCATGGGCGGCAAGATCGGCCTGGAGAGCGCGGTAGGCCTGGGCAGCACGTTCTGGTTCGAGACCGAGCTGGAGAAGCAGCCCGAGCGCGCGGGCGCGGTCGCGGGCGAGCTCGCCGGCGCGCGCGTGCTGCTGGTCGGCTTCCCGCCGGCGCAGCGCGAAGCGCTCGAGCAGTCGCTCGCGGGATGGGGCGCCACCTCGGTGGCCGCTGCCGGCGTCGACGAGGGCGCAGCGCGGCTGGTGGCGGAAATCAGCCTCGCGCGGCCTTACCACAGCGTGCTGCTGTATTCGGAGGGCAAGGACCTGCAGCTCGCGCAGCGCTTCCGCCGTGCCGCGCCCGATCCCGCGCCGCCGATCGTGCTCGCGATGCAGCGCTCGGCGGGCATACCGCGCTTTGCGGCGCTGTCGGCCGGATTCGGCGCGGTGCTCGAGTTGCCGTTCGAAAAGCCGCAGCTGTTCAATGTGCTGCACTCAGTCACCGCGAGCGAGGAAGCGCGCGATGGCGTGGTGCGCCTCAAGGACTACGCGCGCCGCGGCGGCGTCTCCAAGGGCCTGCATGTGCTGGTCGCGGACGACAATCCGACCAACCGGGAGGTGCTCAGCCGCATCCTGGAGCGCGGCGGCCATACTGCAAAGCTGGTTGCGGACGGCGAGCGCGCCCTGGACGAGCTTGAGGGGGCGCGTTTCGACGTCGCGCTGATCGACCGCAACATGCCCGGGCTGAGTGGCCTTGAAACAGTGCAGGCGATCCGCCTCACCACCGGTGCGCGCGAGCGGCTGCCGATCGTGATGCTCTCGGCCGACGTTGCCGCCGAATCGAAGCGCGAATGCCTCGAAGCGGGCGCCGACGCCTTCCTTGCCAAGCCAATCGAAGCGGCGCGGCTGCTCGAAGAGCTGCAGATCCTCTGCGGGGGCAAGCTCCAGGAGGCCGCGAAGCCGGTGGCGGCGGCAAATCTGCGCTCCGCCAGAGGCGAACGCCAGGACGTGCTGCAGGTCGTCAATTCCGCCACGCTCGCCGACCTGGAGGAACTGGGCTCCTCGCCCGCCTTCATGGACAAGCTGATCGGCGTCTTCGTCGCCGATAACGTCACCTTGATGGCGAAAATAGAGGCCGCGCTCTCGGCGCGCAACGTCGGCGAGTTCCGCAGCCACCTGCACGCGATGAAGGGCTCGGCGGCGAGCATGGGCGCCGAGCGCCTGACGGGTTACTGCAAGGACGCCGGCCGGCTGTCGGACGCAGAGGTAAAACTGCAGATCCCGGCGCTGTTGAAGACCCTGCGCGAAGAGCTCGCGGCAACGCGCGCATCGCTCGAGCACTACCTCCAGGAACGCAAGAAGTCGTCGGGCTGAGCGCCGGGCTGCGATAGGATTCGTCGCATGTCCTCCGGCGTTCTACGCCCGCCCGGCCCGCGTGGCTTGCCCTATATCGGGCAGGCATGGAACTTCAGCCGCGACCCGCTGGGTTTCCTCTCGGGCGTGGCGCAACAGTACGGCGACATCTCCTGCTTCACTCTGGGCGGCGTGCAGGCATTTTTCCTGCGCCACCCCGACTACATCCGTGAAGTCCTGATCACGCAGCGCACCAACTTCACGCTGAGCCCCTTGCGCAAGCGGCTCAGACCCGTCGTCGGCCACGGTCTGTTCACCTCGGAAGGCGATCTGCATGCGCGCCAGCGCCGGCTGATGCAGCCGGTGTTCCGCAAATCGCGCATCGAGGCCTACGCGGGATCGATCGCGGAACTGTCCCGGCACACGCGCGACCACTGGCGCCCGGGGGCCGAGATCGATCTCACCGACGAGACCATGAAGCTGACGATGCTGGTCGCGGCGCGCGCCCTGTTTGACGACGATATCGAGTCGGACGCCGAGGCGGTATCGAGCAACCTGGCGATACTGCTGGAATTCTTCACCAGGATTTCTTCTCCCTTCCTCGGACTCTGGCTGAAGTTGCCCCTGCCGGCGGCGCGCCGGTTCCACCGGGCGGTGCGCGAACTGGACGCGGTGATCTACCGCATGATCGAGCGGCGCCGCGGCGCGGGCGTCGCCGGCAACGACCTGCTTTCGCTCCTGATGCAAGCGAAGGACGACGAGACCAACGTCCTCATGACGCAGAAGCAGCTGCGCGACGAGGTCCTGACGCTGCTCATCGCCGGCCACGAGACGACCGCCAACCTGCTCGGCTGGACCCTGTACCTGCTGGCGCAGGACGAGCGCTCCGCTGAACGCCTGCACGCGGAAGCGCGTTCGGTGCTCGGCGGCAGGCCCGGATTCGTCGCCGCGGACACCGAACGGTTGCCCTTCGCGCGGCAGGTGATCCAGGAGGGCATGCGGCTGTATCCGCCGGGCTGGTTCATCGGCCGGGCGGCGCTGGCCGACGTGCGCCTTGGCGGCTTTACGGTGCCCAAGGGCGCGGTGGTGCTGATGAGCCAGTACGTCATGCACCGCGACGGGCGCTTCTTCGAGGCGCCGGAGCGTTTCAAACCCGAGCGCTGGGAGGGTGATTTCCAGGAGCGCCTGCCGCGCGGCGCTTATTTTCCCTTCAGCGCTGGCGACCGCCACTGCATCGGCGAGGGCTTCGCGTGGCAGGAGGCGCTGCTGATCCTCGCCACGCTGGTCGAGCGCTGGAAATTCGAACTGGTGCCGGGGCAGAACATCCGCCCCAAGCCCTCGGTGACGCTGCGCCCGGACACGCCGATAAGGATGATCGTGCGGGCGCGCTGAAACCATCCGCTAGTAAAATCTCTGCTTTCCCGGGAAGGATAAAAGCACGGCATGTCGTTTTTCATCACGCTCGTCGAGAACTCCGACACCAGCCGGCGCGCCATCGAGAACCTGCCCAAGGTGCACTCGATGATGCGCAAGGGCCTCACGCTGCCGGAGTACGGCGCTTTCCTGCATGACCTCTACCACATCGTGCTGCATTTCTGCCCGATCATGGCTGTGGCGCTGGCGCGCTGCGACGAGCGCATGGGCAGGGTGCGCGAAGATCTGACTGAGAGGATCGCGGAAGAAGCGGGCCACGAGCAGTGGGTGCTGCAGGACGTGGTCGCGATCGGCGGCGACACGCAGCGCGTCACGGCCACGCCGCCGAGCGCACCGGTACAGGCCATGATCGGCTTCAATTACTACGCCTGCGAACGCGTGCATCCCTGCGCCGTGCTGGGGATGCTGTACGTGCTAGAGGTGGTGGCCTCGGTCTACGGCGGCAAGGCGGCCGAGTCGATCGCGCGTGCCACGGGCAAGGACGTGGCAACGGGGGGGTTCCGTTTCCTGTCCTCGCACGCGACGATGGATGCAGAGCACATGGCGCAGCTCAACGTGCTGCTCAAGACCATCGCCGATCCGGCCGCCCAGGCTGCGATCATCGAATCGACGCGCGTCAACTTCCATCAGTTCGGCCAGCTGTTCTCCGACGGCGGCTTCGCCTCGCACCTCGGGCGTCACTGAGCGCTCAGCCCGCCGCCATCGCAATGCCCTCTGCGGGCAGTGGCGCCGGCGCGGCCGCCGCTGCAGCCGCATCCATGCGCTCCATCTGGGCGCGCACCACGCGGCCCATCATGCGCATGTCGCGGTCTTCGAGACGCAGGGCGCAATCCACCCAGGTATCGGCGACCGCGTCCAGTTCGGCGCGCGTGATCGGGTTCACATGCTGGCGCAGGCGCATGACGCCCTGGTAGCCGCTGCGCCGGCGCGCGTTCTTCGCGATCCATTCCTGCACCGCGGCTTCGCCGTCGCCATCCCGCGCCAGCACATCCACGATGCCCATCTCGTGCAGCTTCGCGGCGGGGAGCAGCTTGCCCGAGAGGATCAGCTCCTCCGCTACTCGCGCCGAGGCGCGCCGCGCGAGCAGGCTGTAGGCGCCCATGCCCGGGAACAGGTTGAAGAGGATCTCCGGCAGGCCGATCAGCGCCGACTCTTCGGCGACGATCACGTCGGAGCACAGCGCCATCTCGAAGCCGCCGCCCAGCGCGTCGCCCTGCACCAGCGACACGGTGGTGAGCGTCGGGCACTGGTAGTGCTGGATCTGCGCGTGGATGTTGTCGATGCACATGCGCGCGTAGTGGCCGAGCGCATCCCGGTCGCGCGAGCGGATCAGCAGCAGGAACAGCGCCAGGTCGCCGCCCAGATTGAACACCCTGGGCACGCGCGAGCCGGCCACGTAGGTATTCACCTTGTGCATCGCGCCTTCGAATTCGATGTGGCCGCTGTTGGCCGTCAGTTCGCTGCCCACCGAGCGTATCTCCTTCAGCAGGGCCAGGTTGAAGCAGGGGTTGCCCCGCTGCCGCATGTAGCCCCAAAGAGTGCCCGTTGCCGGCTCGAACTCGTACTCGGACTCCGCGAACTCGTTCCAGACCGCCCGCAGACCCGTTGCGTCGCGCATGTTGCTCATGATTAATGCCCCCAGAAATTCCCCCTTGCGGGGGGGTCGGTTACCCGCGGCGCCAAGTGGACCCCGGCGCCTCCCGAGGCCATTAGACGCCTGATGCTCCCCCTGCGCAAACCCGGGCTGTTGCTTTTGTGCGCGCTGTGCGTCGGGCGCGCCGGCCCGGCAAGACGAAATGATCAACGCGGGTTCTAGCCGAAACGGCGCACTTGGGTTAAAGTTTTCGGGTCGTCGGGCGCAGGTTCTCGGGGGGTGGCTGCATGTACGCAATCGTCTACAAGTCGGACGGATTCCCGGTCTGTCAGCAGGTCGCGGGCGTGAGTCCCGATCCCGTGGTTACCTGGAATACCGAGGCCGCGGCCAAGGCATTCATCGCCTCCAAGGCCAGCGATGCGGACCTGCAGCCCGTGCAGCTCACCGATGAAGCGATGGACAAGATCGCGCAGGCCATGGGCTGCGCGGTCGAGTCGATGATGTTCGAGCCCTATCCGAGTTAAATCCGGCGAGCTAAACCCGGCAAGTTAGCCCAGCTAACCCAGGCTGAAGAATTCGCGGCGGCTTTTCATGCCGCGCATGCGCGCCAGCAGCAGTTCCAGGTCGGCGTCGCGCGCGACGAAATTCAGGTTCTCCGAGTTCACGATCAACACCGGCGCCGCGGCGTAGTTGTAGAAAAAGCGCGCGTAACCTTCCGCCAGCAGCGCCAGGTACTCCTCGCTGATGCTGCGCTCGAATTGCGCCGCGCGCCGCCGCACGCGTTCATGCAGCGTCGCCGGCCGGGCCTGCAGGTAGACCACCAGGTCCGGCGCCGGGGCCTGCGGCCGGATCGCATCGTAGATTTTCTGGTAGAGCGCCATTTCCTCGCCCGAGAGCGTGATGCGCGCGAACAAGGGGTCCTTTTCGAGCAGGAAATCGGTCACCGTGGGCCGGCCGAACATGTCGGGCTGCGCCAGCGCTTCGAGCTGGCGCGCGCGCTGGAACAGGAAAAAAAGCTGCGTCGGCAGCGCGAAACGCGCCATGTCCTGGTAGAAGCGGGCGAGAAACGGGTTCTCGCCCGGTTCTTCGAGCAGCAGTTCGGCGCCGAGCCGCTCGGCGAGCCGCCGCGCGAGGCTGGTCTTGCCGACGCCGATCGGTCCTTCGACGGCGATGTGGCGGAATTTCTGCACCGGGGCGCTAGACGATCTTTTCGATCTTTTGCGCGCTGCAGGCAAGGAGCAAGGTCTTTGCCGGTCCCCTGCCTGGAACTGAAATTGCAGCATCAAGCTCGAGCAAAGGCAGCAACACGAAGGCACGTTCATGCATGCGGGGATGGGGCAGGGTGAGCCCGGGCGTGGCGAGGACCTGCTCGCCGTGGAGCAGCAAGTCGAGATCGAGGGTGCGGGGCGCGCCCGGGAAGGGCCGCTCGCGGCCGTGCCGCGCCTCGAATTCCTGCAGGTGCGCGAGCAGAGCTTCGGGCGGCAGCGAGGTGTCCAGCTGTACCACGGCGTTCAGGAAATCCGGCTGATCCGCAAAGCCCAACGGGGCGCTCCGGTACAAGCTGGAGACTGAAATAAATCGCGTTTCGGGCAGTTTCTTGATTTCCTGAATCGCTGCCTCGATCTGCCGGCGCGGATCGCCGATGTTCGCCCCCAGGCCGACAAACGCCCGGTTCACGCCGGGCGTTCCTTGACTAAGGCGAGGGTCATTCCACCGGTGCCGGCGCTGGCGCGCCCTGCGGCTTGCGACGCCTGCGGCGCCGTTTCTTGTGCGGCCCGGTGTCGGGCAGCAGCATGGCGCGGCGCGTTTCATCGTCGGCGCCCTGGAACGCGCGCCACCAGCTTTCGATCTCCGCGGGCACTTCGCCGCTGGCCGCGCGCAGCGCGAGGAAATCGTAGGCCATGCGAAAGCGCGGCAGCTCGAGCAGCCGGAAGGGACGCTGGCCGGAGCGCTCTTCGAAGCGCGGCTGCATCGCCCAGACTTCGCGCATGGTCGCCGTCAGCCGGCGCGTGATCGCGAGCTTGCCGCTTTGCGCATCCAGCACTTCGTCCATCGCGAATTCCAGCGCCGGAATGCGCCGCTCGCCGCGCTTTTCGCGCGCCTTCCACGCCGCCAGCACCTCGTGCCAGAGCAGCGCGGCGAACAGGAACGCGGGAGATACCGGCCGGTCCGAGAGCACGCGCTCGTCGGTCTGCGCCAGCGCCAGCGTGACGAAGCGCTCGCCCAGCGGCTGCTCGAGGATGACATCCAGCAGCGGCAGCATGCCCTTGTGCAGACCTTCGTTGCGCAGCTGGCGCAGGCACGCGCTGGCGTGCCCCGAGAGCAGCAGCTTCAACATTTCCTCGAACAGGCGCGGCGGCGGCACGTGCTCGAGCAGGGGTGCCAGGCGCTTGATCGGCGCGCGCGTCGAGCTTTCGATCGACAGGCCGAGCTTGGCGCCCAGGCGCACCGCGCGCAGCATGCGCACCGGATCCTCGCGAAAGCGCGTTTCCGCATCGCCGATGATGCGTAGCGTGCGCTTCTTCAGGTCGGCGAGGCCGCCGTGGAAATCGATGAGCTCGCCGGTGCCGCAGTCGTAATACAGCGCGTTGACCGTGAAATCGCGCCGGCGCGCGTCTTCTTCCAGGGTGCCGAAGACGTTGTCGCGCAGGACGCGGCCGTGTTCGTCCAGCACGCGAGCGTGCTCCTTTCCGTCGGCCGCCTTGCTGTCCGCCGCGCGAAAGGTGGAAACCTCTATCGTCTCCGGGCCCAGCATCACGTGCACCAGGCGGAAGCGCCGCCCGATCAGCAGCGCGCGGCGAAAGAGGGGCTTGATCTGCTCGGGGCGCGCGGCCGTGGCGACATCGAAATCCTTCGGCTTGATGCCGAGCAGGATGTCGCGCACCGCGCCGCCCACGACGCAGGCCGCAAAGCCGCGCTGGGCCAGCGTGTCGCAAACCTTGAGAGCGCTCGAGCTGATCGCGCTGCGCGTCACGCCGTGGCGCGCCTGCGGCACGCGCTGCGGTCCCGGGGAATCGAGGCCGAGCACGCGGCGGATGAAGCGTTTGATCATTGCGCAGGCCGATTATCGCAGGGAAACCGGAGGGAAACTGCGGGCCAGCCTCGCGCCCGGGCCACGGCGGCGAGCTTCTCGTCCGGATCCACCGCCACCGGCCGTGTCACGCGCTCGAGCAGCGGCAGGTCGTTGTGCGAGTCGCTGTAGAACGTGCTCACCGGGAAGTCGCGCAGGGCGCGCCCCTGCGCCGCGAGCCAGGCGTCGAGGCGCAGGCTCTTGCCTTCGCGGAAGCAGGGGATGCCGGCAACGCGCCCGGTGTAGCGGCCATCGATGCGCTCCGGTTCGGTGGCGAGCAAGTGCGGCACGCCGAATTCCTTCGCGATCGGGCCGGTGACGAAACTGTTGGTGGCCGTCACCACGGCGCACAAGTCGCCCGCCGCCAGGTGCCCGCGCACCAGCTCGCGCGCCGGGGCGCCGATCGCGGGGCGGATGCGCGTCGCCATGAAATCGGCGTGCCACCGATCGAGCTCACCCGGGGTGTGTTCGGCGAGCGGGCGCAGCGCGAAGCCGAGGAACTCGTGGATGTCGAGCGTGCCGGCCTTGTACTGCTCGTAGAACGCAGCGTTCTGCGCCTCGTACTCGGCCCGCCCGAGCACGCCGCGCTCGACGAGGAACTGGCCCCACTCGTAATCGCTGTCGCAGGCAAGCAGCGTATTGTCCAGGTCAAACAACGCCAAATTCATTCTTCCAGCGCTTTCAGAATGTCTTTTACAAGTGGAACGGTAATCTGACGTTGGCGCTCAAGAGAGTTCTTGTCCAATTCATCGAGAATTGCACCGAGCGTGTGCAGGTCGCGGCGCACGTGGGTCAGCAGGTAACCGATGACCTCCTCGGGCACGCGCATGCCGCGCCGTGCCGCCTCGGCGCGCAGGTATGCGGCGCGCTCGGCGTCGCTGAGCGGCTTGACCTGGTAGACGAGGCCCTGGGCGAGGCGCGACCTGAGGTCTTCGCGCAGCGGCAGTTGCGCCGGCGGCGCATTGCCGGCGACCAGCACCCTGCCGCCGGACTGGATGGCTTCGTTGATGGCGTTGAAAAGTTCGATCTGTGAGGTCTCGCGCAATTTTTCGACGTCATCCACCGCGTGCGCGCTCGCGCAGGCGCGCAGGAGATGACTCTTGCCCGATCCGGTTTCGCCCCAGAGGTAGAGGATGATTTCGGGAAACGTCCCGGCCTGGAAATCTCGCAGCCGCGCCACCAATTCGGCATTGGCGCCGGGAACAAAATTCTCGAGACTGGGCTGCGGCGGAGGAGAGATCTTCAGCGCTAGCTGCCGCATCACTTCGGTCCGCCGTAGAGCGAGCCGGCGAGGTAGGCCACTTTCAGGTGACGCAGAGCGACCAGCAGCGCGGCGCTCGCCGGCAACGCGAGCAGCACGCCGAAAAAGCCGAACACCTGGCCGAAGGCGAGCAGCGCGAAGATCACCGCCACCGGGTGCAGGCCGATGCGCTCTCCCACCAGCAGCGGCGTCACCGCCATGCCTTCCATGAGCTGCCCGATGGCGAAGGCGAGCCACACCCAGGCGACGCCCGTCATGCTGTCGAACTGCAACACCGCGGCGATGGTGCCGAGCAGGATGCCAGTGAAGGCGCCGACGAAGGGGACGATCACCAGCAAGCCGGTAATGATGCCGACCGGCAGCCAGAATTCGAGCCCCGTGGCCCACAGCGCGGCCGAGTAGTAGACGCTCATGACAAGCATGACGAGCAGCTGCCCGCGCAGGAACTCCGCCAGCACGGCGTCAACCTCGCCCAGGATGCCCCGGGCGCGCTGGTGCAGGTGGCGCGGAATCATGGCGTCGACGCGCGCCACCAGCGAGTTCCAGTCGCGCAGCAGGAAGAACAGCACCACCGGCACCAGCAGCACGTTGACGAAGAATGCGATCAGCGCGAGGCCGCCGATCTTGAGTGAGCCGAGCAGCGCCGGCACGAGGTCCTGATTGTTCGCGAGGAAGCTGCCTGCCAGCTGCTTGACGGTCTCGATGTCGAGCTGGAAATCGATCGCGAAGCGTTCCTTCAGCCACGGCGCGAACTGCTGGTTGACCCAGGCGAGGAACGCCGGCAGCTGCTCCGACATCAGGCTCAGCTCCTTTATGAACAGGGGCACGATGACCAGCGCGAGCGCCACCACGAGCGCGAGGGCGAACAGGAGCACCAGCACCGCCGCCACGATGCGCGGCAGGTAGCGCCCGGTGAGCCGGTCCACCAGCGGATTGAGGACATAGGCGAGGATCGCGCCGGCGAGGAACGGCGCGAGGATGGGCGAGAGCGCATAGAGCAGCAAGCCCGCCGCCAGAGCGATCGCGAGCCAGCCCCACAAGCGCGGATCAGCGAGAACCGGTGCCTTCATTTCACGTAAAATTGCTGGAAAGACATCATTTTACCCGCCATGTCGGAACCCCTCTCGTACCGTGACGCCGGCGTGGACATCGACGCCGGCGATGCGCTGGTCGAGGCCATCAGGCCGTTCGCGAAGCGCACCCTGCGCCCCGAAGTGCTGGCAGGCTTGGGCGGCTTCGGCGCGCTGTGCGCGATCCCGTCGAAATACAAGGAACCGATCCTGGTTTCCGGCACCGATGGGGTGGGCACCAAGCTCAAGCTCGCCTTCATGCTGGGCCGGCACGGCACCGTCGGCATCGACCTCGTGGCGATGAGCGTCAACGACGTGCTGGTGCAGGGCGCCGAGCCGTTGTTCTTTCTCGACTACTTCGCCTGCGGCAAGCTGGACACGAACATCGCTACGAACGTCATCCGCGGCATCGCCAAGGGTTGCGAGGAAGCCGGCTGCGCCCTGATCGGCGGCGAGACCGCCGAAATGCCCGGCATGTACCCCGAAGGCGAGTACGACCTGGCAGGGTTCTGCGTCGGCGTGGTGGAGAAGGAGCGCATCATCGACGGCAAGAGCATCCGGGCCGGCGACGTGCTGCTGGGCCTTGCCTCCAGCGGCGCGCATTCCAACGGCTACTCCCTGATTCGCCGCATCCTGGGCGAAGACAAGCCCAACTCCGACCTCGCCGACAGCTTGATGGAGCCGACGCGGATCTACGTCAAGCCGGTCCTAAAGCTCATGGCGGCGGTGCAGGTGAAGGGCCTCGCCCACATCACCGGCGGCGGCCTGATCGGCAACGTGCCGCGCATGCTGCCGCAAGGCCTGCGCGCCGTGCTGCGCAAGAAAATGTGGCCGCGCCCGGAACTCTTCAACCTGCTGCAGAAAAGCGGCAATGTGGCGGAAGCGGAGATGCACCGCGTCTTCAATTGTGGCATCGGCATGGTGATCGCCGTCGCCCGCGAGCAGGTCGCTGCAGCGACGATGCTGCTCAAGCGTGAAGGCGAACTGGCTTACGAGATCGGGTTTGTCGAAGCTGGCAACGCGGGCGAGCCGGAGGCGGTCGTACTCTAGTCCGAGGCGATCGTACTTTAGGCCGGCCGGCTAGCGCGGGGTACCGCGCCCCATCGACCGTCTGCCGCGGGATTTGTTGGGCGCCTTGCGCTGCTGGTCCTGGCGGAAATTGCGCTGCTGCTGCTGCGGCCGGCCGCCGCTCTGCGGCGGGCGCTGTGCCGAGCCGCGCGAGAGCGAGCCGATGCGCCGGATCTCGTTGGCGAGCGCCTCGGCGATGGCAACGCGCATGCCATTCGAGGCATCGAGCTGGGCGGCTTGCTGCTCTTCCTGCAGGGCCTGCTGCAACCTGCCCAGCGCGTAAGTGCGCGACGCTTCGAGGCCGGTTTCCCTCTCGATTTCCTTGCGGTGCATCTCGATGCTGGCGATGAGGTCGGTGACTTCGTCCATCGGCGAGGCATCGTTCATATTCGTGCTCATAGAAATTTATGGTATCACTGGCTCGAACCTCTGCGCGCAAGATAAATGCCCGCAAGCACCACTGCGCCGCCGGCGA
>CAZTSJ010000252.1:0-8389 GCA_964616875.1 uncultured Bordetella sp. | reverse complement strand
CCTGCTCGCCTGGCTGCCGTGGCCGGGCAGGCACCCGGTGGCGCGGCTGTTTCCCACCTGGTGCCGCGCTTTCGCGCGGGCGCTCGATGTGGACATCCGCGTACACCAGAAGCACCGCAAGCATCTGCCGCAGCGCTACATCCTCATCGCCAATCACCCGTCGGCCTTCGAGGATATCGGCATTCCGGCGGTGTTCGACGTGGTGTCGCTGGCGAAGACGCAGGTGCAGGACTGGCCCATCCTGGGCCGGATCGCCAAGGCGGCCGGCACGCTGTTCGTCGATCGCGACAATCCCGAATCGCGCAAACAGGTCATCCACACCATGGTGAATGCCGTCAACTCGGGGCAGAACATCGCGCTCTATCCGGAAGGCGGCTGCAAGGGACGGCGGCTGTTCAGCGAGTTCAAGACCGGGGCGTTCGAGGTCTCGGTGCGCACCGGCGTCCCGATCCTGCCGGTCTTCCTGCATTACGAAGCGCAGGA
Source organism: uncultured Bordetella sp. (assembly GCA_964616875.1). Lineage (GTDB taxonomy): Bacteria > Pseudomonadota > Gammaproteobacteria > Burkholderiales > SG8-39 > RBG-16-66-20. Next base: position 7,906 of record CAZTSJ010000252.1, on the reverse strand, counting down.
CGATTTCGAGTGGCAACCGCCTTACACCCTGCCGGACAAGATCCGGCACATGATGACCGCGGTGAACGACCGCGCCAATTATTACGTGCACGACCCGCTGGATCCGAAGGACTTCGCCGACAAGTATGCGTTGAAGGCGGCGGCATACGCGATGTATACGCGCTGGAACGCGCAATACCTGGAATAGGAAATGCCATCGTTCACGGCGATCGTTCGCGTCACCGGCAGCGCGGGCCGCTTCGAGGAATTCAGCGAGCGCGTACGCTGGCTGCTGGTGCGCGACCCCGACACCGATCCCTACACCGAGCACCACAGCGACGGCCTGCTCGAATACCGCTTCGAGCTGGCGAAGGGCCTGCCGTTCCCGACCTTTGTCGAAGCCAGCGCGGAATTTCCCGAATTGCGCGTCGAGGCGCAATGGGACAAGGACGGCGCCAAGGGCGGCGCGGTGATCGAAAACGGCAGGCTGGTCGACAAGTGGCAAGGCGAGCGACGGCTGGCCTGACGCTTCCGCTGATCTAGCCGCGGCGGTTGGCGGCGTCCCAGTTTTTCTCGAGATTCGAAATCAACGCCGGGCTGAAGTGGCAGTGCGCCTGCTCGCGCATGTAAATCGACATGTAGCGCCTGAAAGCGTCCAGCGGTTCCTCGCCGGCACGGAAAGCGCGCCGGTTGCCCGCCGCGCTCACCATGCCAGAGCCGGTAAGGTGGGCGGTGAGGCGGGAGATTTCTCCGTCCACGGCGCCCGGCTTCACGATGTAGTCGCAGATCAGGCGCCCCTCGGGGCTGGCGCAGTCGATGCGCCGCTCGGCGAGGATCGCCTGGCGCGCAACGCGGTCGCCGACGTGGCGCGCGAGGCGCAGGTTGGCCGCGCCGGGAATGATGCCTTCCTTCCTCGCGGGCAGGGTCATGTACGCGTCCTCGGTGGCGATCACCTGGTCCATGGTGAGCAGGATCTGACAGTGGCCGCCGATGGCGAAGCCCTCGACCGCCGCGATCCAGAGCTTTTCGATCGACTCTTCCTCGGGCGGCGCATCGGGCAGCGCGAGGCCGCGGTAGAACTTGTTGACGAAACCGAAGTCCCTGATGAGGTACCAGAGGAAGCGGATCTTGCCCTGGTACAGGTGCGTGAGATTGATGCCGGCGCCGAACAATCTCCGTCCCGCGTATTTCGGGTGCGTGACTGCGCCGCCGCGCAGCACGCAGATCTCGGTCTGCGGGTCGAGCAGAGCCAGGTCCACAGCGATTTCAGTGCCCGCCAGCGTCGATTCGTCCTCAGCATTGAGGAATTGCGGGTTGTGCAGGGTCAGCACCGAAACCTTGCCGTCGCGCTTCAGGTGCGCCCCGGGAAACGTGATTTCGCCGTCGCGTTCGAGTTGCGCCAGATGGCCGCGCGAATCCTCGCGCGGCAGCAGCATCGCGTGACAGAGGTGCGCCCCGGCGGCCGGGTCGGCGAGCAGCTGGGAGAGAAAGATCCCCTGGTCGATTTCCAGCCCGTCCTTTTCGCCCTGCAGGATGCCGGATTCGCGCTCCAGCTCGTTCGCGCTGGGCACCAGTCCTGGGTATTCGGCCGCCGCGCGCGCGCACAACTCGTCCAATCGCACGAACATGCTGCGCTTCGCGGTCAGCGCGTCGTAGACGCCGCTCGCGTGCGCGCGCATGAAGCGTGTGCGCGAATCGCGTGCGCGCGCGAGGATCTCGGCCGCCGCCGCCGCTTCGCCCGCATCGCGCTTCGATTTCGCCGGCAGGCGCGCGAGCAGCTCGGCCGCGCGCTGCCAGAAATGGCCGAATCCGGCCTTGTCGGAGGACAGTTCCGTCGTGCGCGCCGGCGCCGTGCGCGCCCAGCCCTTCACCGCCTGCTCCAGCACGTTGTCGGCCATGCGCGAATCATAGGCCCAAGCCGGTGCAAGCGGAATAAACTGCCACGGTGTCCGAACTGCAGTTACTTCAGACTGTCGCCCTGACTTCGCTGCTCGCGTGGGCGAGCGGCATACGCCTGTATCTCGTGGTCTTTGCGGTGGGCCTGGGTGGTTACACCGGCTACATCGAACTCCCCGCGGGCCTGGCAGTGCTGCAGCATCCCTGGGTGATCGGCGCCGCAGGCGTCCTCCTGGTGATGGAATTCCTCGTCGACAAGGTGCCGGGTCTGGACAGCGTCTGGGATGCTTTCCATACGTTCGTGCGCATCCCCGCCGGCGCGCTCCTCGCAGCCGGGGCGACGGGCGATACGCTCAGCGCGCTCACGGTGGCCGCGGGATTGCTCGGTGGGACCATCACGGCGGGGACGCATTTCACCAAGGCCGGCAGCCGCGCGATCATCAACGCGTCGCCGGAGCCGTTTTCGAACTGGGCTGCGTCTTTCACGGAGGATGGGCTGGTGGTGACGGGAATCTGGCTTGCGTTCCTGTACCCGGTGGTTTTCCTCGCCGCGCTGGCGCTGTTTCTGGCGCTGGTGATCTGGCTGCTGCCTAAGCTCTGGCTGGGAATTGCAGGGATGTGGCGCCTGCTGCGGACGAGGGCTATGATTGCCCGCGCAACCCGAGGAGAGGAGCAACCCCCATGAAGATCTACTACCACCCTGCATCCACCACCAGCCGCCCGCTGATGCTGTTCGCGAGCGAGAGCGGGATCAAGGTCGATTTCCAGGTCGTCGACCTGTTCACCGGCGAGCACTACCAGGCGCCGTTCGAGTCCATCAATCCGAACCGCCAGGTGCCGGTGCTGGACGATGGCGACTTCCGCCTTACCGAAAGCAGCTCGATCCTGAAATATCTTGCGGAGAAGAACGACTCGCCGGCCTATCCGAAGGACCTCAAGGCGCGCGCGCGGGTCAACGAGCGCATGGACTGGATCAACACGCAGCTGAACCGCGATCTGGCCTACGGCCTGGTCTACCCGCAGGCGTTTCCGCACCACAAGCGCCCGAGCGACGAAGCGCAGAAGGCCACGCTCGCCTGGGCCAAGGAGCGCGCCGCGGGCTGGCTGAAAGTTCTGAACGACCACATCATCGGGCCGAAGAACAATTATCTGTGCGGCGACAAGATCACCCTGGCCGACTACTACGGCGCGCCCTTCGCGGCGCTGACTGGCGTAATCGGTTCTGACCTCGCGGCCTACCCCAACGTCAAGCGCTGGCTTGGCAAGATGAAGGGGCTGAAGAGCTGGGCCAAGACCAACGAGGTCATCGACGGCTTCGCCGGTTCGCTGCATGGACCGTTTGTCACGGTTTAGGGGCCCGTTCGCAAAGGAGTGACCATGATCAAGGGCCTGCACCACAACGCCTACCGCTGCCGCGACGCGGAAGAGACGCGCGAGTTCTACGAGGATTTCCTCGGCCTGCCGCTCTCGCACACGCTGGAAATCCGCGAGTCCATGAGCGGGCGCAAGACCGAGACCCTGCACACCTTCTACCGGCTCGGCGACGGCTCCTACCTCGCGTTCTTCGAGGCGCCGGACATGGATTTCAAATTCAAGCGCCAGCACGACTACGACCTGCACATCGCGCTCGAAGTCGACAAGGCGGTGCTCGAGAAGAAGTTCGCCGAGGGCAAGGCGCGCGGCATCGAGACGCGCGGCGTCTCGGACCACGGCTTCATCCACTCGATCTATTTCCGCGACCCGAACGGCTACGTCATCGAGCTCACCATGAAGATGCCCGGGCACGACCAGGCGATGGATCCGGCGAGCAACAATGCGCGCGCCAAGCTCGACCGCTGGCAGGCGGCGAAAAAGCAATCCGCGAAAGCCAAGACCTGACCAGCTTAGTTGGCATGTCCGACATCGCCATCTACGGCCTCGGCGGAATGATGTTCTACCAGGCGTACGTTACGATTCGTGTCGCGCGGCACAAACCGTATACGCCGGCGCAGAAGCGGCGCCAGTACCTGTTCATCTGGCTGCTCCCGTTCCTGGGCGCCGCCATCGCTCTTGCCTCCCTTGCAACCGACAAGAGCGCGCCGCCAAAGCCATAGGACGGAGGCTAAGGCTCGAAGCCGTACAGGCGCTGCGGATTGTCGCTGAGGATCGCGCGCCGGGTTGCGGCGTCGGGAACGGCTTCGATAAGGACATCCAGCAGTTCACCTACGTCGAGGTCGCGATAGGGAAGGATCTCATCGCCGTGGACCGCCTGGCGTGAATGGAAGCCGATGTGGGGCCAGTCGGAACCCCAGACCAGGCGCCCGGGCGCGGCGGCGGCGAGGGCCCGGATGAAGGGGATCGCGTCGCGCAGCTTGCCGGTAGCGCGTGTGATGCGGTCGGCGCCGGCGAGCTTGAGCCAGATGTTCTCTGAGTGCAGAAGCCGCAGCACGGTCTGAAATCCGGGTTGCTGGATGCCCGCGGCGGCGTCGGGCAGGCCCATGTGGTCGATGACGATGGCGGTTTTCGAATTGAGCAGGCTTGATTCCAGTTCTGCGAGCAGGTCGGCGCTGCAAAATACCTGCAGGTGCCAGCCAAGCGGCGCCGCAATCTCCTCGAATCTCGCCAGCCAGCTTCCAGCGCCGCCCGAGTAGCGCTCGCGCAGCGTCTGGAAATTCAGGCGCAGGCCGCGCACCCCGGCGGCGTGCATCGCTTCAAGTTCCTGCGCCGGCGCCGCGGGATCAACGACCGCAACCGCGCGTCCACGTGGCCCGAGCTGCGCGAGCGCGGCGAGCAGGGCGCTGTTGCCGGTGCCGTGGCCGCTGGCCTGGACCAGCACCGTGCGCTCGAGGCCGACCGCGCTTTTCATCCGCTCGTGCTGCGCCAGCAGCGCCTCGGCCACGGTGTAGGCGCGCTCGGCGGCGAGGGGAAAGCGCTCGAACGGCCCGAGGACGTGCATGTGGCAGTCGGCGGCGCGCGCCGGCAGCGCTTGCGAGGGCGCACGATGCATCCGTTCCGGTGGTGGCATGTCGCGACGCAGTATATAGGCACGCCCGCCTGCTAAAATTCGCTCTGCCATGAAGTTCTTCATCGTCGACGACGACCCCGACACGCTGGCGCTGGTTTCGCGCCTGCTGACCGACGCGGGACACGAAGTCGTCGTGCGCGCCTCGAGCATCGGGGCGGTGCGGGACATTCCCGAGGCGCGGCCCGACTGCGTGATCACCGACCTCATTATGCCGGTGATGGACGGCTTCGAACTGACGAAGGAGTTGCGCCAGCGCGCCGAGCTCACCGGCATGAAGATCCTGATCCTCTCGGCCAAAAGCTACGACTTCGACCGCCGGCGCGCCAAGGAGATGGGCGCCGACGGCTATCTCACCAAGCCGGTCGACCGTGAGACCTTCCTGCAGTCGATCAACGAGATCATGTCGGGCCGCATCTCGGTGCATTACTGGGGCGTGCATGGCACGCTGCCGGCGCCGGGCGCGGCCTACACGCGCTATGGCGGCAATACACCCTGCGTCAGCGTGGAGGTGAGCGGCGAGCCGCTCTACATCTTCGACTGCGGCTCGGGGATCAAGCGGCTCTCGGACCGCGTCATGGCGGACTCGGCGGAGCGCTTTTCCGGGCGCATCTTCATCTCGCACACGCACTGGGACCACATCAACACGGTGCCGTTCTTCGCGCCGCTGTACGTGCGCGGCAACCAGATCGAGCGCTTCGGGCCCTACCAGGGCGACCTGACCATCGAGCGCGCCATCAGCGCGCAGATGGAAAGCGTCTATTTCCCGGTCACGATCCGCGAATTCGGCGCGCGCCTGGTGTTCCGCGACCTGCGCGAGGAGAGCCTCGAGTTCGGGCCGGTGCGCATCGACACCATGCTGCTGCGCCATCCCGGCTACTGCCTGGGCTACAAGCTTACCTGCCGCGAGCACAGCGTCTGCTACATCACCGACAACGAACTCTACCTGCCCACCGATCCGCGCCATGACGCGCGCTACGTGCAGAACCTGGCCGATTTCGTGCGCGGCGCCGACGTGCTCATCACCGACACCACCTACCGCGACCACGAGTACCCCTCGAAGGTGGACTGGGGCCACTCCTGCGTGAGCCAGGTCGCCGACCTCGCGGCGCGCGCCGGGGTGAAAAAGCTGCACCTCTTCCACCACGACCCGGACCAGACCGACGTCGACATCGACGCCAAGCTCGAGGAGACGCGCGCCGAACTCAAGCGGCTGGGTTCGAACGTGGTGTGCGAAGCCCCCGCCGAGGGTTCCGCGCTGGTCCTCTAGAAAACCCCGAGCGCGAGCCCGGCGGCGAAAGCCGCGCCGAGTTCCTCACACTTGGCAAGAACTTCGGGCGTAAGCTCTTTCAGTCCGATCACCGGTGCCGATTTCTTTTCCAGTCGCAAGCCGGTCACGATCCTCTCCACCGAATTCACCGCGCCCGCGCCATCCTGTCCCGCGCCGACGAACAGCGCCCAGGGCCTGCCGTTGACCTTGCCTTCGCAGGCGTAGAACACGCGCTCGAGGAAGTCCTTCATCATCCCCGCCATGTAGCCGAAGTTCTCGGGCGTGCCGAGGATGAGGCCGTCGGCCGCAAGCAGGTCCTCCGCCGCCGCGTCCGCGCAGCGCTTCACCACCACGTTCACGCCGCCTTCGCTGCGCGCACCGCGCTCGACCGCCGCGGCCATGGTCGCGGTCTTCACGCCGCCGGTGTGGAAAACAATGAGCAGGGTCTTCACGTCGCAAGCCGTCTCGAGGGATCCTGCCTGTAAAAGCCCTTGAGCAGTTCGTAGAGGCCGGGAAAATCCCGGCGCAGAGCGTTGGGTGATTCGAAGAAGGCTTCGCTCGCCACAGCGAAGAATTCCGCCTCGTGCTCCGCTGCATAGGGATCGAGGAAAGTCGCCTCGCCTGCGCCGACCGAGCGGCAGAAGCGCTTGAATTCGGCGTCGAACACCTCGATCCAGCGCTCGCGCGCCTCGCGCGAGGGCAGCGGCGGCACGCCATCGGCTTCACCCGACATCATGTCGAGCTTGTGCGCGAACTCGTGGATCACGATGTTGGCGCCGCCTTCGGCCACCGAGCCCGCGTCATCCAGCGCTTCCCAGGACAGCACCACCGGTCCGCCGGGCCAGGACTCGCCCGCCAGTTCGTCGTCCCATTCGTGCACCACGCCGTCTTCGCCGGTCTCGGCGCGCTGCACGTGGAAATCCGAGGGATGCACCACGATCCCTACCCAGCCGTCGTACCAGTCGAGGCCCAGCTCCAGGATTGGCAGGCAGGCCTGCAGCGCAATCTCGACGCGGTCGTCGTCCGAGAGCCTGAGGCCGCCGACCGGCGTGAGCTGTTTCTCCGCCAGAAACACGACCGCGTATTCGCGCAGCCGCCGCTCTTCGGCGTCGGAGAGGCCCGCGAGGAAGGGCAGGTGCTGCATCGCGCGCCGCCACAGCGCATCGTCGATGCGGTGTCGCCTGAGTATGCGCTTGCGTTTCCAGTCGCGGAGCCAGCCCATGGAGAATCCATTCACACCAACGCCACTACAATAGCAGCATGGTTTCCGTGGTCCAGCTCCGCCCGCAGGACGCGACGGGCGGGCGCGTACAAGACGCGCTTGTCGAGCGCGCGCTCGCGTTCGCCCGGCCGTTGTACGAAGGGCAGACTCTGTCCACTGGCGAACCAGTGTGGCCGCACGCGCTCGGCCTCGCGGCGAGTCTGGCATCCATCGGCATCGATCCGGCGGCGCAGGCTGCGGGGGTGCTGTTCGCGGTGCCAAAGCTGCTCGACGATCCTGAGCGCCTGAAGGCGGAGTTTGGCGAGGAAATCGCCGCCCTCGCTTCCGGCGTCGAGAAGCTCTACAAGCTGCGCGTGCTCACGCGCGCTGCGCCCGGCGAGCAGAACGAAATCCTGCGCAAGATGGTGCTCGGCATGGTCGAGGACATCCGCGTGGTGCTGATCCGGCTCGCCTCGCGCACGCAAACGCTGCGCTATTTTTCCAAGGTTGAATCCGATGAAAAAATCGGTTTTGCCAAGGAAACACTGAACATTTATTC
>CAZTSJ010000251.1:0-1963 GCA_964616875.1 uncultured Bordetella sp. | reverse complement strand
GGCGGCCTTGTCGGCCGCTTGCGTGCCACCCGCGAGCGCGAGCGCAACCGCCACTGCGCCGATGCGGATCGCCGCCATTTCTTCCCCGCGGCCGTCAGGCCCGCTTGCCCGTAGTAGGCGGCGAGGTCGGCCATGTCCTGTTCCGACAAGGTCGCGGCAATCGCCCGCATTGACGGGTGGCTGCGGTCGCCGTTTTTGTACGCCTGCATGGCGTTGACGAGGTAGGCAGGGTTCTGTCCGGCGATCTTGGGCACCGAGTACACCTCGGGATACGCCGTGCGCCAGCCCGCGATTTCATGGCAGCCCTGGCACATCGCCGTCTTGGCGCGGCCTTTGGCGGGATCGCCGGTCTGCGCCAGGGCCAGCGCCGGTGCGAGCGCGAGCGTGGCGAACAACAGGGAGGATCTCATCGGCAGATAATTTCAGGCGGAGCAAGTCGGCGCGTCGCAGAGTATTGCCGCGCGACGATAACCAGAACCAATGGCGAAAAACCTTGCGATTCTAAGGGTTGTTACGGTCCGCGGTCAAACTGCGGCCATCACTTCTCGAGGTACTGGAGCTTGTCCTTCACGTCCTTCCAGGCATCGGCATCCGGCGGCGCCGGCTTGCGCTCGATGATCGGGTTTTTCCACAGCTTGGCCAGCTCGGCGTTGATCGCCTTGAACTGCTGCTGGTCGGGAGGCACGTCATCCTCGGCAAAGATGGCCTCGACCGGACATTCGGCCACGCAAAGCGTGCAGTCGATGCACTCGTCCGGATCGATGACCAGGAAGTTGGGACCTTCGTGGAAGCAATCGACCGGGCAGACATCGACGCAATCCGTATACTTGCAGCGGATGCAGCTTTCGGTAACTACGTAAGTCATGAGCCAATGGCCTGGAATCGATGCAATCGCTTGAATTTTAGCAGATTGCGCCCCAAGTAGTCCGGACGCCCCCCGGTGCGGCTTGCTTGCATGGCGGCGTCCGTTTAGGCTACCGTATCCGGTCGCCCAGCGGCCTTGCGAAGCCGGCAGCCCGACCGGGCCCCACTGTCCAGGAACCCCCCAATGAGTCCGATGATCAAGCACGTGTCCGATTCCACGTTCGAAAACGACGTCATCAACGCCGGGCAGCCGGTGCTGGTCGATTTCTGGGCCGAGTGGTGCGGGCCGTGCAAGATGTTCGCGCCGGTGCTCGACGAGATCGCCAAGGAGTACGAGGGCAAGATCACCATCGCCAAGATGGACATCGACGCCAACCCGGCGACGCCGGTCAAGTACGGCATTCGCGGCATCCCGACGGTCATCCTGTACAAGAGCGGACAGGCGCAGGCGCAGAAAGTGGGCGCGCTGTCGAAATCCCAACTGACGGCATTCCTTGACAGCCACCTCTAGGCCGGTTAGCCTCACTTCCCGGTGAGCGCGGTATCCGTCGCCAAACGACGCGTACCGCGCCCCAAGGGCGCCGCCGCCCCTCGTCTCGCGGCGCCTGCATTCCCGAATCCGATTCCTCCTCCCGCGGCCGACGAGCCGCTTCCGGGCGTTTCCGAACGCACAGGCACGATGCACCTCTCCGACCTCAAGTCCAAGCACGTCTCCGAACTGCTCGACCTCGCGAACACGCTGGAAATCGACGGCGCGAACCGCATGCGCAAGCACGACCTGATCTTCGCCCTGCTCAAGGGCCAGGCGAAGAAGGGCGAAAGCATCTTCGGCGAAGGCGTGCTCGAAGTGCTGCCCGACGGCTTCGGGTTCCTCCGCGCGCCGGACACGAGCTACCTCGCCGGCACCGACGACATCTACATCTCGCCGTCGCAGATCCGCCGCTTCAACCTGCACACCGGCGACACCATCGAAGGCGAGATCCGCACGCCGAAGGACGGCGAGCGCTACTTCGCGCTGGTCAAGGTGGACAAGGTCAACGGCGAACCCCCGGAGAACGCGAAGAACAAGATCCTGTTCGAGAACCTTACGCCGCTCTTC
>CAZTSJ010000250.1:0-5031 GCA_964616875.1 uncultured Bordetella sp. | reverse complement strand
ATGACGATCGTCGCATTGCTGCTTGGCGGCCTCATGTTCACGCTCTCGGCGCAGGTCGAGCAGCGCAACTTCGAGGAAACGCGCCGGCGCCTCGAGCAGGCGCGCGAGCTGGTGCTTGCGTTCGCCCTCGTCAACGGCCGGCTGCCCTGCCCGGCGAGGATATTCGCTACAGCCGTCCCGGTCACGGTGGCAGGAGACGAAGTGCGCAATGCGGCGGGCGATTGCATCGGGGACGCCATCACCGACTACTACGGCGGCGTCATCGCCGCCGGCCCTCCCGTCGTCACGGGGGGATTTCTCCCTGCACGCAGCATCGGATTTCAGCAGACGGACTCGTTCGGCTTTGCGATTGATGCGTGGGGCAACCGCATTCGCTATGCCGTTTCCGGCGCGGTGCCCACCAATTCCCCAGGTCCCCCAATCATCTGCCGTCCGCTTGGTGTCGCGCCGGTCGCGCCGCATTTCACCAATGCGGCGAATCTCAAGGCAAACGGGATCGACTGCCAGCCGAGCGATTTGCTGGTTTGCAAGTCCGCGACCGGCATCACCGCCACCACCTGCGGCGGTGCCGCGAATCAGATCATGACCCAGAATCTGGTCGTTGCCATCATCTACTCGACCGGCAAGAACGGTGCGACGGGCGGCGGCGGCGTGGACGAGGCGGCAAACCTCGACGGCCAAGGCACGGTCAATCGGACATTTGTATTTCATACGCCGACGCCAAACACGGCCGCCAACGGCGCATTCGACGATCAATTCACCTGGATTACGGTCGGCGAGTTCTACGGCAAGCTGATCGCCGGCGGCGTCCTGCCCTAGCCGCGAGCACCGGTTCTCAACCTTCAGCCCGGGAACGCGCTGCGGAAGCGCCAAGCTTCCGCAGGCACGTCATTTACCCTACGATTTACCCGGCGGTGTGCTCGGCGGACCCTTCGGTGCATCCGACGATTTACCCTTCGTCCGAGGGGCCTGCGACGCCGGCGGAGCTTTGGGAGCCGAGTCCTTGCCCTTGGTGGCGTCAGGCGGGTTCTTGCCGTCAGGCGGGTTCTTGCCCTTGGTGGCGACGAAACTCACGCAGTCGCCCTCATTCTTGAAGCCCCCCTTGTACTTACTGTAAGTCTGCCAGCCGCCCTTGAAACAGTCTGCCTTTACCGTGGGACATTCTTTACCCCTAGGACCACAACCAGTATCACCTCCCTTTGCCGCCGCCTGGCCGACCGCGGCCAAGGCGAGGACAAGGATTGCCCCCCGAAGTAACGGTTTGAACATTCTCGTTGTCTTTATCATGGCGTTGCGTTCCTTTCCGCTCGTTTTGAGCAGTTGCGCAGTTGCGCATAAAGCAGTCTCACAAACACTACCATGGCGCTGCTGTCCTTTCCGCCCATTTTGACCAGTTGCACATACAAATTAACACTTTACTGACCGCCCATGGACGCGGCGGGCACCCTTAGCGCCGCAGCGCGAAGCACACCTCGCCGTCGCGATTCGACTCAAGTTCGAGCCGATAGCCGCTCGCCTCGGCCTGCCGGGCCGCCTGGAACAGGCCGATGCCGAGGCCCGCGCCCGAGTGCACCGGCGCGCGCAGCAACTGGCCGGCGATCTCCGCCGGCACCGCGCCGCCGCTGTCGTGCACGCGCAGCTCGGCGCCCTTGCCGCACAGGATGGAGACGCGGATGCGGATCTCGGGCCTGGCGGCGCGCTTGCGGATCGCGTTCTGCAGCAGGTTGTCGGCGACGCTGTCGAACAGCGCTTTCGGTACCCGCAGTTCGGGTTCCAGGCCGGCGGCGGTGAACTCCACGTTTTGCCCCTGGTACTGGCGCGCAAGCGATTCCCACCATTCGCGCAGCGGCACCGTCTGCGACTCCTCGCCGCCGGGGCTCTGCAGCTTGTCGAGCGTCGCCGACAGGCGCTGGGCGATCGCCGGCAACTGGCGCCGGATCAGCGCCCGCGACTGCGGCAAGTCGTCCTGCCCGGCGACCGAGCACAGCACGTTCAGCGACTGCAGCAGGTTCTTCACGTCGTGCGTCAGGCGCGCGCCAGTTTCATGCACCGCCTGCAGGTAACTCGCCTGCCGCAGCGTCTGCTCGCGCAGCTTGGCGGCGTAGAACTCGCCCAGCAGCTGGCCCAGCAACTGCATGTGCCACTGCAGCGCGGGGCTGGTGCGGTAGCGCGAGCAGATGGTCAACTCCAGTTCGGGACTCTCGTAGAGCACCGCGTAGTCGGTGAGGTTGCCGGTCTCGCCGTGCTGGCCGCCCGCCTTCCAGGCGGCGCCGGCGATCCAGGGCAGACGCGCGAGCCCCGCCACACCCTCGGCGAGGAACCGCTCGGGCCGCGCCTCAATCTGCGACAGCTCGGCGAGGAAGTAGAGCCATTTCTCCACCGGCAGCCCGATCGAGAACAAATACCGCGAAAAGAACACGTTCAGGCCCGCGTAACCGGTGCGCGGGCTCCAGGCCAGGCCGAGCGCGAAAATCGCGCCGGCGATCAGGAACACCGTGTAGGTCAGCGCTTCCAGGTAGGGCACGCGGGAGAGCGTCATGAACGTGAAGCTGCCGAGAATCACCACGCCGAGCACCAGCATCAGGAAGATGCTGTAGAAGAAATCGATCACCTGCGGCGCTTCAGGGGATTCGGGCTCGGCGGGCATCAGTGCGAGCGCAAGCAGCAGCACCGGCAAGCCGTACTCCGCCGCGGTGCGGATCTCGGCGGCGACCTCCCTGCGCGGCGCGATCTCGGGGAGGATCAGGATGGCGAGCAAGGCGAGCAGGTAGACCAGCACCACGAGATAGCAGCGGCGCTGCCAGCGCGCCTGGTGCAGGAACACCTTGCCGCCGATCAGCCCGGCCAGCACCACCACCCAGGATGCAAGCAGCCACCAGCCCACCCAGAGCATTACGGCGACCGCGACCAGGCCGATGACCAGTCCTTGCGTGGCGCTGACCTGGTGCTCGCCGCGCAGGAACGGCTGCCACAGCAGCAGCAGGCCCAGGTGCGCGAGCAGCAGCGCGCGCGCCCAGTCGTCGGCGGTGCCGCGCAGCACCGCGATGTGCAGCAGCGCAAGCATCGCGATCACCACGAAGCGCCAATGCCGCTGGCTGAGGCTCCAGATCGCGCTCGCGAGCCGCGCAGATACGGGAAAGGATGCCGGCAATGCTCGGCTCGAGGCTTGCATGTGGGTAGAGTGATGACTAGTCTAGCGCACCCGCCCACCGGGCCACGACGATCCACGGACCTACTCTCACTGTTGCCCGCTATGCGCTGGTCGAAGCCCGGCGCAGCGGCTTGCCCTGGCTCGCGGCGGCCTGCGTGCTCGGGGCATTGGCGCTCTCGGGTTTCCTGTCGCAGGTCGCCATCACGGAGGCCGCGGCACTGCAGGCCACTGCCTGCGCAGCGCTGCTGCGCGGCTGCGCCGTGTTCCTGATCGCCGCGCACGTGGTCGCGAGCGTGGTGCGCGAGGCGAACGACAAGGGCCTGGAACTGGCGCTCGCGCTGCCGATCTCGCGATCCGCGTGGTATCTCGGCAAGCTGATCGGTTTCGCCTGCGCCGGCGCCCTGATTGCAGGGCTGTTCGCGCTGCCGCTGCTCGCCTGGGCCGGTCCCGCGGACCTCATTGCATGGTGCCTCGCGCTCGCCGCGGAGACGGCGCTGGTTGCCGCGGCGGCGCTGTTTTTCGCCTCGGCGCTCGGCCAGACGGTGGCGGCGATCGCGGCCACCGCCAGCCTTTACCTGCTGGCCCGCGCCATCTCGACGATCCAGGCGATCGCGGGCGGCCCGCTGGCCGGCGACAGCCTGGCGGGCCAGGCGGCGCGCTGGCTGGTGGATGCGCTCGCCCTGCTGCTGCCTCGGCTGGACGCGGTAGCGCGCGGCGACTGGCTGCTCTACGGCGCGCCGCCGGCCGCCGAGCTGGCGCAATCGCTCGCGGGGCTCGTCCTCTACTTTTTGCTGCTCGCTGCGGCAGGATTGTTCGACATCAACCGGCGCAACCTGTGAACGGCATCTTCGCCAACCGCGAACGCCCGTTGTCCGCGGTGCCCGGCTGGATCCTGTGTTTGCTGGGCATCGCCGTCGCAGCCCAAATCGGCTGGCAGTTCACGCGCCGCGCCGAGGCGCCATCGGCCGCCGACCTTCCGGCCGCGCCATCGGCACAGGCGCTGCGTCTCGCCAGCCTGGGAGAAACCGCCGCGCTGGCGCGGCTCGCCATGGTGTGGCTGCAGGCCTTCGACTTGGGCGGCGACAACGCCCTTCCGTACCAGCGGCTTGACTACGGGCGCCTGACGGCCTGGCTGGGCGCGATTCTCGCCACCGACCCGCGGAGCGGCTATCCGCTGTTCGCCGCGGCGCGCGTCTATGGGGAGAATCCGGACCCGGCCAAGATGCGCGTTGTTTTCGATTTCATCTTCGCCGAATTCGCCAGTGACCCGAACCGCCGCTGGCCCGCCCTCGCGCATGCGGCGCTCCTTGCCAAGCACCGGCTCAAGGACTTGGCGCTCGCGCGGCAATACGCTTCGGCGATTGAGCGCCTGGCGAGCGACGAATCGGTTCCGCTTTGGGCGCGGCAGATGGAGATCTTCATCCTCGAGGACATGAACGAGCTCGAGGCGGCCAAGGTGATGCTTGGCGGGCTGCTCGCCTCGGGCCGCATCCGCGACCCGCAGGAGCAGAGGTTCCTTCAGGGGCGGCTCGAGGAGATCGAGCGCCGGATGAAGAAGCCTGCGCGTTGAAGCTTCGTCATCGGTGTCGGGTTTTTGACACTTTTATGAAGGTTTTTGACCGAATCCCCCCTTTAGGGGTCCTTTTCGCCTGGTACGGGGCTTGCGTATATCCCATCACTTGAACCACTCAAGAAGGACTCAGGCCATGAAACGGACTCAAAAAGGCTTCACGCTGGTCGAAATCGCGATCGTGCTGGTGATCATCGGGCTGCTGCTGGGCGGCATCCTGAAGGGCCAGGAAATGATCACCCAGGCAAAGATCAAGAACGTGGTCGCCGACTTCTCCGGCGTCTCGGCCGCCTTCTTCGGCTACCAGGAC
>CAZTSJ010000249.1:0-9676 GCA_964616875.1 uncultured Bordetella sp. | reverse complement strand
GACCCACAGGCGCAGGATGTCGGCGCCGAGCGTGCCTGAAATCTGCTGCGGCGCCATGCCGGTGCCCTTGGACTTCGACATTTTGCGGCCTTCCATGTCGATGACGAAGCCGTGCGTGAGCAGCGCCTTGTAGGGCGGCACGCCGTTCATCATGCAGGAGACCAGCAGCGAGGAATGGAACCAGCCGCGGTGCTGGTCCGAGCCCTCCAGGTAGAGGTCGGCCGGGAAGCTGCTTTCGCTCGCGTGCGAGCCTTTCAGCACCGTGAGATGCGTGGAACCCGAGTCGAACCAGACGTCGATGGTGTCCTTCACCTTGTCGTAGTGCGCCGCGTCGGCGCCGAGGAATTCGCCGGTCGTCACGGTCTGCCAGGTCTCGATACCGCCCTTTTCCACCCGCTTTGCGACCTCTTCGAGCAACTCGAGGGTGCGCGGATGCAGCGTGCCGGTCTCCTTGTGCACGAAGAACGGCATCGGCACGCCCCACTGCCGGGCGCGCGACAGCGTCCAGTCCGGGCGGTTGGCGATCATGCCGTGCAGCCGCGCTTTGCCCCAGGCCGGGAAGAATTCGGTGGCTTCGATGCCGCGCAGCGCCATCGCGCGCAGGGTTTCGCCACCGATTTCCTTGTCCATGGCAGCGAACCATTGCACCGTTGCACGCAGAATCACAGGCGTCTTGTGGCGCCAGCAATGCATGTAGCTGTGGACGTGTTTCCAGTCGACCGCGAACAACGCGCCTTTTTGTTCGAGCAGCTTGACGATCTTCGGGTTCGCGTCCCAGATCGAAAGCCCGCCGAACTCCGGCAGCGAGGCCGCGTACTTGCCGTCGCCCATCACCGGGGTGAGGATCTCGTCGTCCTTCATGCCATAGCGCCGGCAGGACTCGAAGTCCTCCACGCCGTAAGCCGGCGACGAATGCACGATGCCGGTGCCGGTATCGAGCGTGACGTAATCGCCCAGATACACCGGCGCCGTGCGGTCGTAGAACGGGTGGCGGAAGCGAATGTTCTCGAGCGCCTTGCCCTTCGTCTTGCCGATCAAGCGCCAGACCTTGACGCCGTATTTCGCCAGCAGTTTCGGCATCGCCAGCGAATCGAACTCCTCTTCGGTCGCCTCCGGCACGTCCCCCGCCGCGAGCATCGCGTCGGCGAGGATCAGCATGCCGCGGTCCGTGTCGATCAGCGCGTAATCGAATTCCGGGTGCAGGTTGAGCGCCTGGTTGCCGGGCAGCGTCCAGGGCGTCGTCGTCCAGATGACGATGTGGCCTGGCCTGTCCGGCAGGCTCTTCAGGTTGAATGCCTTGGCGATTTTCTCGGGTTCGGCAAATGCAAAACCCACGTCGACGGCGGGATCCTTGCGGTCCTCGTATTCGACTTCCGCCTCGGCGAGCGCGGAGCCGCAATCGAAGCACCAGTTCACGGGCTTCAGGCCGCGGAAAATGTAGCCCTTCGCGAGCAGCATGCCGAGGCCGCGGATTTCGTCGGCTTCGTTGCGGTAGGCCATCGTGAGATAGGGGTTGTCCCAGTCGCCGAGCACGCCCAGGCGCTGGAATTCCTGCTTCTGCTTGGCGATCTGCTCGGTGGCGTAAGCGCGGCACAGGCGCTGGGTTTCGCCCGCCGGCAGGTTCTTGCCGTGCTTCTTCTCGATCTGCACCTCGATCGGCATGCCGTGGCAGTCCCAGCCCGGCACGTAAGGCGCATCGAAGCCGGCCATGCACTTCGATTTGACGATCACGTCCTTGAGGATCTTGTTCACCGCGTGGCCGATATGGATGTCGCCGTTGGCGTAGGGCGGCCCGTCGTGCAGCACGAAGCGCGGCCGGCCTTGCGCGACCGAGCGCAGGCGCTTGTAGAGGCCCTTTTCGTTCCACCGCTTCACCAGCAGCGGCTCGCGCCTGGCAAGATCGCCGCGCATCGGGAACGGCGTCTCGGGCAGATTCAGCGTGTGCTTGTAGTCAGCCATGTTGCCTGAAGTAGTCCTTTGCCTGTGCCACGTCCCGCCCGATGGCAGAGCGCAGGGCGTCCAGCCCGTCGTACTTTTTCTCGTCCCGCAACTTGCGCAGGAATTTGACCCTCAGGTGGCGGCCATACAGCTCGCCGCTCCAGTCGAACAGATGCACTTCCAACAGCGGCGGCGCATTCTCGCGCACCGTGGGCCGCCGGCCCACGCTCGCGACGCCGCGCATCACGGCACGCGTCTCTTCAAGCTCCGCCTCCACCGCGAAAATCCCCGCCAGCGGCGGCTGCCGCCTGAGGACGATATTCGCCGTCGGAAAGCCGAGCGTGCGGCCGAGCTTTTCGCCGTGCGCCACCCGCCCGCTCATCGTGTAGGCGCGCCCGAGCAGGCGTTGCGCGCTCGCCAGATCGCCCGCCGCAAGCGCCGTGCGTACCCCGGAACTGGATACGCGCTGGCTCCCTTCCAGGACATCGGCCATGGCTTCCAGCCCGAATCCCTGCCGCTTCGCGGCAGCATCGAGCGCCTCGAAGTCGCCCGCGCGCTTCGCGCCATAGCGAAAATCCCGGCCTACCAGCAACCAGCGCACGCCCAGACCCCGCAGCAGTACCTCGTCCACAAAACGCGTCGCAGGAACTTCAGCCAGCCCTGCACCAAACCGAAGCACGTGCACCCGGTCGACCCCGGCTTCAGCGATCAATTCCAGCTTCTCGCGCAACCGGGTCAGCCGCGTCGGCGCCGTTGCCGGGGAAAAATACTCGCGCGGATGCGGCTCAAATGTCAGGACTTTGCAAGCCAGCTTCAGCTCGCGCGCCTTTTCTACCAGCCGATCCAGCATGGCGCGATGCCCGCGGTGCACGCCATCGAAATTGCCGATGGTGAGCGCTACGGGGCCGCCCCCCTGCTTGATGGTCCCGTGCGAAACCTGCATAAGCGCGTGTAAAATGTTGAATTATAGCGGCTTTCGCTTTGAGAAATTCACTCGGAGGATGCCTTGTGAAAACGCTCGAAGACCAGATGTCCACCTACGCGGCCTACCATCAGGATGCGCGCAACAAGGCGACGCATTTCGTCGGCGTGCCGATGATCGTTTTCTCTCTCATGATTCCACTGGGCTGGTTGCGCGCCGACATTGGCGGCAGCACGCTGAGCGCGGCGCTGGTGGTGACTGCGATTCTGTTTCTGTATTACCTCGTGCTCGACATTCCACTCGGCCTCGCGATGGGCGCAGTGTTCGCGCTCATGCTCTGGGCCGCGGAACCGCTGGCGCAGGCATCGCTCGGCGTGAGCCTCAGCTGGTTTCTACTCCTCTTCGTCGGCGGCTGGGCGCTACAACTCTGGGGCCACGTCTACGAAGGACGCAAGCCCGCGCTGGTGGACAACCTGTTCCAGATTTTCGTCGCGCCGATCTTTCTCGCGGCAGAACTGTTTTTCGCGCTGGGGTACAAGCCCGAGCTGCATCAGGCGGTACAGAAGCGGGCGCTGCAAATGCGCGCGGAGGCCGGAGTCGTCGAGAAATCAGCCCCGGTCAGTTCAACCGTGCGCAGCGCACGGTGAGGTCCACCATTTTCGAACGTACCTCGTCCTGGTCCGGCGCCTCGGGCTCGCGCTCCAGGTAATCCGCGAGATCCTTGAGCGCCGGGCGCCAGCACTCCAGGCGCACGTAGACCAGGCCCCGCTCGCGCAGCTCCGCGGCCGATTCCGGCGCCACGACGATCACGCGGTTGAGCACTTCGAGCAGGCGCTCGGGCTGGTCCTTCTCGCGGTAGATGCCTTTGAGGTTGCGCAGCAGCCGCGCGAGGATCTGGCGGTTGCTGGCCGGCTCGAGAAACTGGTCGAGCGGCAGATCGGCCGCTCCGACGCCGGGCGGAATCACGCGCTTGAGCAGTTCGCGTAATTCGGCTTCCGACTGCGGCACGCCGCCGGAGAACGGATCCAGCACCAGCGTGCCGCCGCGCAACGGCAGGCGCACCAGGAAGTGCCCCGGGAAGGACACTCCCTCGAAGGGCAGGCCGATGCGCCGGCCGATCTCCATGTAGAGCACCGCGAGCGTGATCGGAATCCCGGTGCGCCGGTCGATGACCTCGTTCAGGTAGGAGTTGCGCGGATCGTAGTAGTCGTCGGTGTTGCCGCCGAAGCCCAGGTCGTCGAAGAGGAATTCGTTCAACGCGATGATGCGGTCCTCCGCAACCGCCTCCGGCGCGAAGCGCGTGCGCAGGCGCCTGGCGAAGCGCTCGATCTCACCCACATAGCCGTCCACGTCCAGCCCGGGATAGGCGTCCTCGGCGATCTGCAGGCAGGCGCGCGCGAGCTCGATCTGCTTATCCTGGCGCAACATGAGCCTGGAGAATTCGGCCAACCCGGTCATTCGGCACCCCGCATGGAAAAGTGGCGCAGGCGGATCCCCAGCGCGAGCAGACACGCGCCGTAGACCGTGAAACCGAGCAGCACCATGGCCGCGAGCATGCTCAGTTTCCACTGCCAGCCCGCTGCAAGCCAGGCCGCCGCCGGGCCCATCGCAAAATAGAGCGCGGCGGCCATCGCGATCACCGCAATGCCGACCTTGAGCGCAAAGCTCAGCCACCCCGGCTGCGGTGCGTAAATGTTTTGCTTTCTCAACATCAGATATAACAACCACGCATTCAAGCAGGCACCGAGACCGATCGCAAGCGCGAGGCCGGCGTGCTTGAGGGGGCCGATGAAGGCGAGGTTCATCGCCTGCGTCGCGGCGAGCGTCACCAGGCCGATTTTCACGGGCGTTACAACGTTCTGGCGCGCGTAGAAGCCCGGCGCGAGGATTTTCACCAGGATCATCCCGACCAGCCCCAGGCTGTAGGCGACCAGCGCCTCGCGCGTCATCCAGGCGTCCTCGGCGCTGAACCGGCCATAGTGGAAAAGGGTCGCGATCAGGGGCAGCGCGAGCACGGCCAAGGCCGCTGCCGCCGGGACTGCGAGCAGGAAAGTCACGCGCAAGCCCCAGTCCAGGAGGCGGCTGTATTCCGCGGTCGCGCCACCGGCATGGTGTTTCGACAGAGTGGGCAAGAGGATCGTTCCGAGCGCGGCGCCGAGCACGCCGGCGGGAAATTCCATCAGCCGGTCGGCGTAGTAGAGCCACGACACGCTGCCGGTGACGAGAAACGAAGCGAAGATGGTGTTGATCAGCAGCGACACCTGGCTCACCGAAACCCCGAATACCGCGGGCGCCATGAGTTTGAGCACGCGCGCGACGCCCGGATGCTTGAGATTGAGCCGCCAGCGCGGCAGCATGCCGATTTTCCACAGAAACGGCAGCTGCAGCGCGAGCTGCGCGAGGCCGCCGGCGAACACGGCCCAGGCGAGCACCACCACCGGCGGCTCGAAGCTGTCGGCGAAAAACGCGGCGGCGACGATGAACGAGACATTGAGCAGCACCGGCGTGAAGGCCGGCACCGCGAACCGGCTCCAGGTATTGAGCACGCCCGCGGCCAGCGCCACCAGCGAGATGAAGACGATATAGGGAAAGGTGATCCGCAGCATGGCCACGGTCAGTTCGAACTTGCCTGGTTCCGCGGCGAATCCCGGCGCGGTCACATAGACCACCAGCGGGGCGAGCGCCATGCCGGCGGCGGCCGCGACCAGCAGCGCGAGGAACAGCGCCGTGGAGACGCAGTCGACCAGCGCCTTGGTATCGGCCTCTGTCTCCCGGTTGCGCACCTCGGCCAGGATCGGCACGAAGGCCTGGGAAAACGCCCCTTCGGCGAACAGGCGGCGCAGCAGATTGGGGATGCGGAAGGCGACGAAGAAGGCATCGGTCGCAAGCCCGGCGCCGAAGACCCGCGCAATGAAGAAATCGCGCACGTAGCCGAGGATCCGCGACAGCAGTGTCATGCTGCTTACGGTGGCCAGGGCGCGAACGAGGTTCATGACTGCGGGTTCATGCTAGAATTCGCGCCTTTTTTAGAGCCGGAACAAACACATGGCAAACATCAAATCGGCCCGCAAGCGGGCGCGCCAGGCCGTCGGACTGCGCGATCGCAACATGAGCCTGCGCACCGCCGCGCGCAGCGCGGTCAAGGACGTGAAGAAAGCGATCGCCGCCGGCGACAAGAAAGCCGCCAGTGCCGCGCTTGTCAAATCGCAGGCGACGATCGACCGCGTCGCCGCCAAGGGCGTCCTGCACCGCAACGCCGCCGCGCGCCAGAAGAGCCGCCTCGCCCACGCCATCAAGGCCATGACCTAATCTGTATCACCGGCCCGCAGCACCCTGGCGAGTTCGGTACGGTTGGCATCGCGCCCGTCGCGCGTCTTCAATTCGTTTTCCTTCGCAAAACCGAGCAGGAAGCGGTAGGCCATGGGCTCGAGTTCCTCGAGCCGCACGTCCACCACCACGCAGCGCACCCCCGCAGCAGTGACCGGATGAACGTAAGGGGAGTACTGCATGCGGTGATCGCCGCCGAACGCGGACATCACGCCGCACAGGCGCTCGGCCCAGTCGCTCGGCCGGAACGGTTTGCCGTCGAGAGTCACGCCCTGAATGACGTACTCGACGATGACGTCGGCTGCAGCAGTTCCTCCGAGCATGTCCTCGGGCATGCGGAATTATACTGATCCGGCATGGCAAAACCGCTCAGCCGGATCCTGGTCATCGAGGACGAACCGATTTCCCTGCGCGAGATCGTCAAGGGCCTCAACGCAGCCGCGCGCTCGCTCGACAATCCGCTCGGCATCACGTTCAGCGGCGTCGCCACCGCCAGGGAGGCGTTCGCCGCGATCGAGACCGACGGCGACATCCAGGCCGTGCTGGCGGACGACAAGCTCTATTCGCTCGCCGGCGCGAGGAACAATGGCGGCAGGAAGAAACTGCAGATGTCGGCGCTCGAGCTGGTGCAGCGGATCACGCGCTTTCGCCCCGAGCTCGACGTCTACATCCTCATCGCACAAGAGAGCGAGGACGACGTCGTCGATGCCCTCTTCACCGAGGCGGTGGACGGCTACTTCTACCGCGAGGAACGCGACTACCGCGGCATTTACCGCATCCTCAACGCGCAGATCCAGGAAAAAGCGCGCACGCCTTTCACCGACCAGTTGAAGACCTACGTCTGGATGGCGAAGGACCAGTGGCACACGCCGGGCCATTCCTCGGGCGAGTCCCTGCGCGGCAGCCCGTGGGTGAACGATTTCTACGAGTTCATGGGCGACCACGTGTTCGACGCCGATCTTTCCGTCTCCGTGCCGATGCTCGATTCGCTCATGGAGCCGCGCGGCGTGATCGCCGAAGCGCAGCAGATGGCGGCCAAGGCGTTCGGCGCGCGCCGCACGTTTTTCGCCACCAACGGCACCTCCACCGCGAACAAGGTGATTTTCCAGACCCTGCTTGCGCCGGGCGAGAAGCTGCTGCTCGACCGCAACTGCCACAAAAGCGTGCACCACGGCGTGGTCCTTTCCGGCGCGCACCCGGTTTACCTCGATTCCGCCCTCAACAGGAAATACGGTCTTTATGGTCCTGTCCCTAAAAAAATTCTTTTAAATGAAATAAAAAAACACCCGGACGCCCAGGCATTAATCCTCACCTCCTGCACCTATGACGGGCTGCGCTACGACCTCGAACCGATCGTCGCCGCGGCGCACGCCAAGGGGATCAAGGTCATCGTCGACGAGGCCTGGTACGGCTTCGCGCGCTTCCACCCCGAGTTCCGGCCCACGGCGCTGGAAGCGGGCGCGGACTACGCCACGCAATCCACGCACAAGGTGCTGTCGGCCTTTTCGCAGGCCTCGATGATTCACGTCAACGATCCGGATTTCCGCGAGCATCTGTTTCGCGAGAATTTCAACATGCACACCTCCACCTCGCCGCAGTACGGCCTGATCGCGAGCCTGGACGTGGCACGCAAGCAGGCCGTGATGGAAGGCTACAAGCTGCTCTCGCGCACCATCGCGCTGGCCAACGAGTTACGCCAGCAGATCAACTCCACCGGCGTGTTCCGCGTGCTGGAGCTCACCGACCTGTTGCCCGAAGCGGTGCGCGGCGACGGCATCCGCCTGGACATCACCAAGGTGACGGTGGACGTCTCGGGTTGCGGCTATACGGTGGACGAACTGCAGAAAGTGCTCTTCGACCGCTTCAACATCCAGATCGAGAAGAGCACCTTCAATACCATCACCCTGCTCCTCACCATCGGCACCACGCGCTCCAAGGTGTCGCGCTTGTACGACGCCCTGATGCGCCTCGCGCGCGAGGCGCGCGCGCCGCGGCGGCTGGTGCGTACGCCGGAAATCCCCGCGCTCACCAGGCTGCGCTACCTGCCGCGCGACGCCTATTACTGCGGCGGCGAGCTCCTTCCCGTGTTCGACGACCGGGAACGCGTCAACCGCTCGCTCGCGCACCGCGTCTGCGCCGACGGCATCGTGCCCTACCCGCCCGGCATCCCGGTGCTGGTCCCGGGCCAGGTGATTACGCCGAAAATCAGCGAGTACCTTGCCAACCTGTTGCGCTCGCAGAAGCGCACCGAACTGCACGGCATCGTGCACGAGGGCTACCAGCCCTGCGTGCGCGTGCTCAAGCCGGCGGAGGAGCGCGGCTTGCGCCGCATCGGCTAGGTCATTAACATCATGTTAACGGCGGCATTGGGCCGCCGTTTTTATTTTGGGGAGCGCCCTATGAGCCATGTGATGCACACCTACGCCCGCCAGCCGGTCGCGTTCGTGCGAGGCCAGGGCGTGTGGCTGTGGGACGAGGCCGGCAAGAAGTACCTCGATGCGCTCTCGGGCATCGCGGTCAACACGCTCGGACACAACCACCCGCGGCTGGTGCGTGCCCTCACCGAGCAGATCGGCCGCGTCATGCACACTTCCAATCTGTTCCAGATGCCGCTGCAGGAGCAGGCGGCCGACCGCATCGCGCAGATCACCGGACTTGACGAGGTGTTTTTCTGCAACTCCGGGCTGGAGGCGGGGGAAGCCTCGATCAAAGTCGCGCGCAAGTACGGTCACGACCGGGGCATCGCGGAGCCCGCGATCATCGTCATGGAAAAGGCGTTCCATGGCCGCTCGCTCGCGACGCTCTCGGCCACCGCCAGCCGCAAGGTCCAGGCCGGCTTCGAGCCGCTGGTGCAGGGCTTCGTGCGCGTACCGCTCAACGACCTTGACGCCGTGCGCCAGGTCGCCGCGCACAACAAGAACGTGGTGGCGGTGTTCGTGGAGCCGATCCAGGGCGAGGGCGGCATCAATGTCTCGCGCCTGGACTACCTCAAGGGCCTGAGGGAGATCTGCGACCGCAACGAATGGCTGTTCATGTCCGACGAGATCCAGTGCGGCCTGGGCCGCACCGGAAAGTGGTTCGTCTACCAGCACGCCGGCATCCTGCCGGATGTGGTGCCGCTCGCCAAAGGCCTCGCCGGCGGCGTGCCGGTGGGCGCCTGCGTGGTCGGCGGGCGCGCCAAGGGCGTGTTCAAACCGGGCAACCACGGCTCCACCTTCGGCGGCAATCAGCTTGCGATGTGCGGCGTGGTGACGACGCTGGACACGATGCGCGACGAAGGCCTGCTTGAGAACGCGGCGAAAGTCGGCGGTGCCATGCTTGGCGGGCTGAAGGCGTCGCTCGGCGGGGTCGCCGGGGTTGCCGACATACGCGGCATGGGCCTCATGATCGGCGTGGAGCTGGACCGGCCTTGCGGCGAACTGGTGAAAATGGGCCTCGATGCCGGCCTGGTGTTCAACGTCACCGCCGAGAACGTCATCCGGCTGCTGC
>CAZTSJ010000248.1:0-5309 GCA_964616875.1 uncultured Bordetella sp. | reverse complement strand
CTCGGCGCCGCGCCGCGCCATGTGGATCGCGCGCGCGCTGCCGACCAGCGTCTTGGTGGGAATGCAGCCGACGTTGACGCAGGTGCCACCGAGGAGCTTGCGCTCGATGATCGCGGTCTTGAGCCCCTGCTCGCCCAGGCGAGCGCAGAGCGGAGGTCCCGCCTGCCCGGCGCCGATCACGACCGCGTCGAAGCGTTCAGGCATGCTGGCCGGGGGCATTCGCCGGGGCTTCGCCGAGGTATTCCGTGCGCAGGTCCACCGTAGAGCGCTCGCCGATGTGCTCGTAGGCCTGCTCGAGCCAGGCGGCCGCCGTCGCTCGGCCGCGGTCGCGCAACTCGCACAGGAATTGCCAGTTCGTATTGAGCTTGCTCGCGACGCTCAGGTCGCACATCACCCCGTCCGAGCGGATTGAATGGATCAGCACGCGCTTGAGCTTGTCCCGGTATTCGTCCTTCAGCCATCCCTCGTCGATGAGCTTGGTGACGAAGGCAATGGCGCGCAATTCGCGGATCAGGGAAGAATTGAACGTGATCTCGTTGAGCCGGTTCTGGATCTCGTGCGCGGTGGTCGGCAACTGCGGCCGCACGATCGGGTTGATGTGCACAATCACGATGTCGCGGCTGCGGGTGTTGTAAATGAGAGGGTACAAAGGCGGGTTGCCCATGTAGCCGCCGTCCCAGTAGTGCTCGCCCGCCACCTCGACCGCATGGAACATCGACGGCACGCAGGCCGAAGCGAGCACCATGTCGAGCGTCAGTTCCCGGGTGTTGAAAATGCGCGGCTGGCCGTTGCGCACGTTGGTGGCGCAGATGAACAGAGCCACCCGGTCGCAAGCCTGCACCGCCTGAATGTCGACGTTCTTCTCCAGCACCTCGCGCAGCGGGTTGAGGTTGAAGGGGTTGAACTGGTACGGTGAGAACACGCCGGTGAGCGACTGCAGGATCATGGTAGCCGGCGCATAGGGCGTGCCGGCGTCGCTGATCGCGCGCCAGAATTTCTCCAGCGCCTTGCGCGCACCGTCGTTGCCGCCGTTCATGAGGCCCTGCGCGTAGATTACCGCATTGACCGATCCGGCACTGGCCGCCGACAGGCCCTCGACCTCGAGGCGGCCGTCCTCGGCGAGCCGGTCGAGCACACCCCAGCCGAAGGCGCCGTGCGCGCCGCCGCCCTGCAGCGCGAGGTTCACGCGTTTTGCCATGAGGCAATATGGTACGCGCTAGACTTCATTCGATGCGCGCCATTCTGCTTGCCGCTATCCTGCAGCTGCCCATGACAGCCGCCGCAAGCCCGCCGCTCGAAGCCGGCGTTTCGCTCGAACTTGCGCAGTGGCGCGCGCAGCATTATCGCGACATCCGCTATGCACTTCGCATTCAATTGGTTGAAGGTTCCGACCTGTTGCAAGGAAAACTTGAAATAACGCTAAAGGCACCACGTAAGCCGGTGGACCTGATCCTCGACTGGCGCGGCGCGCCAATACGGGATGTTCGCGTCAATGATGTTTCAGTGGCACCGGATTTGAAGAGCGAACACCTGCTTATCTCCAGGAAGCACCTGAAGGCCGGCCGCAACAGCATCCGGCTCGCCTTCGAGTCCCCGGTTGCGGTATCGGGCAGCGCGGTGACACGATACCGGGATCGCGTGGACGGCGCCGAGTATCTCTACACGCTGCTCGTGCCCGCGGACGCGAGCACGCTCTTTCCCTGCTTCGACCAACCCGATCTGAAGGGACGGTTTTCGCTCGAGTTGGAACTGCCGCGCAACTGGACGGCGGTTTCCAACGCGGCCACGGAAGACCAAGTGCCCGGGAGGATAAAGTTCAAACAGACCGAGCCCATCTCCACCTATCTCTTCGCATTTGCCGCGGGGCCTTTCGCGGCGCTGCGCGCCGAGGGCGACCCGGTGCGCCTGTTTGTGCGGCGCTCGAAGCTCGAGGCGGCGCAAGCGCACGCCGACGAGGTGCTGCGCCTCAACCGGGAGGCAAGCGCGTATTTCGAGCGTTATTTCGCGCGCAAATTCCCGTTCGCCAAGTACGACCTGGTGCTGGTGCCGGAATTTCCCTATGGCGGCATGGAGCACGCCGGTGCGACCTTCCTCAACGAGGAGCGGGTGCTGTTTACCGCACCACCCAGCGCGACGGACCTGCTGCGCCGGGCGCAACTCATATTCCACGAGACCTCGCACCAGTGGTTCGGCGACCTGGTCACCATGCGCTGGTTCGACGACCTGTGGCTGAAGGAAGGCTTCGCCAACTTCATGGCCGCCAAGGCGACCGAGGCCTTGCTGCCGGAATTCGATGCCTGGACCGCGTTCCACATCCTCAAGCTGGGTGCGGTGCGCACTGACGCGACGCGCGGCACCACCGCCATACGCTACCCGTTGAAAAACCTCGCTGACGCAAAATCTGCCTACGGCGCGATCGTCTACTCCAAGGGACCCGCGGTGCTGCGCCAAGCCGAGTTCTACCTCGGCGAAGAAGTGTTTCGCCGCGCGGTGCGGGATTTCCTCAAACGCCACGCCTACGGCGCTGCCAGCTGGCAGGACCTGGTAGGCGCCTTCGAGCGCGCCTCGGGCAGGAAACTCGGCCGCTGGGCCGAGGCCTGGGTGCAGCGGCGCGGCATGCCGACCGTGCGCATCACCGACGGCAGGCTGGAGCAGCAGGACACCCTCGGCGAAGGCGGCGTGTGGCCCATGAAGTTGAGGATTCTGGCTTCGGGCAGTTCTCAGGAAGTTTTTCTCGAGAAGGAATATCTGAAGATAAAGATTGCCGCCAATCAATCCATCGTCTTTCCCAATCATGGTGATTTCGGCTACGGCCGCTTCTTGCTGGATCCACAAAGTCTCAAGACCGCGTTGACGCCGTCTTTCGATCCCGGCAGCACCCTGCTGCGGGCGCAATTGGTCGAGGCGGCATGGGAATCGGTGCGAGACGCGGAGCTCTCGCCCGAACGGTTTCTCTTTTTTGCGATCACCCAGCTGCCCGCGACGCGCGACGACATCGCGCTATCCGGCCTGCTCGTTCGCGTCGAGGCCGCCTTTAGGCGCTACCTCAACGACGCGCAGCGCGACGCGCTCGCGCCGGTGCTGGAGCGCGCGCTGCGCGAGCGAGGCGCGACCGGTTCGCGCAATCTTCTCCTGACGCGGGCATTCATCGACGTGGCGTGGTCGCCCGCGGGCATCGCCGAACTCAAGCAATTGCTGGGCATGCCCATGCTGGCATCGCGGGACCGCTTCCGCATCGTGCAGCGCCTCTATGTGCGCGGAGATGCGGAGGCGCCGGCGAGGCTTGCGGCCCAGTCCGCGGCCGATCCTGGCGACGACGGCCGGCGCTACGCTTACGCGGCGGCGGCGGCCGATCCGGCGGCAAAACGGAATCTGTTCAGGGCATTCCTCGAGGACAAGACACTGCCGGAAAGCTGGATCGAGGCCGCCTTGACGCCGCTGAATGCACCCGAAGATGCAGCGACCATGCGGCCCGTGCTGGCCGAAGCGCTTGCGCAGCTGCCGGAACTGAAGCGCACAAGGAGAATTTTTTTCGTTGGCAACTGGCTGTCCGCGTTCGTCGGCGGGCAGACCGGCCCGGCGGCGCTCGTCGAGATCAACAGGTTCCTGCAGCGCAGCGACATCGACGCGGACCTGAGATTGAAGGTCCTCGAGGCAACAGATGGCCTGGAGCGCGCGATTCGGATCCGGGAAAGATTCGGCGCGCGTTCCGCGGACGAATAATCATGGCACAATCGTTCGCGTGAAGAAAGAGAAAGTTTCCGTCACGGTCCGCATCGCCGAAGCGGGCGACGCCCGCGCCATCGCCGAGATGTCGCGCGATCACATCGAATCGGGCCTGGGCTGGCGCTACGACCCGGCGCACGTCCTGCGCGCCATGCGGCGGCGGGAATCGGTGGTGCTCGCGGCGAGCGAGCGGCCCACCTATGTCACGGGCGCGCGCCCGGCGATCGCCGGTTTCTCGATCATGGACTTCGGCGACGAGCGGGCGCACCTGGTGCTGCTCGCGGTGCAGCCGCTGCAGCGCCGGCGCGGCATCGGCCGGCGCATGGTGGAGTGGCTCATGGAATCGGCGCTCACTGCAGGCATGGCCAGCGTGCATCTGGAATTGCGCGCCGACAACGAGGCCGCGCGCCGCTTCTACCGCGCGCTCGGCTTTTCCGAAACGGTGCTGATGCCGCGCTACTACAACGGGCGCGAGGCTGCGATGCGCATGATCCGCGTGCTGCGCGCGCCCGGTCCGCTGCCGCTGTCCTGGCGGCCGCCCGTGCTCGGCCAGAAGTAAGCCCGCTCCCTTCCCTGCCATGGACCTCGGCATCTCGGGCAAGACGGCCCTGGTCACCGGCGCGAGCGCCGGCATCGGGCGCTCGATCGCGAAATCCCTGGCCGCCGAAGGCGTGCGCCTTGCGGTGGTCGCGCGCCGGCGCGAGCTGCTCGAGACGCTGCAGTCGGAGATCGGCGCCAAGCTTGTCATCATCACGTGCGACTTCATGCAAGAGGATGCGCCCGCAAAGATCGCCGCTGCCGCGCTTGCCGGCCTCGGCACGGTCGAGATCCTGGTCAATAACGCAGGCGGATCGCGCAAATTCGAGCTCGATGCCGGCGAAGCGCAGTGGCACGAGGCGATGACGCTCAATTTCACGCGCCATCGCCAGCTCACCCACCGGCTGCTCGGGCAGATGATCGGGCGCAAGTGGGGCCGCATCGTCAGCATCACCGGCAAGAGCGAACCCGAAGGCATCAACGGCGCCTTCTGCGCCAAGGCGGCGATGCATTCCTGGTCGAAGGGCCTGTCGCGCGAAGTCGGCAAGCATGGCATCACGGTGAACTGCATACCGCCAGGCCGCATCATCAGCGAGCAGATCCTGCGCAACTACACGCCGGAATACCGCCAGTGGCAGTCCGAGCACGAGATCCCGGCGGGCGAATACGGCCAGCCCGAGGACCTCGCGAACCTCGTCTGCTTCCTCGCCTCGCCCAAGGCGCGTTACATCACCGGCGCGGTAATCCCGGTTGACGGGGGCTTGCGGAAATATCAGTTCTAGGCGATGGAGTACGACGTCATCATCGTAGGAGCAGGCAACGCCGCCCTGTGTGCGGCACTGTCTGCTTCCGAATCCGGTAAAAAGGTGCTGGTGCTCGAGCGCGCGCCGGAAGAGGAATCCGGCGGCAACTCGCGCTTCACCGCGGGCCTGATGCGCGTCGCATACGACGGCGTGGCAGACCTGAAGAAGGTGATGCCGGACCTGTCGGACGCCGAGATCGCGCGCAGCGATTTCGGCACCTACACCGAGGCGCAATTCCTCGAC
>CAZTSJ010000247.1:0-14739 GCA_964616875.1 uncultured Bordetella sp. | reverse complement strand
CCGCGTCGGCAATGACCTCGCGCGCGCACGGTCCCTGCAACGCAATCAGCGCGTGGTCGAGCACGCAAAACTCGAGCGCCGGGCACAGCGCGCGCAGCCGCGCGAGATCCCGCTCCTTGCAGGCCGCGTTGACTACGATCGCGACGTCATTCTCCAGCCGCGTCACCATCAGGTCGTCGTCGATGCCGCCCCGGTCGTTCAGCAGCAGCGAGTATTTCTGCAAACCGGCGGGCCAGGCGGCGAAATCCACCGGCAGCGCGCGCTCGAGCGAGGCATGCAATTCATCGCCGCGCAAGCGCAGCTGTCCCATGTGCGACACGTCGAACAGCCCCGCCTGCTCGCGCGTCCACAGATGCTCGGCTTTGAGTCCGTGCGCGTACTGCAGCGGCATTTCGTAGCCCGCAAAGGGCACCATGCGCGCGCCAAGTTCGAGGTGCAGCGCATGCAGCGGCGTGCGCGGCAAGGCCCCACTCACACCCAGTCCTCCATGGGCGGACAGGTGCAAACCAGGTGCCGGTCGCCGGCGGCGTTGTCCACGCGCTTCACCGGCGGCCAGTACTTCCAGGCACGCTGCGCGCTGGTCGGGTAGGCCGCCGCCTCGCGGCTGTAGGCGTGCTTCCAGTCGGCGGCGATTTCCTCCGCGGTGTGCGGCGCATTCTTCAGCGGGTTGTCGGCGCGGCCCCATTCCCCGGAGCGGATCCTCGCCAGCTCGCCGTGGATCGCGATCATCGCATCGCAGAAGCGGTCGATCTCGGCCTTCGACTCGCTTTCGGTCGGCTCCACCATCAGGGTATCGGCCACCGGGAACGACACCGTCGGCGCGTGGAAACCATAGTCGGCGAGCCGCTTGGCGACGTCCTCGGCAGTGACGCCGATCTCGCCTTTGAGCGCGCGCAGGTCGAGGATGCACTCGTGCGCCACCCGGCCGTTCGCGCCGGCGTAGAGCACCGGGAAGTAGGGCTTCAGGCGCAGCGCGATGTAATTGGCATTGAGGATCGCCAGTTCGCTCGCGCGCCGGATGCCGAGCGGCCCCATCATGCGCAGGTACATCCAGGGGATCGCGAGGATCAGCGCGCTGCCGAAGGGCGCCGCGCCGACCGTGCCGTTTTGCATGCGCAGCGCTTCCTCCGGCCAGCAGGGATGCCCTGGCAGGTGCGGCGCGAGGTGCGCGGCCACCGCAATCGGCCCCATCCCGGGGCCGCCGCCGCCGTGCGGAATGCAGAAAGTCTTGTGCAGGTTGATGTGGCAGACATCGGCGCCGAAGCGCGCCGGCTGCGCGATTCCCGCCAGCGCATTCAGGTTCGCGCCATCCATGTAGACCTGCGCGCCGGCGCGGTGCGTGATGTCGCAGATTTCGCGCACCCTGGTTTCGAACACGCCGTGCGTCGAAGGATAGGTCAGCATCAGCGCCGCGACGCGGCCCTCATGCTGCGCCGCCTTGCGCTCGAGATCGATCAGGTCGACGTTGCCCTGCGCATCGCAGGCCACCACCACGACCTTCAGACCGATCAGCGCTGCGGAGGCCGGATTGGTGCCGTGCGCCGAGGCGGGAATCAGGCAGACATCGCGTCCGCCCTCGCCACGCGATGCATGGTAGTTGCGGATCGCCAGCAGCCCGGCGTATTCGCCCTGCGCGCCCGAATTGGGCTGGAACGAAACGCGCGCGAAGCCGGTGATCGCCGCCAGGGCCCGCTCCAGTCCGCCGATCATTGCCAGATAGCCGGCCGCCTGCGGTGCCGGCACGAACGGATGCAGTTCCGCGAACGCAGGCCAGGAGATGGGCGCCAGTTCGGCCGCCGCGTTCAGCTTCATGGTGCAGGAACCCAGCGGGATCATGCCGTGCGCAAGCGACAGGTCTTTGTTCTCCAGCCGCTTGAGATAGCGCATCATCTCGGTCTCGGTGCGGTGCGCGTGGAATACCGGATGCGCGAGCACCGCGTCGCTGCGGCGCAGCTGGGGCGGGATGGACGGCGGCGGTTCGAGCGCGGCCGGGCCGGTTCGCGTCCCACCGAGCACTTCCACCAGGTCGGCGAGGTCGCCAGGCGTGCTGCGTTCATCGAAACTCACACCCACTGCGCCGTCATCGAACCAGCGCAGATTGATGCGCCTCTCCGCGGCGCGGCTGCGCACGTTCTCGGGCGAATCATTCGGGCGCACCACCACGCTGTCGAAAAACGCCTGCGACTCCACCGGGACGCTCGCGGCGAGCAGCCGCGCCAGCAGGTTGACGCGCCGCGCGATGCGCGCGAGGCCTGCGGGGCCGTGCCACACCGCATAGAACGCCGCGACGTTGGCGAGCAGCGCCTGCGCGGTGCAGATGTTGCTCGTCGCCTTGTCGCGCCGGATATGCTGCTCGCGCGTCTGCAAGGCCATCCTGAGCGCGACGCGGCCGGCGGCATCGCGCGACACGCCGATGATGCGCCCCGGCATCGCGCGCTTGAACGCATCGCGCGTCGCCATGAAGGCCGCGTGCGGACCGCCGAAGCCCGGCGGCACGCCAAAGCGCTGGGCCGAGCCGATCGCCACATCGGCGCCCAGCTCGCCCGGGGATTTGAGCAGCAGCAGGGCGAGCGGGTCGCATCCCAGGCAGACCAGGCCTTGCGCGGCGTGCATGCGCTCGATCACGGGCCGCGGATCGGCAATCCGGCCCCGCGTATCGGGGTACTGCAGATGCGCGCCGAACACGCGCGCAGGATCGAGATCGCGCATCGCATCGCCGTCGATCAGTTCGATTCCCAGCCAGCGTGCGCGCGTGCGCACTACCGCGATCACCTGTGGATGGCAGGCGGCGTCGATGAAGAACGCCTGGGCGCGGTGCTGCGTCGAGCGGCGCATCAGGGTCATCGCCTCGGCGGCCGCGGTCGCTTCATCCAGCAGCGAGGCATTCGCCACCGGCAGCCCGGTGAGATCGATGACCATCTGCTGATAGATCAGCAGCGCTTCGAGGCGCCCCTGCGAAATCTCGGCCTGGTAGGGCGTGTAGGCGGTATACCAGCCCGGATTCTCGACCACGTTGCGCTGGATCACTGCCGGCGTGATGCAGCCGTAGTAGCCCTGGCCGATGAAGCTGCGCCAGTGCTCGTTCTGCGCCGCCAGCAACCTCAGCTCCGAGAGTGCCTGTGATTCGTCCACCGCAGCGGGCAGGTCGAGCGCTCCGTCCATGCGGATCTCGCGCGGCACCACCTCGTCGATCAATGCCCCGATCGAGTCGCAGCCCAGCGCCGCGAGCAGCGCGCGCTCGTCCTCGCCGCCGCTGCCCAGGTGCCGCTCGAGGAACCCGTCGCGGCGAAACAGATCCTCGCCCACGTCAGGGCAGGCCGGCCGCAGCGCGGTAGGCGGGTGCGTCGAGCAACGCCAGAAGCTCCTGCGGATCGGAAAGCCGGAGCTTGAACAGCCATCCGTCGGTATAAGGCGCGGCATTGACCGGTGCCGGTGCGCTCGAGAGCGCGTCGTTCGCCGCGATCACCTCCCCGGAGAGCGACGCGTAGACCTCGGATGCCGCCTTGGTGGATTCGACCACCGCGCAGGCCTCGCCCTGCTTGAACTTCGCGCCCGGCTTGGGCAACTCCACGTACACCAGTTCGCCCAGCTGTTCGGTCGCGACCGCGGTGATGCCCACGGTAACGGTGCCGTCGCCATGATCGGCGATCCATTCGTGCGTCGCGGTGTATTTCAGATTTTCAGGTACCTCCACGCAACCTCCCCGAAGCCGGCGATCAAACCAGCGATGCGCGTTGCGCGAGGCTGTCGCGCTCGAAACCGGCGACGCGCTTGTAGTTCTCGGACAGCGCCACCAGTTCGGCGATGCTGATGAGGTCCTCGATGCGCGCGAAGGGCTTGTCGCCGCTCCTTTTCCACACTTCGCGCAGGATGGCATCAGGCGGGTTGGCGCGGTTCATGAGCACCAGGTCACTGGTGGCCTGCAGTCGAATTTGCTCATATTCTTTCAGGGCTTTTTCCGTATTTTTATTTTTGGCAAGACACCCGGTCAAAGTTCTTGCATCAATAATTGCCTGCCCCGCCCCGTTCGAGCCGCGCGGATACATCGGGTGCGCGGCATCCCCCAGCAGCGTTATCCGCCCCCGCGTCCAGTACGGCAGCGGATCGCGGTCGACCATCGGATACTCGAGCACCTGGTCGGCGCCGCGGATCAGCGCCGCGCAATCGAGCCAGTCGAAGCGCCATTTTTCGAAGCTCGGGTAGAAGTCCTCGATTTTCCCGCCCAGGTTCCAGTCCTGCATTACGCTGCGCGGCGACTGGATCTCGGCCACCCAGTTGACCAGCTGGCGCCCCTGGGCATCGAGCGTGTTCCCGATCGGGTACACCACCATTTTCCCGACTTCCAGCCAGCCGGCCACCGCCATGCTGGCGCCGGTCAGGAATGGCTTCATGCGGGTCACGCCGCGCCACATGTTGATGCCCTGGTAGGCCGGCGGCCCTTCGTGCGGGAACAGCAGCTTGCGAACAGTGGAATGAATTCCATCGCAGCCGACGACGCAGCTGCCGGATACCGAACTGCCGTCTGCGAATTTGACTTCGGCATTTTCTGAAACTGAAATGCATTTCTTGCCCAGTACAACCGAGTCCATACCCAGCCTGCTGCGCGTTTCTTGCAGCAGAATTTCGTGCAGGTCGGCGCGATGGATCGAAAGCTGCGGCCAGCCGTAGCCGGCGAAGCGGCCGCGCGGCTCCTTGAAGATGAATTGGCCGTAGCGGTTGTAGAAGCACAGTTCGCGCGTCTCCACCGCGACGGCGGCGAGGCGCTCCTGCAGCCCCAGTTCCGTCAGCTCGCGCATGCCGTGCGGCAACAGGTTGATGCCGACGCCGAGCGGTTTGATCCCGGGAGCGGCTTCGAAGACCTTGCAGGCAATGCCGGCTTGATGCAGCGATAGGGCGAGTGTCAAGCCGCCTATCCCTCCGCCGACTATAAGGACCGGCCCTTCGGCCCGGTGGAGAACCGGCGCCGTCATCGATCAGTCGGCGCTGATGCGCGCCTCGCGCACCACGCGGCCCCAGCGCTCCAGGTCGGCCTCGATGAGCTTCGCCAGCTCAGCCGGCGTTCCGGTCTGCGGGCTGAGGCCCTGCTTGAGCAGCCCGGCACGTGTTTCCGCGTCCCCCAGGATGGCCGCGAGTTCGGCGTTGAGCTGCGCCACCACCTCGCGCGGCAGCCCGGCGGGGCCGAGCAGCGCGTACCAGATGTCGACGTCGATATCGCGCACGCCCGCTTCCGCGAGCGAGGGCACCTGCGGCGTCACGGGCGAGCGCTGCGCGCCGCCGGAGGCGAGCATGCTGAGCTTGCCGGCCTGCACCTGGGGCAGCGCGACGTGCACGGGAAGAAACATGAGCTGGACCTGCCCGCCGAGGAGATCGGTCACGGCGCCCGCGGTTCCCTTGTACGGTACGTGCACCAGCTGCACGCCGAAATGCAGCTTGAGCAGTTCCATGGCGAGGTGGTGCGGCGTGGCGTTGCCGGGTGAGGCGTAGTTGAGCTTGCCGGGCTGCGCCTTGGCGAGCGCAATCAGGTCCGACACCGAACGCGCCGCGACCGATGGATGCGCGACCAGGGAAAGATTGCCGACCGCGGCGCGGCCGATGGGCGTCATGGCCTTC
Organism: uncultured Bordetella sp.; assembly: GCA_964616875.1. Taxonomy (GTDB): domain Bacteria; phylum Pseudomonadota; class Gammaproteobacteria; order Burkholderiales; family SG8-39; genus RBG-16-66-20. The sequence continues at coordinate 9,129 of CAZTSJ010000247.1, read as the reverse complement.
GGATCGTAGGGCACGGATTTGTGCAGCACCGCGCTTTGCACGATGGTGGTCGCCGTCATGAGCAGCGTATAGCCGTCGGCAGGCGCCTTGGCGACCGCCTCGGTGCCGATGTTGCCGCTCGCGCCGGGGCGATTTTCCACCACCACCGGGTTTTTGGTCCGCTCCTGGAGTTTTTGCGCGAATACCCGGGCCAGAATGTCGATCCCGGTTCCAGGAGTGAACGGAACCACAAGCTTGACCGGGCGATTCGGATACTGTGCCTGCACGCTCCCCACGTAGAGAAGCAGCAGGGCGATTAGAATTTTTCGCATAAAAGGATTATAGCGACGCTAGACTGCGCCATGCCCGTTTCCCGTGCGGTTTCCCTCGATGACATCCGCGCCGCAGCGCAGCGCATTGCGGGCGCGGTGGAGCGCACGCCCTGCCTGCACAGCCGCACGCTGTCGCGGCTGACCGGGGCCGAGGTCTGGCTCAAGTTCGAGAACCTGCAGTTCACCGCCGCGTTCAAGGAGCGCGGCGCGCTCAACAAGCTGCTCGTGCTCGGCGCGGCCGGGCGCAAGCGCGGCGTGATCGCAATGAGCGCGGGCAACCACGCGCAGGGCGTCGCCTACCACGCTGCGCGCCTGGGCACGCGTGCCGTGATCGTGATGCCGCGCGGCACGCCCAACAACAAGGTGCGCAGCACGCAGGTGCACGGCGCCGAGGTGGTGCTCGAAGGCGACACGCTCGCGCAAGCCGCGCTGCACGCGCGCGAACTGGAGCGGCGCGAAGGCCTTACCTTCATTCACCCCTACGACGACCCGGCGGTCGTGGCCGGCCAGGGCACGGTCGCGCTCGAAATGCTCGAACAGGCGCCCGAACTCGACATGCTGGTGGTGCCGGTCGGCGGCGGCGGCCTGATCGCAGGGATGGCCGTCGCGGCCAAAGCGCTCAAACCGGCGCTCCAGGTGTTCGGCGTCGAATCGAAAAACTGGTGCGCGATGCACCAGCGGCTGACCGGCCTGCCGGTTGCGGTGGGCGGCGACACCATCGCCGAGGGCATGGCGGTCCGGGATGTGGGGGACCTGCCATATGCAATTCTTCAATCGCTGGGAATTGAAATACTCATCGCCAATGAGGAAACCATCGAACGCGCCGTGGTCGCCCTGATGGAAATCGAAAAAACCGTCGCCGAAGGCGCCGGCGCCGCGGGTCTCGCCGCGCTGCTCGAACATCCGTCGCAGTTCACCGGCAAGCGCGTCGGCATCCCGATCTGTGGCGGCAACATCGACTCGCGCCTGCTCTCGGAAGTCCTGATGCGCGGCCTGGTGCGCGACGGGCGCCTGGTGCGCCTGCGCGTGGTCATGCCCGACATCGCCGGCAACCTTGCGCGCGTCGCGGCCATGATCGGCGCCGCGGGCGGCAACATCGTCGAGGTGCAGCACCAGCGCGTCTTCGGCACCGCTTCGAGCAAATCGCCGCAAGTGGAATTCGTGGTCGAAACGCGCGACCGGGAGCACACCCGGACGCTGATCGAAGCGCTGCAGGCGCAGGGCGTTACGGCTCTTTTGGCGAGCTAGGCAGGAACGGAGATTTCAACCAGGTTGAGGTCGGGGTCACGCACGTAGACCGAGCGGATTTTCGAGGTGGCGCCGGTTTTCATCACGGGTCCTTCGAGTATTTCGATCTTCGCGTCTTTCAGGCTCGCAATCACCTCTTCAAGGGAAACCGAGGCGATAAAACAAAGGTCCAGCGTCCCGGGCGCCGCCACATGCGCGCGCGGAGTGAACTCTCTGCCCCATTCGTGCACGTTGATTTTCTGATTGCCGAATTTCAACGCCATGCGGGTTTCCGTCGGAGTCCGGAATTTTTCGAATTTCATACCCAGTATTTCCACATAAAAATGCAAACAGGCAGCCAGGTCCCGCGTCGTCAGCACCACGTGGTCGATGTGGTCGATCATTGTTTGCGCTTCAGCATGCGCAGCGGGTTGTATGCGAGCACCGTCTCGCCGCGCTGATTGACCACCTTGTTGGCGAAGCGCACCAGGCCGCGGTCGCCCCTGGAAGTCAGGCGCGCCTCCAGCACCTCCGACTCGACGTAGATGGTATCGCCCACCACTGTAGGCCCCCTGATGTCCAATGTCGCGTTGAGGAACGCGAGCCCGGTGTCCTGCATGGATGGCAGCAGCAGCCCCTCGGCGAAGGAATAAACCAGCGCGCCCGGCACCGGCCGGCCCTTGATGGCGCGTTCAGAATCATCCTCGACGGCGAACAACTCTTCTGTCAGCCAGGTAAGGTTGATGAAGCCCGCCAGGTCAGACTCGGCAATGGTGCGCCGGTGGGTGCGGAAGCGGAAACCGACTTTCAGGTCTTCATAGCAGTAGCCGCGGCCGACGATGGGAATGGGTTCGCTCATGGGGCGACTTTAACCCAGATGCATGCCGCGCTCCGCTAGACTCGCGCATGCCCCCATTCGGCCGAGCGCTGCGCCGCCGGTTCCTGCTCGAGCGCGGCACCGCCTTCCTCAACCATGGCTCCTTCGGCGCGACGCCGCGCGTCGTTCTCGCCGCCGCCGAGCGCTGGCGCCTGCGCATGGAAGCAAATCCGGACCGTTTCCTGCGCTATGTCATGCCGGGTGCCTTGCGCGCGGCGGCGGGAAAACTGGCGGCATTCATGAAGGCCAGGGCGGACGACCTTGTTTTCGTCGAGAACGCAACCTCGGGCATGAACGCCGTCCTGCGCTCGCTTGAATTCCGGCGCGGCGACGAAATCCTCGCCACCACGCATACCTACAACGCGGTGCGGCAGACGATCCGTGAGGTTTGCCGGCGGACCGGGGCGAAATTGGTCGAGGCCCCGATTGTTTTGCCTGTCACGAATGAAAGTTCCCTGATAGATCCAATCAAAAAACATCTCAATCGTCGCACCCGCCTGGTGGTTCTCGATCACATCTCCTCGCCTACCGGCCTCATCTTCCCGGTGAAGCGTCTTGCTGCCATGGCACGCAAGCGCGGTGCAAGAGTGCTGGTGGACGGCGCGCACGCGCCGGGCCAGCTCGAGTTGGACATTCCCTCGCTCGGCGTCGACTGGTATGCGGGCAACTGCCACAAGTGGCTGTTCGCGCCCAAGGGCTGCGGTTTTCTCTGGGCACGTCGCAGCGCACAGGCCGGCATCCATCCGACGGTGATCTCGCACGGCTACGGCAAGGGATTTACCGAAGAGTTCGACTGGACCGGCACGCGCGACTTTTCGTCCTGGCTCGCAGTGCCGGAGGCATTGCAGTTTTTTCGCCAGCTTGGCCCGACTCGCACCAGGAATTACAACCACCAGCTCGTGACTCAAAAAGCAAAAGAAATATCACAGGCCTGGAACACGCCTGTCGACGGGCCGCCGGAACTGCACGGCTCGCTGATGGCGATCCGGCTGCCGGATTTCCTGCAGCGGCGCAATCCCGTACTGCTCATGGCGGAGTTGCTTGCCCGGCTGCGCACCATCGTCCCCGTGGTGCCGATCGACGGCGCGCTCTGGGCGCGTATCTCGGCGCAGGTCTACAACACGCCCGCGGACTACGACCGGCTACTAGAGCATCTCCAGCGGCTGCGGCCCGGCAGGCGGCGGAAATAGTCGATCGAGCTCTTCGAGTTGACTGGGGTTCAATACCAGCTCAAGGGCGCCCAGATTCTCTCTCAGCCGCTCGCGGCGACTGGTTTTCGGGATCACGATGACGCCATCCCTGGATAGCAGCCAGGCGAGCGCGGCCTGCGAAGGCGTCATGCCCTGGCGCCTGGCGAAGCCGGCCAGCTTCGTGTTGCGCAGCAGCCGCGCCTGCTCGATAGGCGAGTAGGCCATGACCGGGACGCGCATCCCGCGCAGCCACGGCAGCAGATCCCATTCGATGCCGCGGCGCTCCAGGTTGTAGAGCAGCTGGTTCGCAGCCACCGCACTGCCGCCAGGTACGTTGCACCACTCCTTCATGTCCGCAAGGTCGAGGTTGCTGACGCCAAAGTGGCGGATCTTGCCGGCCTTCTGCAGCGCGACGAATGCTTCGATGGTCTCGGCGAACGGAACGCTGCCGCGCCAGTGCAGCAGGTAGAGATCGACGCGATCTGTCTTCAGGCGCTGAAGGCTGCGCTCGCAGGCGGCTTGCATGCCTTTACGCGAGGCGTTGTGAGCTGCGTTTTCCGGCAAGACCTTGGTGACGAGAAAGGCTTCATCGCGCCGGCCCGCGATCGCCTCGCCGACCAATTCCTCGGAGCGGCCGTCGCCGTACATTTCCGCGGTATCGATCAGCGTCGCGCCTAGATCGAGGCCCAGCCGCAGCGTGGCGAGTTCCCCGGCGCGCGCGGCCCTTTGATCGCCCATGTTCCAGGTGCCCTGCCCGTAGGCCGGCACCCGTTCGCCCGACGGCAGCGCGATAGTCTTCACGCCTGGTGGAAATCCGTGCCGTTCACTCTGCGGCGATATTGCCCGCCTTGGCGATGCGCGCGAACTTCGCCGCTTCGTCGCGGATGAACGCGCCGAAGGCCTGCGGCGTGCCGCCGGCCATTTCCAGCCCCTGGGTGGAGAAGCTCTTCTGCATGTCCGCGCCAGCAAGTACCGCGGTCACGTCGGCGTGGATTTTCGCTACCACCTCGGCCGGCGTGCCCGCGGGCGCGAGCAGGCCGTACCAGCTCGTCAACTCGAAGTCCGCGAGGCCGGCCTCGACCATGCTCGGCACATCCGGCATCTGCGGCGAGCGCTTCTTCGAGGTGACCGCGAGCGCGCGCAGGCGCCCCGCCTGCACGAAGCGCAGCACCGAGGCGACCGATGCATAGGTCACCTGGACCTGCCCCGCGACAGCGTCCGCGGTGGCCGGCCCGGAGCCCTTGTAAGGAACGTGCAGGATGTCGGCCCCGGTCTGCAGCTTGAACAGCTCGCCCGCGAAATGGTGCACGCTGCCGCTCCCCGACGATGAATAGGAGAGCGTTCCGGGCTTTGCTTTGGCGAGCGCAACCAGATCGCGCACGTCCTTCGCGGCCGTGGCCGGATTCACCGCAAGCACCAGCGGCGCGCCGGCCAGCTGCATGATCGGGGTGAAATCGCGCACCGGATCGTAGGGCAGCTTCTTCACCGTCACCGGATTGACCGCCACCTCGGTGGCATACGCCATCAGCAGCGTGTAGCCGTCGGGCTTCGCCTTCGCCACCGCCTCCGCGGCGATGATCGCGCTCGCGCCTGGCCGATTGTCGATCACCACCGGCTGGCCCCAGCGCGTCGAGAGCGGCTGCTGCACGAGGCGCGCGACGAGATCCGTACCGCCGCCGGGCGGATAGCCGACGATGATGCGCACCGGGCGATCGGGAAAACCCTGCGCGAACGCCGTCGGCGTCGCGGCAACGGCGCCCATGATTGCCAACAGCGTGATGAACGATGCTTTGGTCATGATTCCTTTCGCGATTGTTGGAACACCGGTAATCCGTCGCCGAATCGCACCCAGGCGATGTCGTGACTCAGCCAGGAATGGTGCGTGGGCGGAAACGCGCCGGGATCGTCGAGGCTGCAGGTCGCGACGTCGATCGACTCAGGATGACGGCTGTGCTCGTAGGTGAGCTGTGTGCCGCAGGCGGTGCAGAACCTGCGGCGCACCGGCTCGGAAGAATGAAACTCGCCCGGGCTGCCCGTGATGATCTGAAATTGATCCTTGGGAAAAGTGAGCCATGCAACCACCGGCGAAGCTGCAACCCGCCTGCAGGTCTGGCAGTGGCAGACCATGGTGTTGGTCGGTTTGCCCGCCGCCCGATAGCGGATCTTGCCGCAGAAACAACCGCCCTCGACAGATTGCATCGGCATCTCCTTTGCTAGTACGACTTCGGCAGCCCGAGCACGCGCTCGGCGATGAAGCACAGGATCAGCTGCGGGCTCACGGGCGCGATGCGGCCGACGAGGGATTCGCGCAGGTAGCGTGACACTCAGAGTTTGCAGTTCTTCTTCTTGCCCTCGGCAGCAATCGCTTCGCGGTAGGCCGTCAGTTCGGCCAGATTTGTTCTCGCGTCGGCCTGGTCGTTCCAGCTGAAAAAGCCCAGCCCGAAAACGGCCAGCGAAGCGGCGCCAAGTACATTGCCCGCCGTGGCGCTGTTGCTGGTTTGGCGAATTTCGTCAGCCAATTTTCTCTCCGCAGCAGAAAAATTGCGGTGCTCCTTGATGATCTCGTCACAGTTGGCGGCTTCGATCAGCCTCTGGTCTTCAGCGGTCACCTGGGACCGGCAGGCGATGCCATAGCCTGCAAGGGTGACCGCCAGCGGCAAGGTAACGAAGATCTTTCGCCAGTTCATGACGGCGCCCCCGCGTCGGTAAGCGCATCACCATACACCATGCGCTCGATCCGCGCCCAACCCGCAGCGGCTTCACACATGCGGCACGGGCGCGAGGTGGACACGAGCACGCAGCCGGAGAGGTCCCGGCTGCGCAGCCGTCGCGCCGCGTCACGGATCGCCTCCATCTCCGCGTGTGCGGTCGGATCGCCTGCGGTCACCACGCGGCTCGGCGCCTCGCCCACGATCTGAGCGCCGCGCAATATGACGGCGCCATAGGCCTGATCACCGGAGCGCACCGCTTGGTCGCGCAGCGCGCGTGACCGCTGCATGGCCTGTTGCAGCGACGGCGACGCACCAGCCAATGCTGGCAGCAGCAGCGGCAGCATGATCAGACACCGGCGACGAGTAAGCACGGGTCCGGTGCGCTGCACCCTTAATACGACTTCGGCAGTCCGAGCACGCGCTCGGCGATGAAGCACAGGATCAGCTGCGGGCTCACGGGCGCGATGCGGCCGACGAGCGACTCGCGCAGGTAGCGCTCGACGTGGTACTCCTTCGCGTAGCCGAAGCCGCCGTGGGTCATCACCGCCTGCTGGCAGGCGTCGAAACCGGCTTCGCCGGCGAGATATTTGGCCGCGTTGGCTTCCGCGCCGCTCGGTTTGCCGTTGTCGTAGAGCCATGCCGCCTTGAACACCATAAGGTTGGCGGCCTCGAGTGCCATCCAGTTGGCCGCGAGCGGATGCTGGATGCCCTGGTTCTTGCCGATGGGCCGGTTGAAGACGATCCGCTCCTTCGCGTAGCCCGCGGCGCGCTTGAGGGCACAACGGCCGAGTCCTACAGATTCGGCGGCGATCAGGATGCGCTCCGGGTTCATGCCGTGCAGGATGTACTCGAAGCCCTTGCCCTCCTCGCCGAGGCGGTCTTCCTCCGGCACCGGCAGGCCGTCGAAGAACACCTGGTTGGAATCCACGGCATGGCGTCCCATCTTCTCGATCTCGCGCACTTCGACGTATTTGCGGTCGAAGTCCGTATAGAAAAGGGTCAGCCCCGCGTCCGTCTTCGTCAGCAGGAGCACCTTTTCAGCCACCTGCGCGGTGGAAATCCAGACCTTCTGCCCGGTGACGATGTATTTTTTGCCCTTTTTCACTGCTTCGGTCTTGAGGCTCTTGGTGTTGAGGCCGGTATTGGGTTCGGTCACCGCAAAGCAGGCGCGATCCTTGCCGGCGATGAGTGGCGGCAGCATTCTCCGTTTTTGTTTTTCGTTGCCAAAAACAACCACAGGGTTCAAGCCGAAGATATTCATATGCACGGCCGAGGCACCCGAGAATCCGGCGCCCGACTCGGAGATCGCCTGCATCATCACCGCCGCCTCGGTGATGCCCAGGCCCGAGCCGCCGTATTCCTCGGGCATGGCGACGCCGAGCCAGCCGTCCTTGGCCAGCGCCTGGTGCAGCTCGGCAGGAAACCCACCTTCCTTGTCCTTCTTCAGCCAGTAGGCATCGTCGAACTTCGCGCAGATCTTCGCGATCGCTTCGCGGATCTGCTCCTGCTCCTGCGTGAAGGCGAAATCCATCAGCGCACCACCTTCTTCGGATCCTCGCCGTAGGGTGGCGAGTAAATGACGAGAACTTTTGCCTTTTCACTTGTAACAATCAAAAGGTGAACTGCTTCGGGAGGGAAAAAGCATGCCTCTCCAGCCTTCATTTCGAACTTCTCGCCTGCGACTTCGACGTGCGCCTCGCCCTCCAGCAGGTAGCAGACCTGCTCGATGCCCGGATGCGCGTGCGGCAGCGCGCCCTTGCCGCGCTCGAGCTCGCCGATCAGCATTTCGATCTGCTTCGCGCCGACTGTCTCCGGCCCGATCATGCGGAAGTTCTTCGTGCCGGTGTGGTTGGCCGGCGAATAGGGCGATACGTCGGCCTGCCGGACCAGGTACCTGCTTTTCATTCGATGACGCGGTCTGTGCGCAGCAAGAGCGATCGAGGAATCTTGATCCCGAGCGCTTTCGCCGTTTTCAAGTTGATCACCAGCTCGAATCTCGTGGCCTGGTCGACAGGCAAATCGCCGGGCTTCGCCCCCTTCAGGATCCTGTCCACATGGGACGCCGCCCTCCGATACGAATCCTCCGTGCTTCCCCCGTAAGACATCAGGCCCCCGGCATCGGGGAACAGGTTGAAGAAGTAGATTCCGGGGAGGCGCTTCTCCGCGGCGAGTTGAACGAGCTTGGCGCGGTTGGCCGCGAAGTAGGGATGGGATGTCACGATGAGTCCCTGAGCACCGCTTGCGCCGATTGCCACAAACGCTTTTTCCAGGGTTGCGTCATTGCCCGCGTCGAACTGCCCGATTCTTACTTTCAAGATCCGCGCCGCGTGATGAATTTCCCGAAGAGTTTCGGCGCTCCACGGTTGGGCCGAATTGGAGAGCACCGCCACGTGCGCGATTCCGGGAACCGCTTCCCTGAGCAGCTCCAACTGTTTCCCGACCATGTCCGCGCCAGCCACCCCGAACGTGGCGCCGGTGATGTTGCCTTCTGGACGCGCCAAGCTGAGTACGATGCCCGGAGACAGCGCATCGCCCACGCCCGCGAACACGATTGGAACAGTCGTCGTCGCGCTCTTTGCGGCGAGCGCGCCCAGGACGGAGCCGGTCAAGAGCACGTCGACTTTCAGATTGATCAATTCGGCGAAGAGTTCGGGAAAGCGCTCGGCGCGCCCTTCCGCGTATCGAATCTCAAAGACGACATTTTTCCCCTCAACGTAGCCGAGATCCCGCATCCCCTGGCGCCATGCACGCACCGTCGGCGGCTCCGGCGAAGCCGCAAGCGGCGACACGATACCGATGCGGTGAACTTTGGC
>CAZTSJ010000246.1:0-7435 GCA_964616875.1 uncultured Bordetella sp. | reverse complement strand
CCCGCCACCCAGCGCCAGGATGCGCTGCACCCCGCTCTTGTTCCTGCGCTCAAGCGCTCGGGCAATGTCGGCCACGCATTGACCCGCCCTCCAGCGTCCCCAGAGTTCGGCCTTCTGCTTCGGCGTGAACCAGATCCGTGCGACTTCCCCCATACACACCCCCTATCTGACAAGATTAGAAGGTGTTGCACTGACCGATTGAGCCCGCCGCCGATAGCCGTCATTGACGGTCTACCGAAACCGACCCCAAGTGGCCGGCCGATTCAAGACTAAGGGATCGTTTTAGCATCGCAATGACGGTTGAGTACACCAAGGAGCCGATATGCCGTTTCTGAGCGTAAGCTGCGCAAAGTGCAAAAAGCTGATTCCAACGAGCATCGAAATGAGCTACGAGACGTTCAAGAACCAGACGTATTTTGAACGAACGATCGAATGCCCATTCTGCGAGGTCATCCAGACGTGGAATCTGGATGACGTCGATCGATCCGTGTTTACGAAGCCCAAAAAATAGCGATCCAGCTGTCGCAGGTGATGCGACACGCGCGCGGAAATCAGGCAGCGCGTTTTTGGCGCCGAGCATGCGCCGGAGTGAAGAACCGCACGCCAGGCTTGAGCTGCTCATACAAAAGGTAATGCGTGCGTTGCATGCCGGAGGCGCGATAGGTGGCCTGGGCGCGGCGGTTGCTCCGCTCGACATACAGGCGGAATCCGCACACCCCGCGCTTCTTTGCAGCCAGCGCCCGCACGAAGCGGTAGAGCCTGCGGTACACGCCTTGCCGGCGGTGTTCCGCGCGCACGTAGACGCTCTGGATCCACCAGAACTCGCCGTTTCGCCAGTCGCTCCACTCGGTCGTGACCATGAGGCCCGCGATCACCTTGCCACCGGACTCGGCGACGAGGTAGAAACCCGCGCCGGGGTGGCGCAGCAGGTGGCGCACGCCGGCTCCTATCACCTGCGGCATCAGCGCCTTGCCCTCGGTCTCGTGAGCCATGGCGCTATTGAAGGCGATGAGCGCTGCCGCGTCGCGCCGCGTGGCGCGGCGGATTTTCAAGCTGTTCCCGAGGTGACCTGAAGACGATTCATGATATTTCCCGGCGCACGATCGCCGCGCCCTCGGCAAGCGCCTTGAGTTTGCCGAAGGCGATCTCGCGCGAGAGGTATTTCATGCCGCAATCGGGGGCGGGAATGAGGTCGGCAGGTTTCACGTACTTGAGGCCGGCGCGGATGCGCGCTGCCACCTGCTCGGGCGTTTCGATCGCGTTGTCGCCAAGATCCAGCACGCCGAGCATGATTTTCTTGCCGGCGAGATCCTTCAGCACGCCGAGATCGAGCTTCGGCTGCGCGGCTTCGATCGAGATCTGCTGTGCGATGGTTTCCGCAAGGCCCGGCAGGAAGGAATAGCCGGTCGGTTTCGATGCGCCCGGCACCACCGCGGCGTAGCCGAAGCACAGGTGCACGACGGTGGGCACGGTGATTCCCTGCAGCGCGCGGTTGATTGCCTTGACAGCGTAGCGGCTAGCCGCTGCGGGATCGTTGCGCAGCCAGGGCTCGTCCAGCTGGATGATGTCGGCGCCGGCCTTTTGCAGATCCAACGCTTCCGCGTTTACCGCCGCGGCGAAATCCATCGCCATTTCTTCGTCGTCCTTGTAGAACTCGTTCTTCGCCTGCTGTCCCATGGTGAACGGCCCGGGCAAGGTGATCTTGGCGGGCAGGACGGTGTTGGCGCGCAGGAACTGCATGTCGCGCAGCTCGACGGCCTGGCTGCGGCGGATGCGGCCGACCACGCGCGGCACCGGCGTCATCGCGCCCGAGCGCGTCTTCACCTGGCCCGGGTTCGCGCTGTCCAGGCCCTCCAGCGCGGTGGCGAAGCGGTTGGAATAGCTTTCGCGGCGCATTTCGCCGTCGGTGATGATGTCGATGCCGGCGCGCTCCATCTCGCGGATCGCGAGCACGGTGGCGTCGTCCTGCGCCTGCTCGAGAAATTCCGCGGGGATGCGCCAGAGCTCCTGCATGCGCGTTCGCGGCACGATTTTCGACAGCATCTGCCGATCGAGCAGCCAGTCGGGCTGCGGATAGCTGCCGACGACGGTGGTGGGGAGCAGGTGGGTGGGCAGGGCCATGCGCTCTTATACTGCGATTTCACGATACGAGGAGCCCAGAATGATCCATGTCATCGCCGTCATCACCGCCAGGCCCGGCATGCGCGAAAACATCCTCACGCACGCCCGCGCCAACCTCGCCGCCGTGCGCGCCGAGAAGGGCTGCATCGAGTACGGGCCCGTGCTGGATGCAGACCCGGCGTTGCCGTTCCAGTCCAAGCTGGGCCCGGATAGCTTCATCGTTGTCGAGAAATGGGAAAGCATGGACGCGCTCAAAGCGCACGCCGCGGCGCCGCACATGGCGGCCTACGGCGCGAAGACGAAAGAATTCATCGCCAACCGCGCGATCCACATCCTGCAGCCCGCCTGATCAGGCGCTCGCGCGCAGTTTTGACTCGATCAGCTTCACCAGCGCCTGCAGCACCTGGTTCGCCGGCGTCGGCACGCCGAGCGCTTCGCCCCTGCGCACCACGTAGCCGTTGAGGTGGTCGATCTCGGTGGGCTTGCCGCGCGCGAGGTCCTGCGCGGTGGACGAAAACTGCGTCGGCATGGCCTCGGCGATGTTGTAGATGCGCTCGAGCATGCCCGGCGCCATGGCCACGCCGCTCGCCTTGGCCACCGCCAGCGTTTCCTCGACCACGGCGCGCATGGTTTCGCGGATGCCGGTCCCTTCGATCATCCTGCCGTAGGGCAGCTGCGTGATCGCGGAGATCGCGTTGTAGGCGCAGTTCACCACCAGCTTCGTCCAGAGTTCGCCTGCAATGTTGTCTGAAATCACGGTGGGTACGCCTGCCGGTTCGAACCAGGCTTTTACCTGTTCATTCGGTCCAATAACGAGATCTCCGCGGCCGTGGTGCTTGAGATGACCTGGTCCCGCCATTTCGGTGGCGACGTACACCACGGCAGGAATCACCGGATTGGCGATGCGGGCCTGGATCCGTTCGGTGTTGTCGACGCCATTTTGCAGGTTCACCACGAGCGCATCGGCATCGAGGTGCGGGGCGATCTGCGCGGCGGCAGTTTCGGTGTCGGTGGACTTGACGCAGAAGAGGACAAGGCGCGCACCGCGCACCGCGCTGGCCTCGGTGCTGGCCTCGACCGGAACCTGCTCGTCGAATTTCAGTCCCTCGAAATGCAGGCCGGATCTCGTAAAGGCATCGACGTGGATCTGACGGCCGATCAGGGTGACGCGGTGTCCCGCGCGCGCCAGCATGCCGCCGAAATAGCAACCCACGGCACCTGCGCCGAGCACCGCCACGCGGATTAATTCGCCTTCCCTCATGCGCCCGCAGTCTAGCCGATGCTGCGATAGCATCCCCGGCTCAACCATGTTCGGCTCCATCCTGCGCGACATCGTGAAACTCGGCTGGCCGGTGCTCATCGCCCAGGTCGCGGTGATGATCAACGGCGTCATCGACACCGTGATGGCCGGGCGCCTGAGCGCCGCCGACCTGGCGGCGGTGGGCATCGGTGCGAGCATCTACGTCAGCATCTTCGTCACCTCGATGGGCGTGCTGATCGCGCTCACGCCGGTGGTGGCGCAGTTGTTCGGCGCCGGCAGGCTGGAGGAAATCGGCGAGGAGGTGCGCCAGAGCCTGTGGCTGGGCGCGCTGCTGGCGGTGATTGCCTCGGTGCTGATGTATTTCCCGGATCCGTTTCTCGCGCTGGCGCAGGTCGCCCCCGAAGTCGAAGTCAAGACGCGCAGCTACCTGCGCAGCATCGCGCTGGGCGTGCCGGCGATGCTGATGTTCCGCGTCTTCTATTCGTTCACCACGGCGGTATCGAAACCGCGCGTGATCATGCTGCTGAACCTGGTGGGGCTGGCGCTGAAGATCCCGCTCAACCTTGTTTTCATGCACGGCCACCTGGGCATGCCGGCGCTGGGCGGGCCGGGCTGCGGGGTCTCGACGGCGATCATTGCCTGGATCCTCGCCGCCGCCGCGTGGCTGGTGTGCCGGTTCGACGGCAGTTACCGCCCGTTCGGTGTATTTGCGCGCTGGTCCTGGCCGCGCTGGCGCGAGCAAATGCGCCTGGCGCAGATCGGCCTGCCGATCGGCTTCAACTTCCTCGTCGATGTCACTTCGTTCACCTTCATGGCGCTGTTCATCGCGCGGCTCGGCACGGCCAGTTCGGGCGGCCACCAGATCGCCGCCAACCTGGCCGGCCTGATCTACATGATGCCGCTGGCGATGGCGAGCGCCTCGGGCGTGTTGACCGGGCAGGCGATCGGCGCCGGCGACCTGCGCCGCGCGCGACTTACCGGGCTCGTCGGAATCGGTAGCGGCTTCGTCTGCGCCAGCCTGGTCGGGCTTGCGGTGTGGCTTGCGCGCGACTCGATCGCAGGGCTCTATACGCGCGACGACGAGGTCAAGGCCGTCGCCACCACCCTGCTTGCCTATGTCGCGCTGTACCACCTGTTCGACGCCGTGTCGGCGATCGCGGTCAGCGCGTTGCGCGGCTACAAGAAAACCGTGGTGCCGATGCTGTTCAACATCGTCGCGCTCTGGGGCCTCGGTCTGGGCGGCGGCTACCTGCTCGCCTTCGGCCCGTCCATGCGCATGGGTGCAGCCGGCTACTGGATCGCGGCCATCGCCGGCGTGGTGACTGGCAGCATACTGATCGTCATGTACTTCCTGAGGGTCAGCCGTCCGGGATGATCGCGCGCAAGGACCGTGATAGGTAGAAATCAAGCGGCGGCGATGCCGTTCATCATGCTGACGACGCTGATCGACATGATGGCGATCGGCCTCATCATTCCCGTGCTGCCGGCGCTGGTGGGCAGTTTCACCGGCTCGCAGGCCGACCAGGCCTTCTGGTATGGCGTGGTGACGTTCGCGTTTGGTCTGGCGAACTTTTTTGCTTCGCCGATCCTCGGCGCCATCTCGGATGGCCACGGCCGCCGGCCGGTGCTGCTGATCGGCTTCTGCGGCCTGGCGCTGAGTTTCTTCCTCACCGCGCTCGCCACCGCGCTCTGGATGCTGATCCTGGTGCGGCTGGTGAGCGGCGCGATGCAGGCCAACATCGCGGTGTCGAACGCCTATGTCGCCGACATCACGCCGCCCGAAGAGCGCGCGCGGCGCTTCGGCATGCTCGGCGCGATGTTCGGCCTGGGTTTCATCCTCGGGCCGGTCACCGGCGGGCTGCTGGGTGCGCAGGACCTGCGCCTGCCGTTCTTCGCCGCCGCGAGCCTCGCGCTGCTCAACCTGCTGTACGGCTATTTCGTCCTGCCCGAGTCGCTGCCGGCGGATCGCAGGCGGCCGTTTTCGTGGTCGTCGGCCAATCCGGTCAGCGCGCTGCGAGGGGTAGCGCAGCTCAAGGGCGCGGGCCTGCTGGTGGTGGTTATCGGCTGCAGCGGGCTCGCGCAATTCGTGCTCTACAGCACCTGGGTGCTCTACACGACGTTCAAGTTCGGCTGGGGGCCGCTGGAAAACGGCTGGTCGCTCGCGGCCGTCGGCATCGTTTCGGTGGTCGCGCAAGGGCTGCTGCTCGGGCGACTGCTCAAGCGCTTCGGCCCGCGGCGCCTGGCGGTCCTCGGGTTGCTGTCCTCATCGCTCGCTTACCTGCTGTGGGGCGCCGCGAGCGAGGGCTGGATGCTGTTCGCGATCATTTTCCTCAACCTGCTCGGCGCCACCGTCTCGGCGTCCATCCAGAGCATCATCTCGAGCGCTGCCGACGCCCGCAGCCAGGGGCAGGCGCTGGGCGCGGTGGGCGGCCTGAACAGCCTGATGGCGGTGATTGCCCCGGTGCTCGGCGCGTCGATCCTGACCCTGGTCTCGGACCTTCCTCGCGGCGATTGGCGCATCGGCGCGCCGCTGTACTTTTGCGCCCTGCTGCAGGCCGCCGCGCTGGTGCTGGCGGTGGTCCACTTCCGAAAGCAAAGGCTCGCTATACTGCGCGCCTGAGAACCCCCCCTTCGAGGTCCGCCATGTCCGTCCATCCGCTGCGCGCAGTCGACCCCGTCATCCAGGCGAAGATCCACCTCGCCGCCGCCCACCGCCTCGCGGTATTCCACGACCTGGAAGAGGGCATCGACAACCACTTCACCGTCACCGTGCCGGGACGCGAGGACCAGTACCTGATCCTGCCCTTCGGCTTTCATTGGTCGGAAGCGCGCGCGAGCGACATGATCGTGTTCGACGAGTCCGGCAAGACGCTCGAAGGCGAGGGCGTGGTCGAACTCTCGGCGCAATGCATCCACGCGCCGATCCACCGCATCTGCGGCGCGCGCGTGGTGCTGCATACCCACCAGACCTGGGCCGTGGCGTTGAACATGCTGCAGGACAACCGCGTCCTGCCCGCGAGCCAGACCGCCGCTTTCGTGCATGGCCGCATCGCCTACGACGACACTTACACGGGCACGGCGGACACGCTGGCAGAAGGCGAGCGCCTCGCCGGCGTGCTGGGCGACAAGAGCGGCCGCAAGCACACCGTATTCATGAAGAACCACGGCGTTCTGGTCACCGGCGACACGGTGGCGGAAGCCTACCGGCGCATCTACAAACTCGAGCGCATTTGCCGCGCGCAAGTGCTGGCGATGAGCACCGGCAAGCCGCTGCAGGTTCTGTCGGAGGCCATCATCGCGCAGGTGCAGGCGCCACCCGAGAACGACCGCCATTCGCGCACCGAGCGCGATCGCCTCTTCTTCGAGGCGATGATGCGGATCCTGGATCGCGAACTGCCCGGCTACGCCGACTAGCCGTTCCTAGCGCCGGTAGTCGGCGCCCTTGGCGTCGACTATGCGCAGCAACGCGTTCCATTCGGCCGCGTTGATTCAGGATTTCTTGGTGCCGGGCAATATCCCCAGGATCGTAAGTACAGTCGAGAGGCAGATTGAACCAAGCAGCATTGGCCCGGCCCATCGTTTGCCGATCATGGCTCCTGCTTCGCTTGCATTGTCCGGACTGAGCATCCCGGCGATAAATCCGCTCAGCAACAACGCAGCGAGCCAGAAAACCGCGGTCCAGAC
The DNA here is from genome assembly GCA_964616875.1 of uncultured Bordetella sp. Lineage (GTDB taxonomy): Bacteria > Pseudomonadota > Gammaproteobacteria > Burkholderiales > SG8-39 > RBG-16-66-20. The sequence goes on along the minus strand of CAZTSJ010000246.1, from coordinate 369 downwards.
AAATCCCCACCCGAAGAGCCTGGCGACGCCGCGCTGCCCGCCAGGCGCTGGAACCGTTCCCTGCGGCGCACCGCAATGCGGACAGGACGGGGCGGTCTCATGAATTTGCTTGCCGCAACCTCGGCAGAAAACCATGCTCATGGCGAGTCCCCTTAGTGCTGATGCCCAATATGATGGCACATCACAGGCAGAGAGCCGCTAGCGATTTGAGTTGGCGACCGCCGCGCCGTGCCAGAGCGCGTGGCGCCAGCGGTAGCCGATGGCGATCGTCGCCGCGAGGCCCAGGCCGGCGTAGATCACGGTGGAAGCGGCATAACCCAGGCGCGCGATGAGCGGCCCGGCGGCGAGCAATCCGAGTGGCAGGCCCCA
>CAZTSJ010000245.1:0-4549 GCA_964616875.1 uncultured Bordetella sp. | reverse complement strand
GTCGTCGGGATCGACGTCGATCGACCAGTCGATGCGCTTCTCGGCGTCCCACTGCTGCTGCTTGCCTTTGGAGTACAGGCGCAGCAGGTCTTCGCTCTGCGTGTCGTAGTTCCAGGTGAAGGTGGTGTCGCCCTTGCCCTGGAATTTCCAGTGGGTTTCCTCGACGGGGAGGATGTACTTGAAGACGGCGGTCATGGTGCGCTAGCTTACACTGCGAATGAATGTACGGTGGGCCCTGGCCCACCTTACGTAGTAAAGGGTTCGGCTGGCTTCAACCCACGGCCACAGGCGGTATTGCGCCGAGAGCAGACGTCGCAGCGGCGTAACGCCGCCGCAATGCGTCCCTGCGGCCAAGCGCCCAGACGAAGTCCTCGCCCTGCAGAAATTCGCCTCGATAGAGCGCAATCGCCCGATCTGGCGCATCGACGGACGCCAATTCCGCGAACTCGAAGCAGTCGGCCCAGACGACTTCGCGATTGAGGCGCAGCTTGCCCGCCTCGAGCAACACCGCATCCCCTCCGACCACGCGCCTCAATCGGCCGAGCGTGGTCAGCAGCGCCCGATAGGCAGCGTCCGCTTCCCGGTCCGGCCACAGCGCGTCGGCGGCATGACTCACCGGCACCGGCCTGCTCTCACCGGACAGTAGCAGCTTGAGCAGCTCAAGGGGCTTGCGCGGCCCCTTGCGCGAGAAACGGAGGACAAGGCCATCGCGCGAAATGCCAAAGCCCCCCAAACAACGAATCTCCACGGGCCATGGCCATGCGCCACTACCCGCCATAGGTGGAACCCGCAGCCGGCGGATTCGGACCAGAGCGCGGACGTACTCCGGTTCAATTGCTCGCTGATAGGCCGCCGCGCAAAGCACCGCCATGTCGGCGTGCAGCAGGATCGGCAAACGCACGTACTGCTGTACAGCCATCGTCGCAAACGCTTTGCGGAGGGGCGACGCACAGCGACCGCTGTACGCGCGGCCGAGTTCGACAAGCGCCGCAACTAGTCTGCATTCGCACACTATTCCATGCAAGCGATGGCGGCGCGCGATCCGCATCGCGCCCGCCACGGCGCGCCGCGCCTCCTGTACTCTGCCACTCGCTGCCAGTACGCGCGCCTTCACCAAGTGTGCCGTCGCAAGCCAGAACGGGGCCCGGTTTCTCTCGGCAATGCTCATGCAGGTCGCCGCGAGGCTCGCAGCAGAGGCGACCTGCCGCCCAGACAGCGCATGCAGAGCCAGCACGCGCGCGCGAACAAAGGCTTCGTAGTCTGACATCGTCCCTGACGAGCCTGCCAGTTGGCGTGCCGCGTCATCCGCAACCGCGCGATCCCCGTCATGCAATGCCATCGATAGCGTGGCCACGACGACGAACGCCTGTTCGCCAAGCCCGTATTCCGCCGCAACGCGGCAAGCTGCGGCGAGTGCATCCCGAGCCCACTGCATCGCGGGATCATCGTCGTACCAGATCGCGTACCCGACCTCAGCCCAATACCAGCGCACGCGCGCCAGCGACGATGCCTGTGGCGAGTCAACGATCTTTCGCAGCTTGGCGATCACCTCATCGCTGCCGCCACGCAGGCCTCCATTGGTCGTGGCGCGAAGGAGGAACGTCACTCCGACAACGAGCTTCTCGTCGACCGTTATTTCGTTGCCATCTATCGCCGACACCGCAGCGATTTCCCATGGCTCGATCTGCCGCAAACCGCCCCATAACAGCGCCAGCGGCCGATAGGCGGTCGCGGCGACGCGCGCCGGGACCGATGCGCCGCGCGCGGTCCACTCGGGCGCAAGCTCTTGCAGCAGACGGGGCATCCACAGATCGAGCTCACGGAATTCGAGCAAGTAAAAAATGCTTGCGATCGCTGCGCACCACACCGAAGGTAGGTCGACTTCGGCTCGCTCGCCCGCGGGCACTCGCCACACAGCGGCCAAGTCCGCCAATGCGGCGCGAGGATCCACAGGCACTCGCGCGCGGCCGCGCCATGCGCGCAGCGCCGCGCTCCTCTCCACCTGCGCCTGGGGCAGCCGCGATACGAGTTCGAGCAAGGTGCGATTCCGGCCCTGGCCCAACAGCTCGTCGCCGCAGCGCCCGAGCAGTCGGCGGACTTCACGCCAGGATCCCTGCTGGGCATACAGATCAGCCGCCTGCTCAACGTACCCATCCCTCTCCAGTGCGACAGCCGCGGCTTGTGTGAGCCGCCGGCGCATCGGGGCAGACATCGTTTCCTGGCAGCGCTTGCGCAGGAAATCACGGAACAGGTCATGGAACTGGTAGCGTGGCTCTGGACCCGGCAGTTGAGCGATGAACAGCCGCCTGTGCAGCAATTCGCCAATTCTTCGCCCCGCCGCTCTGTCTTCGCTCAGCAGCGCGGCACTGCGGGCGGAGAAATGCGGTAGGGCACTCACGCGCAGAAGGAATCGGCGTTCGCCCGGGGCAAGGCCGGAAAACACCTCGTGCGCAAAGTAGGCAAACAGATCCTCGCGCACTTTCTGATCTGGTATCGGGTTTGATCGCGCCCCTGCCATGGAGCGCTCGAGAAGAATTAAGCCGGCGGCCCAGCCGTTGCACCTTTGGTTGAGCTCTTGCACGTGACTCGCGGCGAGTTCGGTCCCGCGCGCCTGCAGCAACTTGCGTGCCTCGCGACTGGAAAACCGCAGTGCGTCCCAGTCGAGCTCGCTCATTTGCCTGTTGACGCACAGCCGTACCACTGAATCGGGCGGCGGATTTCTGCTGGTGATGACGAGCCGAACGCTGCCCCCGCACTCCGACAGGAAAGCATGCAGTGCCACCTCAAGATCCGATCCAGCCACAACGTGCTCTGCTTCGTCGAACACGACGGCCGCCCGGGGCGGAAGCCTGGCGCAAAGTTGTTGTGCGAAGCGGCACGCAAACGCCGCGAGGTTCTGTCGCGGCTGCGGTCTGAATGCGGGCAAACCGGTGGCGCGTCCCCTCCGCAAGCGCGAATCTGCTTGCCGCAGTGCATGGAAAAACGTGGCGACGTCGGTGTCTGTGGGGTCGAGCCGGTACCAGAGATGGGGCAGCCGCCGGGCTCGGAGCCAGCCGGCAGCGAGCGCCGTCTTGCCCGCGCCGGCCGGTGCATGGACCCAGACGGGGCCACGCCCGCTCAACCGCTCAAGCAATACATGCAGGCGAGGTCGCTCGACGAAGCCACCTGCCGGGTAGAACGGTGCAAATTTCGCGATTCTGCCCGGCCGCATGCACGCCCCCTCCATGCGCGTGCTCACATCATAGCAACGACGTGCCGGCCAGCGGCAGTGTCAATCCAGCTTCACGCCGAATTCATGGATCACTCTTCCCCAATAGGCATGGTCGCGACGCATGATCTGACGCAGTTCCTCGGCACCCGACTGCGAGGGTTCGCTGCCTGTTCTTAGCACGATCTCGTGCACATCGGACTGCCGCATCGCCCGCGCCGCTTCGTCGGCAAGGCGTCGCGTGATGTCCTGGTGCAAACCTCCAGGGCCGAACAGCCCGACCCAGGCGACGAACTCGAGCCCGGGAAAACCCTGTTCGCTGAACAGGCTCACCTCGGGCAGGACCGGCAGCCGACGATCGCCAGTCACGGCGAGTGCCTTGACCTTGCCAGCGCGCACGCTGGCGACCGCCTGCAGCCCGAAATCGAACAGCAGTTGCACGCGCCCCGCAAGGAGGTCGCGCTGCGCGTCGGGCACCCCTTTGTATGCGATGTGCACAATTTCCACATTGCCCTGCTTCTTGAGAATCTCCGCGAACAGATGGCTCGTCGAACCCGGTCCGAACGAGGCGTAATTCAGTTTGCCGGGATGTGTCTGCGCATAGGCGATCATTTCTCGTACATTGGAAACCGGCAGCGTTGCATCTGCAGTGAGTACGAGACCACTGCGAATCAACTGCGCGATGGGAGTGAAATCGGCAAACGCATCGTAGGGCAGCTTGGAGTACAGGTGCGGATTCTGAGCAAAGGTCTGCGACGTGCTCATCAGCAGAGTGTGGCCATCGGGGGCCGCCCGAGCCACCTCCTGCGCAGCGATGATCGTCGCCCCGCCCGGCCTGTTGTCGACGACAATGGGCACCCCGAGCGCCTCGGACATATGTTTTGCCACTAACCGCGTCAAGGTGTCGGCGCCGGCGGGGAATGGCCACACCAGCCGGATCGGCTTGCCCGCGACTGGAAAGTCCGCGCCGGCGGCTGGCAGCGCCAGCAATGCAAGCAGTAGCAGCAAGAGACGCATGGGATCCTCCGTTACCGCGCTACGTAGCGCGCATGGCCAGAGTACGCGCGTCTATGGAACAGATAGGTAACAGATGCTCAAACTTCAGTTGTTGCAGCCGCGCACGTCGCTGTACAGCGCCTGGAGGCGGGCGAGGTCAGCTTCGTAGTCCCCCGACGGCTCGAACAGAGGAAACAAGCGCAACGACCTGCGCCCGAAGTCGAAAGCCGCCGGCACGATCGGCACCTTGGCGGCGAGCGCGATGTTGTAGAAGCCGCTGCGCCAGGGCGTGCCGCGCGTGCGCGTGCCCTGCGGCGCGATGGCGAGCAGCACTTTCTCCTCGCG
>CAZTSJ010000244.1:0-4939 GCA_964616875.1 uncultured Bordetella sp. | reverse complement strand
GTCTTCTTCGCCGGGTCGATGGCGGTCGCCTCGTCGCGCACCACCTGCACGCCGTGGCGCTGCAGCCCGTCATAGCCGTGGCTGATCTCCTGCATGTTCGAGTAGCCGCCCAGCACCAGGTTCGAGATCGGGCAGGAGACGAAGGCGCTCTCGCGCTCGATCAAGACGACGTCGATCGTCGGATCCCACATACGGATGTACTTCGCCGCCGTGGCGCCGCCGAAGCCGCCGCCGATCACCACCACCCGGGCCTTGGACGGGACAGCGCTCGCACATCCGGCGAGGGAAATTGCCCCTGCAAATTTGATGAAATCCCTGCGTTTCATGGCGCCTCCTACCGTTTCTGCGCGGCGAACCACGTCGCCAGCGCGTCGATTTGCGGATCGGTGTAGCCCTTGGCGATCTGGTGCATGACCGTGGCCGGCCGCTTGCCGTCGCGAAAGGCGCGCATCTGCGTCGCGATGTGGTCGCGCGGCAGACCGGCGATCGGGATCAGCGGGCTGTCCTTGCTCGTGGTGCGGCCCTCCGTGCCGTGGCAGATGGCGCACGGCGCCGCGAGGTTGCGCGATGCCGCGTCCTGGGCGGCGGCGGGGAGGGCAGTCAGCGCGAACGCGACGAGAACGAGAAATTTCATGGCAAACCCTCCTGGAAAATGCGCGATCAGGCGACCGGTTCGGCTGCCGCCGGGGGCGTTGCCGCCGCCGGTTCCTCGAAGCGCAGGATGACTTTCTCGTCCTCGCCGATGTCGATGGTCACCTTGCCGCCGTGCACCAGCTTGCCGAACAGCAGTTCATCCGCCAACGCGCGGCGGATCGTGTCCTGGATCAGGCGCGCCATCGGGCGCGCGCCCATCAGCGGATCGAAGCCCTTCTTCGCCAAGTGCTCTTTCAGCGCCTGCGTGAAATTCGCCTCGACCTTCTTCTCGGTCAGCTGTTCGTCGAGCTGCATCAGGAACTTGTCGACCACGCGCATGATGATCTCGGGCGACAGCGCGGCGAACGAGATCACCGCGTCGAGGCGGTTCCTGAATTCGGGCGTGAACATCTTCTTGATGGCTTCCATCTCGTCGCCGGCCTTCACCGTCTGCGTGAAGCCCATGGTGTTTTTCGCCAGCGACTCGGAGCCTGCGTTGGTGGTCATGACGATGACGATGTTGCGGAAATCGGCCTTGCGGCCGTTGTTGTCCGTGAGCGTGCCGTGGTCCATCACCTGCAGCAGGATGTTGAAGATGTCCGGGTGCGCCTTTTCGATTTCATCCAGTAGCAGCACCGCGTAGGGTTTCTTGGTGATCGCCTCGGTCAAGAGGCCGCCCTGCTCGAAACCGACGTAGCCCGGCGGCGCGCCGATCAGCCGGCTCACCGCGTGCCGCTCCATGTACTCCGACATGTCGAAGCGGATCAGCTCGATGCCCATGCAGTAGGCGAGCTGGCGCGCGACCTCGGTCTTGCCGACGCCGGTCGGGCCGCTGAAGAGGAAATTGCCGATCGGTTTCTGCGGACTGCCCAGGCCGCTGCGCGCCATCTTGATGGCGGCGGTGAGAGCATCGATCGACGGATCCTGGCCGAACACCACCGCCTTCAGATCGCGGCCCAGGTTGGCGAGCGCGCTGCGGTCGTCGGTGGAGACGCTGCGCGGCGGGATGCGCGCGATCTTGGCGACGATGTCCTCGATCTCGGTCTTGCCGATGATCTTCTTCTGCTTGGCCTTGGGGGCGATGCGCTGCGCCGCGCCGGCCTCGTCGATGACGTCGATCGCCTTGTCGGGCAGGTGGCGGTCGTTGATGTACTTGGCCGACAGTTCGGCCGCAGTGGAGAGCGCATTGGCGGTGTACTTGACGCTGTGATGCGCCTCGTAGCGCGTCTTCAGCCCCTTCAGGATCTCCACCGTCTCCTCGATCGAGGGCTCCACGACGTCGATCTTCTGGAAGCGGCGCGTGAGTGCGTGGTCCTTCTCGAACACGCCGCGGTATTCGAGGTAGGTGGTGGCGCCGATGCACTTCAGCTGCCCGGTGGAGAGCGCCGGCTTGAGCAGGTTGGAGGCATCCAGCGTGCCGCCCGAGGCGGCGCCGGCACCGATGACGGTGTGGATTTCGTCGATGAACAGGATCGCGTTGGGGTTGTCGACGAGCTGCTTGAGCACCGCCTTGAGGCGCTGCTCGAAATCGCCGCGGTACTTGGTGCCGGCGAGCAGCGCGCCCATGTCGAGCGCGTAGACGGTGGATTTTTCCAGCAGTTCGGGCACGCTGCCCTCGACGATGCGCCGCGCGAGCCCCTCGGCGATCGCGGTCTTGCCGACGCCGGCTTCGCCCACCAGCAGCGGATTGTTCTTGCGCCGGCGGCACAGCGTCTGGATCACGCGCTCGAGCTCCCGGTCGCGCCCGATGAGCGGATCGATCTTGCCCGCGAGCGCCTGGGCGTTCAGGTTCTGGGTGTAGTTGTCGAGCGGGCTGTTGGCCGCCTCGGCGGGGTTTTCCTGCTCGGTCTCCTGCTCGGCCTTGCCCTGGTGCGGCTGCGCGGTCTTGGTGATGCCGTGCGAGATGTAGTTGACGACGTCCAGGCGCGTGATGCCCTGCTGCTGGAGGAAATAGACCGCATGCGAATCCTTCTCGCCGAAGATCGCCACCAGCACGTTGGCGCCGGTGACCTCCTTCTTGCCCGAGGACTGCACGTGCAGGATGGCGCGCTGGATCACGCGCTGGAAGCCCAGTGTGGGCTGCGTGTCGACCTCGCGGTCGGCAGCGATGCGCGGCGTCTGCTCGGTGATGTGCTGCGTCAGGTTCTTGCGCAGCTCGTCCATGTTGGCGCCGCAGGAGCGCAGCACCTCGGCAGCAGTCGGGTTGTCGAGCAGCGCGAGCAGCAGGTGCTCCACGGTGATGAATTCGTGGCGCTTCTGCCGCGCCTCGACGAACGCCATGTGCAGGCTGACTTCGAGCTCCTGGGCGATCATGCTCGGGTTCCCATTACGTTTCCTCCATCACGCATTGCAGCGGATGCTGGTGCTTGTGCGCATAGCCCGCGACCTGCTGGACCTTGGTCGAGGCCACGTCGCGCGGATAGACGCCGCAGACCCCCATGCCCTCGCGGTGCACTTTGAGCATCACCTGGGTCGCCCGCTCCCGGGTCATGCCGAAGAACTTCTGCAGCACCAGCACGACGAATTCCATCGGCGTGTAGTCGTCGTTGAGCAGCAAAACCTTGTACATCGGCGGAAGTTTGACCTTCGCCTTTTTTGCTTCTGCTAACGAGTCGTTCTTGTGTTGCATGCATGTGGTAGCCGACCGTTTCTATCCTAATCAATGCAGTCGGCGAGTGCAAACCCGGTACCAGGCTGAACGCGGGATTTTGCACACGGATGACCCATCATGACGCCCGGCGGCCCCTTGACGGGGGTGCGGAAGGCGCGTAATGCCCGACGAATGGTGTGGATATGCCTCGCCGCACCGCCTATTGGAGGGCGTCGATCGCGGCGTTAAAGGTGGCGCTGGGGCGCATCACCGCACCGGCCTTGGCGGGATTCGACGCATAGTAGCCGCCGATATCGGCCGGCTTGCCCTGGACGGCATTGAGCTCGTCGACGATCTTCTTCTCGTTCTCGGCCAGGGTTTTGGCCAGGGGCGAGAAGTGGGCCTTCAGCTCCGCGTCCTCGGTCTGCGCGGCGAGCGCCTGGGCCCAGTACATGGCCAGGTAGAAATGGCTGCCGCGGTTGTCCAGCTGCCCCGTCTTGGGCGAGGGATTCTTGCTGTTGTCGAGCAGCTTGCCGGTCGCCTCGTCGAGGGTCTTGGCGAGGATCATGGCCTTCTTGTTGTGCAGCTTGAAGCCGACGTCTTCCAGGGACACCGCGATGGCCATGAATTCGCCGAGCGAATCCCAGCGCAGGTGGTTTTCCTCGGTCAACTGCTGCACGTGCTTGGGCGCCGAGCCGCCGGCGCCCGTCTCGAACATGGCGCCGCCGGCCATCAGGGGCACGATCGACAGCATTTTCGCGCTGGTGCCCAGTTCCATGATCGGGAACAAGTCGGTCAGGTAGTCGCGCAGGATGTTTCCGGTCACCGAGATGGTGTCCTTGCCGCGGATCACGCGCTCCAGCGTGAAGCGCATCGCGCGCACCTGCGACATGATCTGGATGTCCAGCCCGGTCGTGTCGTGGTCCTTGAGGTAGCGCCGCACCTTCTTGATCATCTCGTTCTCGTGCGGGCGGTATTCGTCCAGCCAGAACACCGCCGGGGTGTTCGACTGCCGCGCGCGCGTGACCGCGAGCTTGACCCAGTCGCGCACCGCGGCGTCCTTGGTCTGGCACATGCGCCAGATGTCGCCGGTCTCGACGTTCTGCTCCATCAGCACATGGCCGTCGTGGTTGTCGACAATGCGCGCCACGCCGTCCTCCGGGATCTCGAAGGTCTTGTCGTGCGAGCCGTATTCCTCGGCCTGTTGCGCCATCAGGCCGACGTTGGGTACCGTGCCCATGGTCGTCGGATCGAAGGCGCCGTTGGTCTTGCAGAAATTGAGGACTTCCTGGTAGATGCGCGCGAATGTCGACTCGGGCTGCACCGCCTTGGTCTCGTACATCTTGCCGTCCGGCCCCCACATCGTGCCGCCGGCGCGGATCATCGCCGGCATCGAGGCGTCGACGATGACGTCATTGGGGTTGTAGAGGTTGCTGATGCCCTTGGCCGAATCGACCATCGACAGGCGCGGCCGCTTCGCCTCGCCGGCCTTGATGTCGGCTTCGAGCTCCGCGCGCTTGGCCTCCGGCAGGGTCTTGATCTTCTCCAGCACGTTGGCGAAGCCGTTATTGACGTTGACGCCGAGTTCGGCGAACAGCTTGCCGTGCTTGTCGAACAGGTCCTTGTAGAACACCCGCACCGCATGCCCGAACACGATCGGGTGCGAGACTTTCATCATCGTCGCCTTGACGTGCAGCGAAAACAGCAGGTCGTGCT
>CAZTSJ010000243.1:0-12263 GCA_964616875.1 uncultured Bordetella sp. | reverse complement strand
CGCATCCAGATCTCCTGGTACAACTCTTCCGCAATCGCCCGGTCGCGAATGCTGCGCAGGACGAAGCGATAGAGCGCACCCTTGTGGCGCCTGTAGAGCTGCTCGAAGGCGCCGGCATCGCCTTCGCGGTACGCAAGCATGAGCTGTTCGTCGCCGGCCTCCATTCCCCCCTAGTTTACGTTGGAGGGACCGCACTTATGCGGTGGGGCCCGCATTCATGCGGGGGGATCGGTGACGAAGCCCGGGAAAGGATTCGGCACCGGCCGCCGCGGCGGAAACTGCTGCGGCAGCGGCGGCACGATGCCGCGCGCGAGCAGGTTGCGGTGGCTGTCGTAGTAGATGGTGACGGTCTCCGTGGGTGTGCTGGACGCGCGCTCGAAGCCGACGTGGCGCGTATGCGAGGTCTCGACGCGGCCGTGGCCGGTGCCCAGCCGTTCTCCTCGATCTTCGCGCTTCGCCTCGCGTGACGCATCGCGCGCCGCGCCCTGCACGTCGGCTTCCGCCGCGGCTGCGTTGGCCGCCTGCTTGCGCGAGAGCTCGCCCGAGGCAAAGGGTGCAGCAGGTGCGGGCTGGGAGTAGGGCACCGGCTCCTCCTTCTTGCGGTAGAACGCAACGCCGATCACGCCGACGTTATCCGGGCGCCCGGTGCGCGCGGCGTAGGAATCCGGCAGCGAAGTGAAGTAGAACGCCGCCGTCGAGGCCAGGTTCTTGCGCCAGCCGCTGATGTCGAACTGGCGGTACGGCGCGAGCACATAGCCGCTTTGCTGCGCCAGCGCGGTCTCGCCGGTGATCACGTTGACGCCGTCAACCGAGATCACGCCGAGCACGTCGTCGCGCTGGCGGTTGCGGATGCGGACCGAATACTCGTTGCCGGGCTTGCCGACCACGTACGCGCGGCCTTCGTGCCAGTACACCTGCAGCTGCCGGCCCTCGCTGCGGTCGAAAACGCTCACGTCCGCCAGGCCGCCGACCGCGGCGGAATGGGCGGAGAAGGCGGCAAGCAGCGCCGCACAGGCCAGTTTCACGGATTTCATCGTCGATCCTCCAAGTGTGGATACAGAGGGTGTAACGAATCGGTCGCGAAAAAGGGTTAAAACCCCCGGAGCCACGGCGCCGGTCGCGTACAATGCGCGCCCTTTTGCAACCTTTGCCGGCAACGATGAAAAGCGACAACTCCTACGATTGCAGCAAATGCCCGGGCTACTGCTGCAGCTATCCCCTGATCGAAGTCTCAAAATCTGACATTACGCGGCTCGCGAAGCATTTCGACCTCGCCTACGAGACCGCCGAGGAACGCTTCACCCTGTACGACAAGGAAGAAAAGGTGCGCGGAATGCGCAAGCAGAAGGACGAATTCTTCGGCAGCGTATGCCGGTTTTTCGACATCAAGGCGAGGCAATGCACGATCTACGCAGCGCGCCCGGCCACCTGCCGCAGCTACCCCTACGTGAAGACTTGCGGCTACTGGGAATTCCTCAAGTTCGAGCGCGACCTGCAGGACGACAGGTCTTTCGTCGCGACGACCGGTTAGCTACTTCCTCGCCAGCGCCGCTGCGCGCAATCCGGAGAGCGTAGCCGAGGGCGTGATCGCCTCGGGGTCGATCCTCAGTTCGAGGATCGCCGGCTTGCCCGATGCCAGCGCGCGCTGGAAAGCGGGGGCAAAATCCGCCGTGCGCTCCACCGTCTCGCCGTGGCCGCCGAAAGCGCGCGCGTAGGCGGCAAAATCCGGATTCGCGAGCTCGGTCCCCGATACCCGGCCCGGATACTCGCGCTCCTGGTGCATCCGGATGGTGCCGTACATGCCGTTATTCACCACCAGCACGATGATCGCCGCGCCGTACTGCATGGCGGTGGCGAACTCCTGCCCGTTCATGAGGAATTCGCCATCACCGGCGAGCGCGACCACGCAGCGCCCGGGTTCGGCGATCTTCGCTGCCACGGCGGCAGGCACGCTGTAACCCATCGAGCCGCTGGTCGGAGCGAGCTGCGTGCGCCGGCCGCCTTGCCAGCCCTTGTAGCGGAAATGACGGTGCAGCCAACTGGCGAAATTGCCCGCACCGTTGGTGACGATCGCGTCCTCGGGCAGGTTCTGCGACAGCCAGGCGATCACTTCGCCGTAGTGCAGCGCACCAGGCATTGGAATGGGTCTATTCCATTCCAGGTAACTTGAATGCGCTTCCTTCGCGCTCTCTTTCCAGGAAGGCGTTTTTATCCGAGCAAGAGCGGAAATGAATTCTTCGTAATTCGAATTGATCGGCAGGGCTGCGCGGTACACGCGGCCCAGTTCCTCCGCGCCCGATTGCACGTGAATCAGCGTCTGCCTGGGCACCGGCGACTCGACCAGGGTGTAGGCGCTTGTGGTCATCTCGCCCAGGCGCTCGCCGATTACGAGCAGCACATCGGCATCCTTCACGCGCTGCGCGAGTTTCGGGTTGAGCCCGATGCCGACATCACCGGCGTAATTCGAATGCCGGTTGTCGAAGTAGTCCTGGCAGCGGAAGCCGCAGCCCACCGGCACGCCGGCCGTCTCGGCCCAGGTGCGCAGCCCATCGACCGCGAGCCTGGTCCAGCCGCCGCCGCCGACCAGCACGAACGGCCGCTTCGCACCCGCGAGCAGGCGCTCGAGCTCCTGCATGTCGGCCGGAGCAGGCGCGGCGCGCGGCGTGCGGAAACGCGGCGCGTCTGCCACCGCCGCCTCTGAAAAAAGCATGTCCTCGGGCAGCGCGAGCAGCACCGGGCCGGGCCGACCCGCGGTCGCGGTATGGAAGGCGTGGCTCACGTACTCGGGGATGCGCTCGGTGCGGTCGATCTGCGCCACCCACTTGGTGAGCGGTCCGTACATGCGCCGGTAGTCGACTTCCTGGAAGGCCTCGCGCTCGACGAAGTCGTTGCCGACCTGGCCGACGAACACCACCATCGGCGTCGAATCCTGGAACGCGGTATGCACGCCCACGGCGCCGTTGGTCGCGCCGGGGCCGCGCGTCACGAACAGCACCCCCGGCTCGCCGGTAAGCTTGGCCCAGGCCTCGGCCATGTAGGAGGCGCCGCCTTCCTGGCGGCAGATCACGAACTTGAGGTTCTCGCGCAGATCGTGCAGGCCGTCGAGCACCGGCAGGAAACTCTCGCCCGGCACGCCGAACGCGGTGCGCACGCCATGCCCGGCGAGCGCATCGGCGAGGATCCTGCCGCCGTGGCGCAATTTCAAATCCGCTTTCATGCCATGCGCCAGGACCTGCGCAGCGCCTGCGCGCAATCGGCCAGCGCCGCGTTCGCGCTGTCCAGCACGCGGCCCATGGTGATGAAGCCGTGCACCATGTCGGCGTAGTTCCTGTATTGCGTGCTCACGCCCTCTTTCACGAGGCGATCCGCGTAGGCCTTGCCTTCGTCCACCAGCGGATCGAAACCCGCGGTCAGCACGAGCGCCGGCGGCAGCCCCGCGAGGCTCTTGGCAAGCAGCGGCGAAGCGCGCCAGTCGCGCCAGTCCTGCTCGCGCGGCAAGTAATGGCTGCGGAAGTAGTGCAAGACCTTTTTCGTCAGCAGATAGCCTTCGCCGTTGCGCTCGATCGACGGGAACGCATAGTGTTGGTCGGTGGCGGGATAGATGAGCAGCTGGTGCGAGAGCGCAGGCCCGCCTGCGTCGCGCGCCATGAGCGCAATCACGGTCGCAAGATTTCCCCCTGCGCTGTCGCCACCAACGGCGATTTTTGAAGTTTGAACTCTTAGATTTTTTCCGTTTTCAAAAACAAAATTCAAAGCTGAAAAACAGTCCTCGACCGCGGCCGGAAAGGGCGCTTCCGGCGCCTTGCGGTACTCGACCGAAAACACCGCGCAGCGCGCGCCGTTGGCGAGCGTACGGCAGACCACGTCGTGGGTGTCGAGATCGCCGATGACCCAGCCACCGCCATGGAAGAACAGCAGCGCCGGCAACGCCTCGTCCCTTGCCGCACCCTTGGGGCGGTAGGCGCGTACCGGCACGGGCCCCGCAGGACCGGCCGAGCCGGTGGGCCCGGGCGCAAGCAGCAGCTGCACCGATTCCACCGGCGGCGGATCGGGCGTCAGCGGCCCGCGCGTATCGCGGTAGAAGCGCCGCGCCACCGCGGGCGGTACATCATGGTACGGCGGCAGCGGGGATTGCGCCGCGCGCTCGAGGAGCGCGGCAACCTGCGGATGAACCATTATTTGACCGCCGCAAGCATCTTTTTCAGGCGCGCGACGAAAAACGGCGCGCATTTCATGATGCGCGTCGCCTGCGACACCATGAGCGGCCGGTTCTTGGGCAGGTAGGCATGCCAATCGGGATCGGCCTGCATCGCGGCACGGCACTTGTCGCGCTGGTTGAGGTCGTCGTAGGCCCAGAGGTGCGTCACCACGTTCTGCGCGCCGACCTCGGTGACGTAGTAGCCGACCATGTGCGGCAGGTGCCGCAACTGAACCTGCATGCCGAACTCCTCGTAGTTCTTGAAATACTCCGCCGCCTTGCCGACCTGCAGGGTGTAGTTGCGCTCTTCGACGTACATCGGACCTCCCCGGGAAAGGGATCGATTATAGTATCCGCATGCAGGACGACATCAATACGCTGCGCCGCATACTGAAAGACAACCGGGTCCTCGCGATCGTCGGCCTGTCGGCGAGCTGGCACCGGCCGAGCTACTTCGCCGCGAAGTACATGCTCGAACACGGCTACCGGGTGATCCCCGTCAATCCGCAGTACCAGGAAGTGCTCGGGCAGAAGTGCTATGCGTCGCTGCGCGACATTCCGGAAAAAGTGGACCTGGTGGACGTGTTCCGCAAGACCGCGGATGTGCTGCCGGTCGCCGAAGACGCCATCGCGATCGGAGCCAGGGTTCTGTGGCAGCAATTGGGGGTGAAAAACGAAGCTGCGGCCGCCAAAGCCCTCGCCGCCGGGTTAGAAAGTGTCATGGACCGGTGCGTAAAAATCGAGCACGGCCGCCTGTTCGGGGGCCTGAACTGGGTAGGGGTCAATACGAGGGTGATTTCGGCCAAAAGACCGCGCTGGCTGGCCTACTAGCTATATTCGTTTTCTGACATTAAGCTTGCCTCATGGCACGCCCTATCAGGGTCTTTGATGGCAGTTTCGGGCGGTTGCAGCTGCTCGAAGTGGCGACGGGGGAAGCGCCCCAGTCCACGCTCGCGCCCCAGATCCTGATCAAGCAGGCAGGCGCCGACCTGGATGTGATGGTCGACGCCGAGACGCAGCGCCTGACGCGCGACAACCTGGTGTTCACCAATCCCGGCGCCACCAGCCAGGTCACGCTTGCCCAGGGCGCGCATGCGCAGCTGCTGGTCTTCCAGGCGTCCACCGACTGGCTCTGCGGCGGTTTTCCGGCGGTGTTCGATGCCGGCAGCCGGCCGTTCGCCGCGAGCAGCGAAACGATCACCCAGCGCATCCGGCAGCTCGCCGACACGCTGGGAATCGAGGTCCTGAACGACCAGTTCCTGTCCCACGAGCGGCTGGAATTCATGCTGCAGGAACTCATGCTTTCGATCGTGGAGAACTACCTTACGCGGCGCCGCTCCGGCGCCCGCATCTGGCGCGGTTCGCCGTTCGCCGATTCCCGCATCCGCCGGGCGCTCGCGCTGCTGCGTGCGCACCCGAACAAGGACGTCAACATGGACGAGCTCGCGAGCCAGGTCGGCCTGTCGCGCTCGCGCTTCTACGACCTGTTCCAGCTCTCCACCGGACGCTCCCCGCGCGCCTACCTCGACATGCTGTGCATCGCGTCGGCGATCTCGAAACTGTCCTCGGGCTCGGGCAAGATCGCCGAGGTCTCGGCCGAACTGGGCTTCTCCGCGCAATCGAACTTCACCCGCTTCTTCCAGCAGCAGGTCGGCATCCCGCCTTCCGAGTACCGGCG
Organism: uncultured Bordetella sp.; assembly: GCA_964616875.1. Classification (GTDB taxonomy): domain Bacteria; phylum Pseudomonadota; class Gammaproteobacteria; order Burkholderiales; family SG8-39; genus RBG-16-66-20. Next base: position 6,387 of record CAZTSJ010000243.1, on the reverse strand, counting down.
CGCGGCCGTCAAACCCAACACGGATCCGCAGGACGAACCGCAGGGCTGATACGCCACTGCAAGTCGGTAGAATTGTTCGCATGGCCGACCGAAAATTCGGATTCGAAACGCTCTGCCTGCACGCCGGGCAGATTCCAGACCCGGCCACCGGGGCGCGCGCCGCGCCGATCTACCAGACCACCTCGTTCGTGTTCGATTCGGCCGAGCACGCGGCGAGCCTCTTTAACCTGCAGACCTTCGGCAACGTCTACTCGCGCATCTCCAACCCCACGGTGGCGGTGCTGGAAGAACGCGTGGCGGCGCTGGAAAACGGGCGCGCGGCGCTCGCCTGCGCCACCGGGCAGGCCGCCGAGGCGACCGCGATCCTGACGCTGTGCCAGGCGGGCGACCACATCGTTTCCGCTTCCACGCTGTACGGCGGCACGCACACGCTGCTCGGCGTCAATCTGAAGAAGCTGGGGATCGAAACGACCTTTGTAGACCCCGATGATCATGCTGCGTTTGAAAAGAGCATCAAGCCAAACACAAAACTGATCTACGCCGAGACGCTCGGCAATCCGCTCATCAACATCGTCGACATCGAGGCGCTCGCGCGCATTGCGCGCGGCCATGACATCCCGCTGGTGCTGGACAACACCGTGCCCTCGCCCTACCTGTGCCGGCCATTCGACTGGGGCGCGGACATCGTGGTCCACTCGGCCACCAAGTACATGGGCGGCCACGGCACCACCATGGGCGGCGTGATCGTCGAGTCGGGCAAATTCAACTGGGGCAACGGCAAGTTTCCCGAGTTCACCACGCCCTCGCCCGGCTACCACGGCGTTATTTTCCACGAAACCTTCGGCGATTTTGGATTCACGATGAAGGCGCGCATGGAGATCATGCGTACTTTCGGCCCGACGCTCTCGCCGATGAACGCCTGGCTGCTGCTGCAGGGCCTCGAATCGCTGCCGGTGCGCATGGACCGGCACTGCGCCAACGCGCTCGCGGTGGCGAAATACCTGCAGGACCATCCGCGCGTAGCCTGGGTGAACTACCCCGGGCTGCCGGGAAATAAGTATTTTTCCTTATCTCAGAAGTATTTACCCAAAGGGGCGTCCGGCCTCCTCAACTTCGGCATAAAGGGAGCAACCCAATCGGGCGGCGCGCGCGCGGGCGAGAAATTCATCGACGCCGCCGAATTCATGAGCCACCTCGCCAACATCGGCGATGCGAAAACGCTGATCATCCATCCGGCCTCGACCACGCACCGGCAGATGAGCGACGCGGAACAGTTGAAGGCAGGCGTCACCCCCGACATGGTGCGCATGTCGGTGGGCATCGAATCGCTCGACGACATCCTGTGGGATATCGATCAAGCGCTCAATGAATCGGGGAAAGCATGATCAGCTACCAAGTCATCGAACACGGTAAGCCCTTGCAGAAGGTGATTCACGAAACACCCAAACCCAATGGCACCGAGGTGCTGGTGCGCATCACGCGTTCGGGAGTGTGTCACTCCGACCTGCACATCTGGGACGGCTACTTCGACCTGGGGGGTGGGAAGAAATTCTATGTGAAGGACAGGGGATGCATTCCGCCGTTCACCCTTGGTCATGAGCCTTTTGGAATTGTTGAAGCACTGGGTCCAAAAGCAAAAGGCGTCAAGATCGGCCAAAAGCGCGTCGTTTTCCCGTGGATCGGTTGCGGCGCCTGTCCGGTATGCAGGGACGGGCTGGACAACTACTGCGCGGCAATGCGCTCTCTCGGGGTGACGAGGCCGGGCGCCTACTCGACACACGTGCTCGTGCCGCATCCGAGATACCTGGTGGATGCGAGCGGCGTGGACGAGGCTTTCGCGGCGACGCTTGCCTGTTCCGGGATCACCGCCTACAGCGCAATCGGCAAGATCCCGAAGCTCAACGCACGCGACTGGGTCGCGGTGATTGGCTGCGGCGGCGTCGGCCTGACGGCGGTCTCGGTCCTGAAGGCGAAGGGAATCAGGAACGTGATCGCCTGCGACGTGGATGAAGGCAAGCTGGCCGCGGCGACGAAACTCGGCGCCAAACTCACCCTCGATACGCGCGCGCCCGATGCGGCAAGGCAGCTGCAGGGGCTTGCCGGCGGCTACCTCGCGGCTGCAATCGACTTCGTCGGCATGCCGGCGACCGCGGCGCTCGGCCTGGGCGCGCTGAGAAAGGGCGGGCGCTACGTAATTTGTGGCCTGTTCGGCGGCGAACTGGTGCACCCGCTGCCGCCGTTTGCGCAACGCGCCATCGGCATCGTCGGCTCCTACGTCGGCAACCTGCAGGAACTGAAGGAAGTGGTCGCGCTGGCGAAGAAGAAAAAGTTGCAGCCGACGCCGGTCACCACCCGTCCGGCGGCCGAAGTCACGGCGATCCTGGAAGAACTGAAGGCCGGCAAGGTGCTCGGGCGCGTGGTGCTCGATTTCGAGGCGAATGCCGGATGAGCAAGAAGTCCCCGGATACGACCACCAGGATTCCGCGCAATACCGCAGGCAAGCTTTTGCGCGAAGACACGAGCAAGCTATTGCGCGACGCGAGGGACAGCCTGCCGCGCGACAGCACGGCCAGAATACCGCGCGCGCTGCTCGAGGCGGCGGGCGGCGGCGCTGCCAAATTCGTCTGGCCCGCGCCACCCTACTACGAGTTCACCGACGACGGATCGGCGCAAGCTCCCGGGGAGTGCCTGCTGACCTTCAGGGACGGCGCCGAGGCCTCCGGTACGCTGCTCGATTTCCTGCCCGACGACGCGCTGCTGAAGTTCCGCCAGGAAAACACGGCCGCCGGCATCAGCATCGGCTTTTCCGGTTTGCTCGGGCTGCAGTTGCGGCAGCCGGTCGCGGTGCGGCGCCAGGCGATTCCGCCTGGCCACAGCGACCAGGCAATGTTCGCTGCCGCCGACCGCCAGCCGTTCTCGATCGGGCTGGTGGACGGGCAGACCTTTCGCGGCGAGACGGTAGGCCACATCAACGCGCTGTGCGGGGTGTTCCTGTTCCTGCCCGAGAAAGGCGACAGCGTGATCCGCAGCTTCGTTCCCATGGAGGCGATCCAGGATTGCAACGTCGGCAAGCCGCTCGGCCAGCTGCTGGTCGACCAGAAGCTCGCCTCCTCCGCGGAGGTCAGCGCGGCATTGCGCAGGCAAATCGACCTGCGCTCGCAAAAGCTCGGCGAATACCTGACCGAGAACCAGATCGTGTCGCAGCAACAGCTCGCCACCGCGTTGAAGCAGCAACGCGCCCAGCCGGTGCAGAAGCTCGGCGAGACCCTGGTCGGGCTCGGCTACCTGGGCCGCGCGGAGCTGGAGGAGGCGCTCTCGATCAGGAGCCGGAACCGTGAGATCCCGTTGGGACAGATCCTGCTCGACATGGGCATCGTGGATACCGGGGTGATCAACGACGTGATGGCGAGGAAGCTCGGCATTCCAGTCGTCGATCTGCGCAGCCTGGTTATCGCGCCGAGCATCCTGAAGAAAATTCCCGCCGGCGTGGCGTACCGGTTCCGCATCGTGCCCGTGGCCGAGGCGGAAAACTCCCTCGTCGTCGCGGTCGAGAACCCGCTCGACTCTGAGAAGCTGGATCAGCTGCGTTTCATCGCCGGAAGCAGAGTGATCCCCGTCATGGCGCCGATCGAGGACATCCGCTTCGCGCTCGAGAAGAACTACGGTCCCGTCGGCAGCGACAGCGCAAGCCTGCGCGAGCCCAGGAGCGACGTCGAGGCCGGCGCGCTGCCGACCGGACGCGCCACCGACCCGGAGCTCGGCGTCGAGGAGCTGACCAGCCAGCTGGCGTCCGAAAGCGGCGAACTTGAGCTCAACGAACGGCACGCCGCGCAGAGCGACACCACTCTCGTAAAACTGGTGAACAAGATCGTCCTGGACGCCATCGCGCAAGGCGCATCCGACATCCACATCGAATCCAATCCGGGCCGCAACAACACGCGCATCCGCTTCCGCAAGGACGGCGCGCTGGTCACCTACCTCGAAATGGCGGCCAAATTCCGCCGCGCGATCGTTTCGCGGATCAAGATCATGAGCCAGCTCGACATCACCGAGCGGCGCAAGCCGCAGGACGGCAAGATCGACTTCAGCCAGTTCGGCCCCCGCAACGTCGAACTGCGCGTTACCACCATCCCCACGGCGAACGGCCTGGAAGACGTGGTGATGCGGGTCCTCGCGGCGGCGACGCCGACGCCGATTGCACAGCTCGGCTTCGACGCCGCTGCGCTGGCGAACATCAAGCAGCTGGTCTCCAGGCCGCACGGCATGTTCCTCGTCTGCGGCCCGACGGGCTCCGGCAAAACAACCACGCTGCACTCGCTGCTCGGCTTCCGCAATACGACGGACACCAAGATCTGGACCGCGGAGGACCCGATCGAGATCACGCAGGCCGGCATGCGGCAGGTGCAGATGAACGCCAAGATCGGCTGGACCTTCGCCGCCGCAATGCGCAGCTTCATGCGCGCCGACCCCGACATCATCATGGTCGGCGAGATGCGCGACGCCGAAACAGCCAAGATCGGCGTCGAGGCCTCGCTCACCGGCCACCTGGTGTTCTCCACGCTGCATACCAACAGCGCGGTGGAGAGCGTCGTGCGACTGCTCGATCTGGGCATGGATCCATTCAATTTTGCCGACGCCCTGCTGGGGGTGCTGGCGCAGCGCCTGGTGAGGAAACTGTGCACGCAGTGCCGGACAAAGCACGAGCCGAGCGTCAAGGAGATGGAGGACCTGGCTGCGGAATACTGCGTTGGCAGCGGCGGCGCCTCCGACGCCGAACTCGACAAGCTGCTGAAGAAATGGCGCGGCCAGGGAAAAGTCGCAATGTACCGCCCGAGGGGCTGCAAGGACTGCGACCAGGCCGGGTACAAAGGCAGGCTGGCAGTGTACGAGCTGATGGTCGCCGATGCGACGGTGAAGCGTCTGATCCAGACGCGCGCGCCCATCACCGAGATCCTGGCCGCCGCAGTCGCGAACGGGATGCGGACGCTGAAGCAGGACGCGATCGACAAGGTCCTGCAAGGCGTCACAGACATGCACCAGGCCCGGATGGTTTGAGTATCCGGGACCGGCGCGCAATCGCCTGATCGCAGATAGCAAAGCGCTTCCACTGGTTCACGAAATCGTCACGCCGCTATCCACTGAAAGAATATGGCCGGTAACCGTGCGGGATTCCTCGGACGCCAGATAGAGGGCAGCGTTGGCGACGTCTTCCGGCTGGATGAGGCCCAGCAGATGCGACTGCGCGAGTTTGTCGATTGCCGGGTTGCCAGCCATGAGCTTCTTCACGCGCTCCGTCATGGTGGCGGACGGCGCAATCGCGTTCACCCGCACGCGCTGCGGTGCGAACTCGACTGCCAGCGAGCGGGTCAGCGCGGCGATGCCGCCCTTCGCGGCGGTGTAGCAGTCGCGGCCGGTGATCCCCATCAACGCCAGATTGGAGCTCATGTTGATGACTGCGCCGCCCCCGGACCGGATGAGCGCCGGAATGCCGCAACGGCAGCCGAGGAAAGTGCCGAACAGGTCAAGCTTGATGACGCGCCAGAATTCCTCGATCGGCGCGTCGACCGCCGTATTGTCCTGCGGTGTGGAGCCGCCTGCGTTGTTGTGCAGCACGTCCAGGCGGCCGAACGTGTTCACCGTGGTGTGGATCGCGGCCCGGAAGCTTGCTTCGTCCGTGACGTCGGTGCGGATGGCGATCGCGCCATTGCCCGCCAAATGCGCGGTCTCCTCGCCCGCCACGACGGAGATGTCAGCCACGACTACCCGCGCGCCTTCGCGTGCGAATAGCACTGCCGTGGCGCGGCCAATTCCAGCGGCCGCACCCGTGATGAAGGCCACCTTGCCTGCCAGTCGTGCCATGCTGCCTCCCTTTGCTACAAACATGACCGCGAACCGCCTAAGTTAGCCGTCATTCGCGAGGACCTCCGAGACTCGGGCTCGAAGCGCGGGAATCAGTTTCTTTTCGAACCATGGATTGCGCTTGAGCCACAAATTATTGCGCGGGCTTGGATGGGGCAAGGGAACAGTGTGTGGCCAGTTTCTTCTCCATGCTTGAACAACTTCGGTAACAGAGGCGCCTTCGTTCGGAAGGTGGTAAGCCTGTGCGTATTGCCCGATGACCAGGGTGAGCTTGAGCCTCCTTAGGCGCGACAGCAAAGCCGCTCGCCATGCAGGTGCGCACTCGGGCCGTGGAGGCAGATCTCCGGACTTGCCTGTGCCGGGGAAGCAGAACCCCATGGGAACTATGGCGACCTGTCTGGAATCGTAGAACACTTCGCGTGAAACACCCAACCACTCGCGCAGCCTGTCCCCGCTTGCATCGTTGAAGGGAACACCCGTTGCATGAACCTTTCTGCCGGGTGCTTGACCCGCGATCAAGATGCGGGC
>CAZTSJ010000242.1:0-2652 GCA_964616875.1 uncultured Bordetella sp. | reverse complement strand
CGGCGAAAGATGGTTTTCTCGTCCAGCCCATGCTGACGGGCGGCGTCGAACTGGTGGTGGGCGTCAAGCGTGATCCGCAGGTAGGACCGGTCCTGCTGGTGGGACTGGGCGGCGTGCTGGTCGAAATCATGCGCGATACGGCGCTCGCGCTCGCGCCGGTGGGCAAGGCCGAGGCGCGGCGCATGCTGGAGGGTCTGAAGGGCTTCAAGCTGCTGCAGGGCTACCGCGGCTCGCCCGCGGCGGATCTTGACGCGGTGTGCGAGGCGATTGCGCGCATTTCGGAGTTCGCCGCCGACCACGCGGACCGCGTCGAGGAGATCGACGTCAACCCCCTGCTAGCGCGCCCGGACGGCGCGGTGGCGCTGGATGCGCTGATCGTCTTGCGCGATTAACCGGTCGCGGCGCGCGCCGCCACGACGGCGCGTTTCACCAGGCCGTCGACTTCGTCGTTGCTGATGCCGATTTCCGCGAGGATTTCGCGCGTGTGCTCGCCGATGCGCGGCGCTGATGTGCGCGCGACCTTGGGGTAAGCCTCGATGTGCAGCGGCGAGTCGACGGTGCGCACGCGCCCGAGCTCCGGGTCGTCGATCTCCAGAAAGACGCCGTTCGCCGCCATCTGCTGGTCGGCGACGACATCGTCGTAGGTCGCGACGATGGAATGCGGCAGGTCCTGCTCCTCGAGCACGCGCTTCCAGTGCTCTATGGGATGGGCGGCGAACACCTGGTCGCAGAGCTGGATCAGCTCGCGCATGCGCCCCTCCATCATGCGCAGCTCGAGGGTCGCGTAGCGCGGATCGTCGATGAGGTCGGTGCGCCCGAGGGCGCGGCACAGCTTCGGCCAGTCGCGCTGGCTGTCGACGATGGCGATTTTGAAAATGCGCCGGTCGCCGGCGCGGTAGTAGACGCTGGTGACGTTGCGCGCTTCCTCGCGCGGGCGGCGCTCCTGGAATTTCGCCTCCACCAGGCGCGCCTGGATCATGATCGAGTTCGACCAGGCACCGTTGGCAAGGAGCGAGCTCGAGACACGCGTGCCCTTGCCGCTGCGCTCGCGCGCAAAAAGCGCGAGCAGCACCGCCGAGAGCAGCGCCATTCCCCCGGGGTGATCCCCGGTGCCGTAGCCCAGGTGCCCCAACCAGCCATCGATGGGGAAGGCATTCGCCTCCATGCCGGAACGCGACCAGTAGCAAACCGTGTCGAAGCCCGGTTTGTCGACCTCGGCGCCGGCATCGCCGAATCCTGTGCCCTGCGCGTAGATGAGGCGCGGGTTCATTGCCTGCAGCGCCGGCCAGCCCAGGCCCAGGCGCTCGAGCGGCTTGGGTCGGATGTTGGTGAGGAAAATATCGGAACCTTCAAGCAGGCGACGCATGATGCCGGCGGATTCAGGCGCCTTGAGATCGAGCGCAAGGCTGCGCTTGCCGCGGTTGTCCGGAAGAAAGCAATAGCCGGAGTCGCTGTCCTGGAGCGGCATGCCCGGGATCCGGTGGCCGCGTCGGTTGAGATCTCCTTCGAGCGGTTCGATCTTCACCACCTGCGCGCCGTAGTCGGCGAGCACCGCGCCCACCGAAGGCACCATGACCATGCTCGCGGCCTCGATCACGCGGATTCCCGCAAGCAGGCTCATCTCTAGCGGCCCCCGGTCCTGACGAATTGGAGCGAGGCCTGGAAGAGCGCCAGGTCCTTTTCGTAATCGGTCGCCTCCGCGCGGTCGATCTGTATCCACTCCCTGGAACTGGGCAGGCCTCGTGGCTGGAACTGAACCACGTTGTCCCTCGAGAACTGCAGTTCCGTCGCCGTCGCGACGGGGAGGCGCAGGCCGATGCCAAGACCGCTGATGCAGGCGAACATCTTGTCGCTCACGAAGTAAGCGTCGAGACCATTAATTTTTCGCGCGCTCACGCCGGGGAGCTTCAGAAGCAGCGCGTCGATCTGCTCCTTGCGGCTGATCTCGGGTGCGTCGCTGCTCATATGAAATTCGCCTCGGCCATCACTACTCTGCCTTGACGCCCGCCGTCTTGATGATTTGGGCGTACTTCGGCACGCCGTCGCGGATCATGGCCGCCAGATCCGCCGGCGTGCCGGTCAGCGGCTCGGTGCCGGCTTTGTCGAACGCGTCGCGGGTGTCGGGCGCCGCAACCAGCGCGACGATCTCCCTGTTCAGGCGATCGAGGATCGGCTGCGGCGTGCCGGCAGGCGCCATGATCGCGAGCCACAACGAGGCATCGAAACCGGGGTACCCCAACTCCGCGACGGTGGGTACGTCGGGCAGGGAAGGCGAGCGTTTGGGCGTGCCCACGGCAAGGGCGCGCGCGCGGCCCGACTTGGCGTGCGGCAGCAGCGAAGGCAGGCTGCCGAAGAGCACCTCCACCTGCCCGCCGATCAGTGCCGTTCCTGCGGGGCCATTGCCGTTGAAGGGAATGTGCAGCATGAATGTGCCTGAAGCGTGCTTCAGCATCTCCATGGCGAGGTGCGTGGTCGAGCCGACGCCTGCCGAGGCGTAGTTGAGTTTGCCCGGCTGCTTCTTCGCCAGCGCCACCAGTTCCTGCAGCGTTTTCGCCTGCACACCGGGATAGACCGCCAGCAGGTAGGGCGAAATCGCCATCAGTCCCACCGGCGCGAAATCCTTCACCGCGTCGTAGTCGAGCTTTGCATACA
>CAZTSJ010000241.1:0-3300 GCA_964616875.1 uncultured Bordetella sp. | reverse complement strand
GTCGCCCCGCATGCGCTCGGGCACCAGCTCGAACTCGATGCCGTCTCTTCCGAGGTGGATCGTGTCGGGCACGAAGAACTCGGCGAGGATTTTCTCCGGTGTATAGCCGAGCGTCTTCAGCAGGATCGTCTCCGGCATCTTGCGGCGGCGGTCGACCCGGAAAAAGACGACGTCTTTGGCATCGAACTCGAAATCGAGCCAGGAGCCGCGGTAGGGGATGATGCGCGCCGAGAAGAGCAGCTTGCCCGAGCTGTGCGTCTTGCCGCGGTCGTGCTCGAAGAAAACGCCCGGCGAGCGGTGCAGCTGGGAGACGATCACCCGCTCGGTGCCGTTGATGATGAACGAACCGGTGGTGGTCATGAGCGGGATTTCGCCCATGTACACCTCCTGCTCCTTCAATTCCTTGGGTACCGGCTTGGGCGCCTCCTTGTCCAGGATCACCAGGCGCACCTTGGCGCGCAGCGGACTGGCATAGGTAAGGCCGCGTTGCTGGCATTCCTTGACGTCGAACGGCGGCTCGCCAAGCTGGAAGCTGACGAACTCCAGGCGTGCATTTCCGGAATGAGAAGAGATCGGGAAGATCGAGGTGAACGCAGCCTGCAGCCCCTCGTTCCTGCGCGATTCCGGCGCGACATGCGCCTGCAGGAACGCGGTGTAGGACTCGAGCTGCGTGGCGAGCAGGAACGGCACGGGTTGCACGTTCGCGCGCTTGGCGAAGCTCTTGCGGATGCGTTTACGCTCGGTCAGCGAATAGGTCATGAAAGCTCCTGAATACCCGACAGCAAAGAATGAATTCCGAAATGCAAAACGCCGGGAGGGGGTCGTCAGACCCCGTCCCGGACCAAGCGTTCACTACTTGATTTCGACCTTGGCGCCAGCGTCGCCCAGCTTCTTCGCGATCGCGTCGGCGTCCGCCTTGGAGATGCCCTCCTTGACGGGCTTGGGCGCACCATCAACCAGGTCCTTGGCCTCTTTCAGGCCCAGGCTGGTAACTTCGCGCACCGCCTTGATCACGTTCACCTTGTTCTCGCCGAACGCGACGAGCATCACCGTGAATTCAGTCTGCTCCTCGGCTTTGGCGGCTGCCGCACCACCGGCTGCCGCCGGTCCCGCCACAGCGACGGCGGCTGCGGCGGACACGCCGAACTTCTCTTCCATGTCCTTGATGAGCTGCGAGAGCTCGAGGACCGTCAACTTCGATACGGCTTCCAGAATCTGCGTTCTTTCCATTGCTCTTTCTCCTGAAAAATAAGTTCCTGATTAAGCGGGTTTGGCGTCGCGAATCGCCGCCAGGGTCCGCACGAATTTCCCCGGCACTTCATTCATGGTGCGCACCAGCTTGACGATCGGCGCCTGCATCGTGCCCAGCAGCATGGCCAGCAGTTCTTCCCTGCTGGGCAGCGCTGCGAGGGCCTTGACGTCCTTGACGGACATCAGCAGGTTGGGCATCGCCCCGCCGCGGATGACGAACTTCTCGTTATCCTTGGCGAAGGCCGACAGCACCTTGGCGCCGGCGACCGGGTCCTGCGAAATGCCGTAAATCAGCGGTCCGACCATCTGCTCGGACAGCTTCTCGAAAGGCGTGCCCTTGACGGCGCGCCGCGCGAGGGTGTTTTTCAGCACCCGCAGGTAGAGGCCGGCCTTGCGCGCTTTCGCCCGCAGGTCGGTAACCGCGCCGACGTCGAGGCCGCGATACTCTGCGACGATCATCGACTGCGCCTTGCCGATCTGCGCTGCGATCTCGCTTACGACCGCTTGCTTCTGCTCAAGATTTAAACCCAAGGTCACTCTCCTTTCTTAAGGTTTGAACGGCCGCTTTCTGGCCGTCCAGCACGTACGGTGACCTGGATTCAGGAACACCGTCTGCGTAGGACACAACTCGATTAAGCCCAGCACGACACCAGTGTCGTCCTTGATACGGGCTCCTACGGTCTTCGACAGCAACTACTGCGCCTGCGCCGAGAACGAGGCCGGGTCCACCTTCACGCCAAGGCCCATCGTGCTCGACACCGACACTTTCTTCAGAAAAATTCCCTTCGTGGCCGCGGGCCGCGACTTGTTGAGGGCTTCCAGCAGGGCCCCCAGGTTGTCGCGCAGCTGCTCCGGCGAGAACGAGGCGCGGCCGATCGTGCATTGCACGATGCCGGTCTTGTCGGCGCGGAACTGGACCTGACCGCCCTTGGCGTTCTTGACCGCGGCCGCCACATCCGGCGTCACGGTGCCCACCTTGGGGTTCGGCATCAGGCCGCGCGGGCCGAGAATCTGGCCCAGCTGACCGACGATTCGCATCGCATCCGGCGCGGCGATCACCACGTCAAACTCCATCTTGCCCGCCTTGACCTGTTCGGCAAGGTCCTCCATCCCGACCAACTCGGCTCCGGCCGCCTTCGCCGCTAGCGCCTTGTCGCCCTGGGCGAACACCGCCACGCGCACTTGCTTGCCGGTGCCCGCCGGCAGCACCACCGAACCGCGCACCGTCTGGTCCGATTTCTTGGTGTCGATGCCGAGGTTGACCGCGACATCCACCGATTCGTCGAATTTCGCGGTCGCCGTTTCCTTGACGAGTTTCATGGCGTCCAGCGCCGCGTAGGCCTTGGCGCGGTCCACCTTGCTCGACATCGTCTTTCTGCGCTTCGAGACCGAGGCCATCTACATGCCCTCCACGATGACGCCCATGGAGCGCGCGCTGCCCGCAACCGTGCGCATCGCCGCTTCCAGGCTGGCGGCATTGAGATCCGGCATTTTCACCTTGGCGATCTCCTCGACCTGCTTTTTCGTGATCTTGCCGACCTTGTCGGTATGCGGCCGCGGGCTGCCCGACTCGATCCCGGCGGCCTTCTTTATCAGCACCGTGACCGGCGGCGTCTTGATGATGAAACTGAAGCTCTTGTCCGTGTACGCGGTAATCACCACGGGCAGCGGCAGGCCGGGCTCCACTTTCTGCGTCTGGGCGTTGAACGCCTTGCAGAATTCCATGATATTCAGGCCGCGCTGGCCGAGCGCCGGCCCGATGGGCGGAGCAGGGTTCGCCTTGCCTGCAGGAACCTGCAGTTTTATGAATCCTACAATTTTCTTTGCCATCAATTTCTCCTAGTGTGGGTGCAAGCGGGCGCGCATGCGCCCTCCCCGAAAACGCTTTTCTACTTCTAAGCTTTTTCTACCTGTCCGAATTCCAGCTCCACTGGCGTTGACCTGCCAAAGATCGTCACCGCGACCCGAATGCGGCTCTTCTCGTAATTGACGTCTTCCACGGTGCCCTGGAAATCGGTGAACGGACCATCCTTCACCCGCACCATCTCG
>CAZTSJ010000240.1:0-6348 GCA_964616875.1 uncultured Bordetella sp. | reverse complement strand
TCGAGCACGAACTCGACGGTGATCTGCGACACCTCTTCGCGCGACACCGATTTAACCGAGCGCACGCCCTCGATGCCCGAGATCGAATCCTCTAGCGGCTGCGTGATCTGGGATTCCATCACCTGCGGGCTCGCGCCCTTGTAGACAGTACGCACCGACACCACCGGCGTGTCGATCTTGGGGTATTCGCGCACCGTCAGCCGCTGGAACGAGATCACGCCGATCAGCACGATCATCAGCGACAGCACCGTCGCGAACACGGGGCGCTTGATGCAGAGTTCCGGGAGCTGCATTGACTATTTTTTATCTAAAAGCGTTACAGAGGAACCAGGACCAATCTTCTGCACACCCTCGGTCACCACCACGTCGCCCGCGGCGAGGCCCTTCAGAATCTCGACCTCACCGACCTTGCGTGAGCCGATATTCACCCGCACCAGGTCTACCTTGCTGTCAAGGACGCGGAACACGAAGCTGTCCTGACCCTTCGGGACGATCGCCGCCTCCGGGATCCAGATCGCCTTTTCGCGCACGCCGATCTGCACCTGCACGCGCGTGAACATCCCGGGGCGCAGCTTGAGCCCCGCGTTGGTTACCCGCGCGCGTAACAGAACGGTGCGCGTCTGTTCGTCCACCGCCGGTTCGATCGCGAACACTGTGCCGGAAAAAGCCTCGTTGGGATACGCATCGAGCAGCACCTTGATCGGCTGGCCCTGCTTGAGCTTGCCGACGAAGGATTCCGGGATGCGGAAATCCACCTTGAGCTGGTCGATTTTCTCGAGCCGCACGATGTCGGTGCCGGCGGCCACGTACTGGCCTTCGCTCACCTGGCGCAGGCCCGCAACGCCGGCGAAAGCGGCGCGCATCTCGGTCTTCGCGAGCTTGGCCGCGTCTTCGTTCTGTTTGGCGAGCGAGCGCGCGTGGTTGGAGCGCGCCTCATCCAGCGCCTGCTGGCTGATGAAGCTCTTCTTGAACAGGTCCTCGGAGCGCTCCAGGCGCTGCTTGTCGAGCTGCGTCTGCGCCGTGCTGGAAGCAAGCACCGCGGCGAGTTCCGCCTGGTCGAGCTTCACGAGCACCGCGCCGCGCGCCACGGCCTGGCCCTCGCTGAAGCGGAATTCCACCACACGCCCGGCGATTTCCGGCCGGATCGTCACCGCTTCGTCGGCGCGCAAGGTCCCCACGGCGCCCACTTCGTCGACCGCGGGCGCGATGCGCGCTGCCGCGGCCTTGACCGGCATCGCGGGCGGCGGCCCTTTGGCCGCATCCTTGCCGGCCTGCGCGCGCGCAGTGGGCGCCTGCGCAAAGGCAGCGCTGGCAAAAAACACCAGAAGAATGGCTATCCGCATGATCAGACTGCAGATTTTACTTGATCTGTGCGGCCAGCCTGGCGCGTTTCGCGGCGATTCTCTCGCGGCTTTTCGCTGTATCAACCACGAAGCGGACATGAACGCCGCGGCCCACCTCCTCGATCGGGTCCCGCACCGAGTACTCGAAGGTCACGCGCCGCTTGTCAAGCGCGGTGATGCGCGCCTCGATGGTCACTGTCACGTCCGGGGGCGTCGCGCCGAGATGGTCGATGGAAACATGCGCGCCCACCGAGTCCTCGCCCGCATCGAGATGCTCGAGCAGGTAGTCGCGGCAGGCGTACTCCACGTCGCTCACCATGCGCGGCGTGGCGTAGACCATGTTCTCCCGCCCCATGAACGAGATGCAGCGCTCCTCGTCAATGAGGACACGTTTGCTGAACGCAAGGCCGGTCGCGAGCGAGAGTTTCATGTCAACCGTGCATCGTCAGGCCGCCCGAGACGCTGAGCGTCTGGCCGGTGATGAATTCGGCGTCGTCGCTGGCGAGGAACAGGATTGCGCCGGGAATGTCCTCGGGCTTGCCGAGGCGGCCGATCGGCACCGCGCGGCGGTAGGCCTCGGCGAGTTTTTCAGGATTGCCTGCGCCTTTCATCAATTCGGCGAGCAGATTGGTCTCCGTCATGCCGGGACAAACCGCGTTCAGGCGCACGCCATTCCTTGCAAGCTCGCGCGCCAGCGTCTTGGTGAGGGCGATGATGCCGCCCTTGCAGGCCGAGTACACCGCTTCACCCGAGGATCCCACGCGCCCAGCGTCGGAGGCGACGCTCACCACCTTGCCGCCGCCGCGCGCCACCATGCCGGGCAGCACGCAATGCATCATGTTCAAGACGCCGACGAGGTTGAGCGCGATGATTTTCTGCCAGAACTCCGGGTCGGTCTTCAGGAACGGCTTGAACGTGTCCCAGCCCGCGTTGTTGACGAGGATGTCGACCGGGCCCGCAGCGGCAACCGCATTCTTCACCGCCTCGTAGTCGGTGATGTCGACCTTTTTTTCGCCGTTCAGGTCGAAGATCACCACGTTCGTGCCTTCGGCGCGAAAGCGCTCGACGATCGCCGCGCCGATGCCCGCGGCGCCGCCGGTGACGATTGCGGTCTTGCCTTTGAGTCCTCGCATGGAATGCGCTCCAGTGTGGTGTCGATTGTGATAAACAGCGCAACATGGATATTCGAGTCGATGATTTGCGCGGCGCCGAGGTTTCCGGACTGATCCGGGAACACCTGCAGAGCATGACGCTGCATTCTCCACCCGAAAGCATCCACGCGCTCGGCCTCGAGGCGCTGCGCCAGCCCGAGATTACATTCTGGAGCATCTGGCAGGAAACCGAGTTGATGGGCTGCGGCGCTCTCAAGCAGCTCGATGCCCGCCACGGCGAGATCAAATCCATGCGTACTGCCAGCCTGCACCTGCGCAAGGGCGTCGCGGCCAGGCTCATGGACCACATACTGGAAGAAGCGAAACGGCGCTCCTACCGGCGCCTGAGCCTGGAGACGGGCTCGATGGAGGCTTTTGCGCCCGCCCGCAGCCTCTACGAGCGTTACGGATTCCGGCTCTGTGGTCCGTTCGCCGACTACGTCGACGATCCTTATAGCGTCTTCATGACCAGGGAGTTGTAAACCCGCTACGGCTGTTTGGGCCGCAGATCGCGCACCCGCACCGCCTTGCCTTGCGAGCGCGGGATTTCGCCGGGTTGTTTCACGACCACCTCGGCGGTAACGCCGATCATTGACTTGATGTGGTGCTTGACCGCCTGCGCGACGAGCGGGTGCGCGGCGGCGCTCGCAGGCGCGATCTCGACTTCCACCGTGAGATGGTCCATCGCGCCCTTGCGTTCGACCACCAGCTGGTAATGCGGCGCGACATCGGGCACGCCCACCAGCACCGCCTCGACCTGCGAGGGATAGACGTTCACGCCGCGGATGATCAGCATGTCGTCGTTGCGCCCGGTGATGCGCTTGATGCGCAGGTGGCTGCGGCCGCAGCCGCAGCGCTCGGTGCTGAGGCGCGTGATGTCCCGCGTGCGGTAGCGCAGCATCGGCAGCGCTTCCTTCGTGAGCGTGGTGATGACCAGCTCGCCCTGCGCACCTTCAGCGACCGGCTTGCCGGTATCGGGGTCGATGACTTCGAAGATGAAGTGGTCCTCCCAACCGTGCAGCCCCGCCTGCGCTTCCTCGCACTCGCAGGCCACGCCGGGCCCCATGATCTCGGACAGGCCGTAGAGATCGATCGCCTTGAGGCCGAGGCGGGCCTGGATTTCAGTGCGCAGCGCCTCGCTCCAGGGCTCGGCGCCGAAGATGCCGATCTTCAGCTTCGAGCGGCGCAGGTCCACGCCCGCCTTCTCGGCCACCTCGGCGATCGCGAGCGCGTACGAAGGCGTGGCGCAGAGCACGCGCGCGCCGAAATCCCTGATCAGCACGATCTGGCGCTCGGTCGAACCGCCCGACATCGGCACCACGGTGGCGCCGAGCCGTTCGGCGCCATAGTGCGCGCCCAGGCCGCCGGTGAAGAGGCCGTAGCCGTAGGCGTTGTGCACCACGTCGCCCGGCCGCGCGCCGGCGCAAGCCATCGAGCGCGCCATCAGGCCAGCCCAGGTGGCAATGTCCTTGAGCGTGTAGCCCACCACCGTCGGCTTGCCGGTGGTGCCGCTGGAGGCGTGCAGGCGCGCAACCTCGTCACGCGGGCGCGCGAACATGCCGAACGGGTAGTGATCGCGCAGATCGGCCTTAACCGTGAAGGGCAACCGCGCGAGGTCCTCGAGGGACCTGACGTCGCCGGGCTCGATGCCGATCTTGCGCATGCGCCTGCGGTGCAGCGGCACGTTTTCGTAGGCGTTCTTCACCGTCTGGCGCAGGCGCTTCAGCTGCAGCGCGGCAAGTTTGCCGCGCGGCATCGATTCGACTGCGGGCTCAAAGCGGTAGGCCATTTGCGTTCCCCCTGGGTGTAAATTACATCTTAGCGAAGGAGGCAGCGATGGGAAAAATGATCAGCTACAAGCGGCCCGACGGCCAGAGCGTCAACGGCTATCTCGCCGAGCCCGCCAATGCCTCGGGCGCCCCCGGCATGGTGGTGATACAGGAGTGGTGGGGCCTCAACGACCAGATCAAGGGCGTCGCTGACAGGATGGCGGCCGCCGGCTACCGGGCGCTGGTGCCGGATCTCTACCGCGGCAAGGTCGCGCTCGCGGCCAACGAAGCCGAGCACCTGATGACCAATCTCAATTTCGCCGATGCCGCCGGCCAGGACGTGCGCGGCGCGGTGCAGCATCTCAAGGGCTCGGGCAGCGGCAAGGTCGGCGTGACCGGCTTTTGCATGGGAGGGGCGCTCACGCTGCTCTCGGCCGTGAACGTTCCCGAGGCCGATGCCGGCGTGGTGTGGTACGGCTATCCGCCGCTGGAGTACGTCGATGCGGCGAAGATCAAGGCGCCGCTGCTCGCGCACTGGGCGACCGACGACGTGCCGTTTCCGATCGCCAAGGTGGATGAGCTGGAGAAAAAGCTCAGCGCGGCCAAGGTGAAGTTCGAATTCCACCGCTACCAGGCCAAGCACGCCTTCGCCAACGAGACCGCGGACTCGAAGAACCTGCCGATGATCAAGTACGACCCTGCGGCGGCCGAGCTTGCCTGGCGCCGGACGATGGACTTTCTCGGCCGACACCTAAAGTAATTTCTCAGATCATGTGGTGGCGGCGCGACGGTGCTCATGTGACAGTGGCACGCGCGCTGAACTAGGTCTACACTTTATTTGCCATGGGGCGTCGCAGAATTCCAGCCGGCAAAGTAAAAGAAGAACGCTCGCGCGTCCTCGAGCGTCCCGACGGCTACTACTGGCACACCGAAGCCGGCGGCGAGGAAAACGGCCCCTTCCCCACGCTGCAGGAAGCCGTCGCGGCCATGCAGGCGACGGGCGACTCCGAATTCGAGCCGGGCGAAACGCTGGAAGAGGCCGAGGATGAAATTGGCATTTCGAGCTGGATCGACCCCGACACCGGCGAGCCGGCCGAGGAATCGATCCCGCGCACCGAGGATCACTGAAGCGGCGCGCTCCCCGATAGCCCGGCGCTATACGGTCAATCGCCCGAAACGATTTGCCCGATGCGGGCCGGGCCCCTAATCTCGC
Source organism: uncultured Bordetella sp. (assembly GCA_964616875.1). Taxonomy (GTDB): domain Bacteria; phylum Pseudomonadota; class Gammaproteobacteria; order Burkholderiales; family SG8-39; genus RBG-16-66-20. The sequence continues at coordinate 872 of CAZTSJ010000240.1, read as the reverse complement.
CCGATGCGCGAAGGCAATCTCGAAGCACCCATCCGCCACCCGCTCGACTGGAAGAGCGAGGCGTTCTACGACGAAGCCAAGGCATTCGAGGAACTCGAACGGGTCTTCGGCATCTGCCACGGCTGCCGGCGCTGCGTAAACCTGTGCACCGCCTTCCCCACGCTGTTCGACCTGGTGGACGCCTCGTCGACGCTCGAGGTCGACGGCGTGGCGAAGGCGGATTTCTCGAAGGTCGTGGACCAGTGCTACCTCTGCGACCTGTGCTACATGACCAAGTGCCCCTACGTTCCGCCGCACGAATGGAACGTGGATTTCCCGCACCTGATGCTGCGCGCGAAGGCGGTCAAGTTCCGCCAGGGTGTGAGCTTCCGCGACCGGCTGCTCTCCTCCACCGACGCCATGGGCAAGCTCGCGGCAATTCCCGTCGTTGCGCAGACCGTCAACGCCGTCAACAGGAATTCTTTTTCTCGAAATATTTTGCAGTCTGCATTAGGCGTACATGCGGAACGCGAACTCCCTCCCTATGCCAGCCGGAGATTTCGCTGGGATGCCAGGGAATCAAAAGCATTTCCGATTAAAAACGGAAAAGACACCCCCGGAAAAGTGGCGCTCTTCGCCACCTGCTACGCCAACTACAACGAGCCCGGTATCGCGCACGACCTGCTGGCGATCCTGGAGCACAACGAGATTCCCTACGTGCTCGCCGAGCAGGAAGCCTGCTGCGGCATGCCGAAGCTGGAACTCGGCGATTTTGATTCCGTTGAAGCGTTGAAAACAAAAAATATTCCAGTCCTGGCGCGGCTCGCCCGGGAGGGTTATGCGATCCTGACCCCGGTGCCCTCCTGCACGCTGATGTTCAAGCAGGAGCTGCC
>CAZTSJ010000239.1:0-3637 GCA_964616875.1 uncultured Bordetella sp. | reverse complement strand
CAACTGGGTAATCAACAAGGAATACAACGCCGCGATGCTCACGGAGGCGTTGTGCAAGCTGGAGGGATTCACGTACGCGCCGAGCGATTCGGTGTACTGGCAGCACGGGCATTCGACGGAGCGGGACTTTATTTACGTCACGACCGCCAATCTGAGTCACGAGCAGTTGCAGCAGTTGAGCGATGAGGTCGGGACGGAGCGCTCGCTGCTGGTGCTGTGCACGGCGTTCCGCGGGAAGGGCGACTACCCGAATCTCACGGTGAAGAAGATTCCGAAGCAGGTGTTGTCGCGCTGCGAGTGGGGGCATGACGATTACAGCCTGCAGGTGGAGAACCTTCCCAAGGCGCCGCCCAAGCAGGGCCAGCAGGGGCTGTTCGGCGAGGAGGAGGCGTGAACCGGCATGTGAACGCGATCGCCGGGCGGCTTTCGCTGCGGCCGCCGCAGCGCCGGTCGCTGGAACTGCTCGACCGGGTGACGGAGATCGCGCCGCCGAAGAAGGGGGCGGACGTGGCGGCGGCGCTGGAGGCGATCCGCAGCGAGTTTCCGTCGGTGACGGACTTCGAGCGGGAGTTTCCGTCGCTGTGCTTCGCGCTCGCCACGGGCGTCGGGAAAACGCGGCTGATGGGGGCGTTCATCAGTTACCTGCACCTCGCGCACGGCTTCAATAATTTCTTCGTGCTGGCGCCGAATCTCACGATCTACAACAAACTGATCACGGACTTCACCCCGAACACGCCCAAGTACGTGTTCAAGGGCATCGCGGAGTTTGCCACTAATTCCCCGGAGGTCATCACGGGGGATAGCTATGAGCAGACCGCCAGCGGAACGCTATTCGGCGGCGTGCGCATCAACATCTTCAACATTTCAAAGATCAACTCCGAGGTGCGCGGTGGCAAGTCGCCCCGCATCAAGCGGCTGTCGGAGTACATCGGCCAGAGCTATTTCGATTACCTGGCCGGGCTGCCGGACCTGGTCCTCATCATGGATGAGTCGCACCGCTACCGCGCGAGCGCGGGGGTACGGGCGATCAATGAGTTGAAACCGATCCTGGGACTGGAGCTGACGGCGACGCCGTTCGTGGAATCGACCAGGGGCCCCGTTCCGTTCAAGAATGTGATTCTCGACTACCCCCTGGGACGCGCGATGGAGGACGGCTTCGTGAAGGAGCCGGCGGTGGTGACCCGCAAGAACTTCAACCCGAAAGGCATGTCGCCGGAGGAAATCGAGCGCTTGAAGCTGGAAGACGGCGTGCGGCTGCACGAGAGCGTGAAGGTCGAGTTGGAAACCTACGCACGCGAGAATGACCAGCCGATCGTGAAGCCGTTCCTGCTCGTGATCGCGCGCGACACAACCCACGCCAGCCAGTTGCTCAAGCTGATCCAGTCCGGCGCCTTCTTCGAGGGCCGCTACAAGGACAAGGTCATCCAGGTGGATTCGAGCAAGAGCGGCGCCGAGGAAGAGGAGATGATCGAGCGCCTGCTCAAGGTGGAGCACACCGATGAGCCCACCGAAATCGTGATCCACGTCAACATGCTGAAGGAAGGCTGGGACGTGACCAACCTGTACACCATCGTCCCGCTGCGCGCCGCGAACGCGCGCACCCTGATCGAACAGTCGATCGGCCGCGGCCTGCGGCTGCCCTACGGCAAGCGCACCGGCGTGACGGCGGTGGACCGGCTCAACATCGTCGCTCACGACAAGTTCCAGGAGATTGTCGAGGAAGCCAACAAGCCGGATTCGCCTATTCGGCTGAAATCGGTGGTGATCGATCCATCGGAGCTGGCGCAAAGGACGGCGACGGTGGTATCGCAGTCGACGCTCGCGACCAAACTCGGTCTGCGGCCGGAGCAGGCGACCAGCAGCACGACGGTAGCCGGGAAAGATCAAATCCCGGCTTTCGCCAAGCCCGAGGAGCAGAAGGTCGCGCAGATCGCCTGGGAGGTAATCCGCAAGCTGGAGAACCAGCCACAGACCGTGCCGACCGTGGAGCACCTCAAGAAAGCTTCTGTTCAGGCGGCCATCGTCAAGGCCGTGGAAGAGCAGCGTCAGCCGGCGCAAATGGAACTGGAAGGGGTCACCGAGAAGCCGGACATCGCGGCTGTTGTCGCCAAGACGGTCGAGCTGGTCACCCAGCAGACGATCGACATCCCGCGCATCCTCGTCGTCCCTAAAGGCGAGGTGAAGTCGGGCTTCAAGCCGTTCAAGCTCAAGCTCGATACGCTGAAATACCCGGCCGTTTCGGAGGAGCTCTGGGTGCAGTACCTGCGGACCGGGGGCACGGAGACCGTGGCCTTGGCGCGCGATGGCAGCGGCGAGAGGCGCGTTGAGGACTACGTGGTGAGCGGTCTGGTGGACTTCAACGACATTTCCTACGACGAGCACGCCGATCTGCTCTTTGACCTGGCCACCCAGACGGTCAAGCATTTCCGGTCATACCTGTCGGAGGAAGAAGCCGCAAAGGTCCTGAGGTGCTACCAGCGGGACATCGCCCGGTTCGTCCACGCGCAGATGCAGGAGCACTACTGGGAAGATGCCTTTGGCTACGATGTAATAGTGAGCAAAGGCTTTACCGAGTTGAAGCCCAGCGCCTACTCTCATTCAGTAAATGAGCCACCGGCCGACTATCGGGTATCGCCCACTGACAAGAGCAACATGGCGAAGTATCTCTTCGGTGGATTCAAGCGCTGCCTGTACCCGGTGCAGAAATTCGATTCGGATGCCGAGCGCAAGCTCGCGGTGATCCTGGAACGGGACGCAACCCGCTGGTTTAAGCCGGCCAAGGGCCAGTTTCCGATCTATTACCGGCAGGGCGCGGAGCATCTGGAATATCAGCCGGATTTCGTCGCCGAAGCGGACGGCACCACCTACATGCTGGAACCCAAAGCCAGCAACGAGATGGAAGATCCGATTGTGCTGGCGAAGAAGGAAGCCGCAGTCAAGTGGTGTGGACTTGCATCGGACAACTCCGCGAAACACGGCGGCAAGCCGTGGCGCTACGCGCTGATCCCGCACAACGAGATCGCCGAAAACATGACGCTTGCCGCGCTGGCCGAAAGATTTGGCGCCTGAGCCGCCGCGCCGCGCAAGGCGGTAGAATGGCGCCCCTCTTACCATGCCGCGACTAGGCAGGGGCACGCAGATGCAACAGGACCAGATGGTGCCGGTGACCATCCTCACCGGGTTTCTCGGCAGCGGCAAGACCACGCTGCTGAACCGCATCCTGAAGGAAGATCACGGCCACAAGATCGCCGTGATCGAGAACGAGTTCGGCGAGGTCGGCATCGACAGCGAGATCATCGAGAGGTCCGACGAGCAGATCATCGAGATGAACAACGGCTGCATCTGCTGCACGGTGCGTGGCGACCTGATCAAGATCCTGGGCAACCTGAAGGACCGGCGCGTGAGCGGCAGCCTCAAGTTCGACCGCGTCATCATCGAGACCACCGGCATGGCCGACCCAGGGCCGGTGGCGCAGACCTTCTTCACCGACGAGGACGTGGGCGGCTATTACCTGCTCGATTCGATTCTCACGGTGGTGGACGCGAAGCACGCGCCAAAGCAGCTGGACGAATTCCGCGAGGCGCAGGAACAGGTCGGTTTTGCGGACAGGATTCTGCTCTCGAAGTCGGATCTGGTT
>CAZTSJ010000238.1:0-2006 GCA_964616875.1 uncultured Bordetella sp. | reverse complement strand
GCGCTCGCCGCCTACGAGGAAGGCGTGCGCCACTTCGACAGCTCGATGGGCGGCCTGGGCGGCTGCCCATTCGCGCCCGGCGCGAGTGGCAACGTGATCACCGAGGACCTCGTCTTCATGTTCGAGAGCATGGGCCTGCCGACCGGCATCGACCTGGACAAGCTCATGGAAGCGCGCAAGCTGATGGTCGCGGCGATACCCGGCGAGCCGGTGTATGGGCACATGGCGCTTGCCGGCGTTCCCAAAGGATTTCGTGCTGCCGCCTGAGCAGGGGGAGGGGCCCCTGCGCCTTCCCCTCCAGGGCGTGCGTGTTGTTGAATTCGCGCACATGGTGATGGGCCCGAGTTGCGGCCTCGCGCTCGCAGATCTGGGCGCCGACGTGATCAAGGTCGAACCGCTCGAGGGCGACAACACGCGGCGGCTGCAGGGAGCGGGCGCGGGTTTCTTTCCCGTCTTCAATCGCAACAAGACAAGTCTGGCCGTCGATCTGAAGAAGAAGGAAGGTCTTGATCTTGTTCTGAAATTGATTTCAAGTGCAGATGTAGTGACAGAAAATTTCAGGCCGGGAGCATTGGACAAGATTGGCCTGGGTTACAAGGACCTTTCGGCGAAGCATCCGAAGCTCGTGTACTGCTCCCTGAAGGGCTTCCTCGACGGCCCGTACCAGCACCGCGCCGCCCTCGACGAAGTCGTGCAGATGATGGGGGGACTGGCGTACATGACAGGCTTGCCCGACCGCCCGCTGCGCGCAGGCTCCTCCGTCGTCGACATCGTGGGCGGCACCTTCGGCGCCCTCGGCGTGGTCGCTGCGCTGCGCGAGCGCGAAAAGACCGGGCGCGGCCGGCTCGTGACCAGCGCGCTGTTCGAGAGCACGGCATACCTCGTCGCGCAGCACATCGCCCAGTTCGAGCTCACGGGCGAAGCCCCGCCGCCGATGTCGGTGAAGCGCCCCGCCTGGGGCATCTATGACATCTTCGAGACGGCAGCCACGGGATCGGACGACGCGCGCCTGTTTGTCGGCGTCGTCACGGATACGCAGTGGGAGATTTTCTGCCGTGAATTCGGGCTCACGGATCTCGCCACCGACAAGCGCTTGCGCACGAACGGCGAGCGCGTGAAGGAGCGGGCATGGCTGCTGCCCCGGCTCGCCGAGGTCCTGAAGAAATACACGAAGGCGGAGCTGGCGGCAAAACTCGAGGCGATCGGGCTGCCGTTCGCGCCGATCTCGAAACCCTGGGACCTGCTCGACGATCCCCACCTGCAGGCCTCCGGCGGCCTGCTGGAGACACAGGCGCCCGGCGGCAAGAGCTTCCACGCGCCGACGCTGCCGCTTGCGCTCGACGGCAAGCGCCTGCCCAAGCGCAGCGAACCGCCCGCCATCGGCGAAGGCGCGCGCGAACTGCTGGCGGGGATGGGTTACAGCGGCGCGGCGATCGACGCGCTCGCCAAAGAGCGCGTGATCGCCCTCGGCTGACTTTTACTGCAAAGCCTCATTTCAGAGCGTCCGCGCCGGCTTGGGATATGTCGTCGTCCGCGCCGCCGGATGAGCCGATCGCGCCGATGGTCTTGCCGTTCACGACGATCGGGACGCCGCCATCGGACGCCACTGCGCCCACCAGTGCCATTGGGGACAGATCGCCTTTCGCGACCCGCTCCCGGAAGATCTTGCTGGAACGACCATATAGCGCGGCCGACATCGCTTTGCTCTGCGCATTCTTGATGGAGGCATATTGAGCGCCGTCCATCTTCAGGAAATAAACGAGATCGCCGGTCGGCTCGACGATGGCGATGACCATATTCATGTTTCTCTTCCTTGCCGCTGCCTCCGCCGCCACAGCGACCTTCCTCGCCTGTTCGAGCGTGATCGGTGCGCCATACGAAAACGAGGGAGGGAGCGGGGGTGCCGGGGGCTGCTGTGCGTACGCCTGGTCGCCGATCAACAGGACGCCGCACAATAAAAGAACGACAGGCAGTTTCGTCATGATTTTCTTCTCCCTTTGTTGGTG
>CAZTSJ010000237.1:0-9579 GCA_964616875.1 uncultured Bordetella sp. | reverse complement strand
CTGCCCGGCATCGCGGCGATCGCGCTGACGCTCGGCATGGCGATCGACGCCAACGTGCTGATCAACGAGCGCATCCGCGAGGAGGTGCGCGGCGTCCAGTCGCCGCAGGCGGCGATCGCAGCCGGCTACGAGCGCGCCTGGGGCACGATTCTCGACTCCAACGTCACCACCCTGATCGCGGGGCTGTCGCTGCTCATTTTCGGCTCCGGGCCGGTGCGCGGCTTCGCGGTGGTGCACTGCCTTGGGATCCTGACCTCGATTTTCTCCTCGGTCGTGGTGTCGCGCGCGATCGTCAACCTCACCTACGGCCACCGGCGCAAGATCGCGAAGCTCGCGATCGGCGACACGGCGTGGAAGTGACGTGAGAGGAAACTGAGGGCATGGAATTCTTCAAAATCCGCCGCGTCATTCCCTTCATGCGGCATGCGCTCGTCTTCAACATCATTTCGCTGCTGACCTTCGCCGCCGCGGTCTTCTTCCTCGCCTACAAGGGCCTGCACTTCTCGGTCGAATTCACCGGCGGCACGCTGGTCGAAGTGAGCTACAAGGAAGGCGCCAAAGTCGAGACGATCCGCGAGACGCTGGAAAAGGCGGGCCTCAAGGGCGAAGTGCAGAACTTCGGTTCCTCGCGCGACGTGCTGATCCGCCTGCCGGTCGTGAAAGGCCAGTCGACCGCCGATGTGTCGCAGAAGGTCACCGCGCTGCTCAAGGCCGAGGACGCCAGCGCCGAGGTGCGCCGCGTCGAGTTCGTCGGGCCGCAGGTGGGCGAGGAACTGGCCGAATACGGCGCGCTCGCGCTGCTCGTGACCGCCGTGGGGATCGTGTTCTACCTCTGGATCCGCTTCGAGTGGCGCTTCGGCCTCGCGGCGATCATCGCCAACCTGCACGACGTGATCATCATCCTGGGATTCTTCGCCCTCTTCCAGTGGGAATTCTCCCTGCCGGTGCTCGCCGCGGTGCTCGCGGTGCTCGGCTACTCGGTGAACGAATCGGTGGTGGTGTTCGACCGGGTGAGGGAAAACTTCCGCAAGATGCGCAAGGCTTCAGTCCCCGAAGTGATCGACAGCGCGATCACCGGCGTCATCTCGCGCACCATCATCACCCACGGCTGCACCCAGATGATGGTCACCACCATGCTGATCTTCGGCGGGCCGGCGCTGCACTACTTCGCGCTCGCGCTCACCATCGGCATCTGCTTCGGCATCTACTCCTCGGTGCTGGTGGCGAGCCCGCTCGTGATGTGGCTCGGCGTCGATCGCACCCAGTTTATCCGCGCCCCGACGAAGAACCCCCTGGAAGACAAGAACGAGGGCGCAGTCGTCTAGCCTTATCTGAGGATCTGGACGAGGTTGGAGTAGTCGTCGGTCCAGGTGCGCCAGCCGACCTGCTGATCGGGCGCCTCGGGAGATACCGCCCCGATTTCCGGCGCTTCCAGCGCGCTGCGGTCGCGCGACACCAGGACCCAGTCGGTGGTGGTGTGGTCGTCCTCGCCATCCTTGCCCTTGTCCGACACGAGCACCGAGTGCGCGCCGTGCACCTTCGCCAGCCGCGCAACCACCGGCACCAGGTTGAGGAAGCGGTTAGAAACGTGGAACGCGATGATGCCGCCCGGCTTCATGTGCCGCAGGTACACGCCCAGCGCCTCCGCGGTGATCAGGTGCACGGGAATCGCGTCGCTGGAGAAGGCGTCCACCGCGAGCAGGTCGAAGCCCTGCGGTTGTTCGCGCTCCAGATTCAGGCGCGCATCGCCCAGCGCCACCTCGATGCTCGCCGCGCTGTCGCCGAGGAAGGTGAACTCCGAGCGCGCGATCTTGATCACCTCGGAATTGATTTCGTAGAAGCGGTAGCTGTCGCCCATGCGCCCGTAGGCGGCAAGGGTCCCGGTCCCCAACCCGATCACGCCGACGCGGATCGGGCCTTGCGCCTGCTTCGCCGCCACCGAGGCGCCAACGCCCGAGCTCGGCAGGTAGTAGGTGGAGGGCTTGCGCCGCCCCGCCTCGCTCATGTCCTGCTCGCCGTGCATGATCACGCCGTGCACCAGCCGGCGCAGGTGGTAGCTGTCGCCGGGCGCGCCGTATTCCTTGACCCGGATCACGCCGTAGAAATTGCGCGCCGAGACGCGCACGTCCTTCTGGAAACGCAAGCCGTCGTAGGTGGCGCAGGCGACCACCGCGAGCACCACGCCCAAGCTCGCCCAGCGCGCAACAGGATTCAGCGGCGCAAAGCGCACCGCCGCGAGTGTCGCCAGCACGATCAGCGAGATCCCGAGCTCGTAGTAGGCATCGAAAGCGAGCGGCGCCACGACCGCGACCAGCAGGCCGCCGATCGCGCCTCCGGCCGAGATCGTCAGGTAGAAGGCGGTCAGGTGCTGCGCCGCCGGCCGCGCGCGATACAGCTCGCCGTGGCAGAACATGCAGCCGACGAACAGGCCGGACAGAAACATCCCGGCCTGCATCGCGAGATCGAACTGGTACCTGTTGTCCACCAGCAGCCAGGCCATGCCGGCCAGCCAGACGAGGACCACCGACCAGAATATCTGCACCCGGTACAGGTTGAAGCCCAGGATCCCGCCCTCGAACGCGAGGATGAAGGTGAGGAGGTAAAGCGTGAGCGGCGCGAGCCACAGCAGCGGGATCGCCGCCACGTTCTGCGTCACGTGGTTGGTCACCGCGAGCAGCATTACCGAGCCCGTAGCCGAGAGCGACAGCCAGAGCAGGTAGTCCCCGCGGCCGGGTGGGGAACTATTTTCCTGTTCCTGGACTTTTTCTCTTTGAACTTTTACTGAAACCTGCCAGGACAATCCCATGCACAAAACAGCAAATATCGAAAACAGCACCGACCACCAGACCACCTGCTCGCGGCCGCCGAGGAACGGTTCGACCACGAGCGGATAGGCGATCAGCGCCAAGAGCGAGGCGAGGTTCGACACCGCGAACAGGCGATAGGGATCGACGCCGGGCCGCGCGCGCGCGAACCAGGCCTGCAGCAGCGGGCTTGTCGAGGCGAGCAGCAGGTAAGGCAATCCGACCGTCGCTGTCAGCACCAGCAGGATGCGGGAAATCGGCTCCTCGCTCCCCGTCGGCGCCCACATGGCGTTGGGCGCGATCGGCAGCAGCGCGAGCGCGATTGCGAGCAGCACGGTATGCAGCACCGCCTGCGGGCGCGGCTGGAGTTTCGCGTTCGTCGCGTGCGCGTAGGCATAGCCCGCGAGCAAAAGCGTCTGGAAGAACAGCATGCAGGTGGTCCACACGGCCGCGGTGCCGCCGAACCAGGGCAGGATCTGCCGCGCGATCAGCGGCTGCACCAGGAACAGCAGAAACGATGACAGAAAAATCGTCGCGGCGTAGATCATCCGCGACTCAGATGCGCTTGGCGAGCCGCGCGGCCAGACCGGTGTAGGACGAAGGCTTGAGCGCGAGCAGCCGCTGTTTCGCTGCCGCGGGAATCGGCAGGCCGCGGATCACCGCGGCGAGCTCTTTCGCGCCGAGTTTCCTGCCGCGCGCGAGCGCCTTGAGCTTTTCATAGGCGCCGGCGACGCCGTGGCGGCGCATCACCTGCTGCACCGCCTCGCTGAGCACCTCCCAATTCGCCTCCAGGTCCTCGGCGATGCGGCGCGGATCGGCCTCGAGCTTGGCGAGGCCGCGCAGGCAGGAGGCGTAACCCAGCAACGAGTGCCCGAGCGCGCAGCCCGCATTGCGCAGCGCCGTGGAATCCGACAGGTCACGCTGCCAGCGCGACACCGGCAGCTTGTCCGAGAGGTGGCGCAGCAGCGCGTTGGCGACGCCGAGGTTGCCCTCGGAATTCTCGAAGTCGATCGGATTGACCTTGTGCGGCATGGTGGAGGAACCCACCTCGCCCTTTATCGCGCGCTGGCGGAAATAGCCGAGCGAAATGTAGCCCCAGTGGTCGCGGTCCAGATCCAGCAGCACGGCGTTGGCCGCCGCGTAGGCGTCGAACAGCTCCGTGTACGAATCGTGCGGCTCGATCTGGGTCGTATAGGGATTGAATTCCAGCCCGAGTCCCCGGACGAAGCGGCCGCAGAAACGTTCCCAGTCGAAATTCGGGTAGGTGATGGTATGCGCGTGATAGTTGCCGACCGCGCCGTTCATCTTGCCCAGCAGCGGCACCACCGTGATGCGCGTGCGGGCGCGCCGTAAGCGGTGGACGAAATTGGCGAGTTCCTTGCCAAGCGTGGTCGGCGAAGCCGGCTGGCCGTGGGTGCGCGAGAGCATCGCGAGCGCGGCGTGGCGGTGCGCGCCGGCGCGCAGCACCGCGATCAGCTCGTCCAGCTTGGGCAGCATCACGCGCTCGCGCGACTCGGCGAGCATCAGCGCGTAGGCGAGGTTGTTGATGTCCTCGGAGGTGGCGGCAAAGTGGATGAATTCCAGCGCCCCCTGCACCTCGCGGTTCCTGCCCAGCTTCGCCTTCAGCCAGTACTCGATCGCCTTGACGTCGTGATTGGTCCTGGCTTCGATCGACTTGATCTGTTTCGCATCGTTTTCACTGAAATTGACAACCAGGCCGTCGAGCGATTGCAGGGTCGCCCGCGAGAAGGGCTTGAGCTCGGCGATCGCCGGTTCGGCGGCCAGCGCCGCGAGCCAGGCCAGCTCGACGCGCACGCGGTAGCGGATCAGCGCGCACTCGCTGAAGAACGGCCGCAGCGGATCCATCGATCCGGCATAGCGGCCATCCAGCGGCGACAGGGCGCTAAGTGCGGACAGCGTTGAGGCCATGGTTCGTATTATATAATTCGCGCCCGTTATGAAGCTCCTCGGCGCCGTTCCCAGCCCCTACACCCGCAAAGTGCGCATCGTGCTTGCGGAAAAGAAGATCGATTGCGATTTCGAGGTGGTGGACGTCCTGCCGCCCGAAAATCCGGTCAACGCCCTCAATCCGCTCGGCAAGGTGCCCACGCTGATGCTGGACGACGGCACCGCGCTGTTCGATTCGCGCGTCATCGTCGAGTTTCTCGACAGCGTGTCGCCGATCTCGCGCCTGATCCCGGACGACAACCGCGAGCGCGTCGCGGTGCGGCGCTGGGAGGCGCTCGCCGATGGGTCCCTGGACGCGGGCCTGCTGATCCGCTACGAGTCGCTGCGGCCGAAGAAGGAGCAGAGCAAGGACTGGTCGGAGAAGCAGATCGGCAAACTGCGGCGCGGCCTGGCGATGCTCGCCGCCGAGCTGGGCGACAAGGCCTGGTGCCACGGCGATCGCTACACGCTGGCCGACATCGCGCTCGGCTGCTGCCTGGGCTGGGTCGCATTCCGCAAACCCGGCGGCGTCGAGTGGCGCGGCGAATACGACAACCTCGCGCGCCATTACGACAAGCTGATGGAACGCCCCGCGTTCGCCGATACGGCGCCCAAATAGCCGGAAACCGCCCCGCCGGCGGCTTAGCTGATCACCGCGCCGCCAAGGCAGGCGGCGCCCTCGTAGAGCACCACCGACTGGCCCGGCGTCACCGCCCACTGCGGCTGGGCGAATTCCACCGCGATTTCCTCATCCGCCGAGCGCGTCACGATGCAGGCCGAGTCGGCCTGGCGGTAGCGCGTCCTTGCCGAATGCGTCGTACCCGGCGCGGGCGGACCCGCGATCCAGCTCGCGTCCTGCGCCCTGAGCGAGCTCTTCATGAGCAACGGATGGTTGTGACCCTGCACCACGATGAGGGTATTGGCCGCCATGTCCTTGTCGGCCACGTACCAGGCTTCGCCCGCGCCGCCCAAACCTATCCCCTTTCTCTGGCCGATCGTATAGAAAGCGAGCCCGATATGGCGTCCTACCGTTTTTCCGGAAGCATCCTTGATGGGCCCTGGTTCGCGCGGCAGGTAACGGTTGAGGAATTCGCGAAACGGCCGCTCGCCGATGAAGCAGATGCCGGTCGAATCCTTCTTGGCGTGGTTCGGCAGGTGCGCTTCGGCGGCGATGCGGCGCACCTCGGTCTTCTCGATGTTCCCGATCGGGAACATCACCCGCGAAAGCTGCGCCTGGCTGAGCCGGTGCAGGAAATAGCTCTGGTCCTTGGCCGGATCGGCTCCGCGGTGCAACTCGTACAGGCCGTTCTTCTCCAGGACCTTCGCATAGTGCCCGGTGGCGATGCGCGTCGCGCCAAGGTCGATGGCGTGGTTGAGGAAGGCCTTGAACTTGATCTCGGCATTGCACAGCACGTCCGGGTTGGGCGTGCGGCCGGCCTGGTACTCGCGCAGGAACTCGGCGAACACCCGGTCCTTGTACTCGGCGGAGAAATTCACCGCCTCCAGCTCGACGCCGATCACGTCCGCCACCGCCGCCGCATCGAGCAGGTCCTGGCGCGTCGAGCAGTACTCGTCGGTGTCGTCGTCCTCCCAGTTCTTCATAAAGAGGCCGACCACGTCGTAGCCCGCGCGCTTTAGCAGAAGCGCGGCCACCGCGGAGTCCACCCCGCCCGACATGCCGACGACGATGCGCTCACCCATGGGCGAGATTCTATGACACGGATTCACTTGGCATCTTGAGTCAGCCACGCGTATCCTTCTCGGGAGCACGGCCCAACACAATAAGAACACGAAGGGAGAGCACAATGGCTGAGGCAACCTACGGCGGGTTCTGGATCCGTACGCTGGCATATTTCGCGGACATTTCGATCATCGTTCTTGCCGTGCTCCTTCTGGCGATTCCCTTCCACTTCATGGGGGGCGCGGGCGTGGCGGTGTTCGGCCTGCTCGCCGCTTTCGGCCCGCTCGCCTATTTCGTGTGGTTGTCCGCGTCGGACCGTCAGGCAACCTTCGGCAAGCAGCTTTGTGGCCTGAAGATCCAGCACGCTGGATCCGGCGAAGGCGTCTCTCTCCTGCGCTCGCTCGGCCGTGAGCTGGCGAAGTTCGTATCCTCGGCATTGCTCTTCATCGGCTTCCTGATGGCGGCGTTCACCGGGCGCAAGCAGGGCCTGCACGACATGCTCGCGTCCACGGTCGTAGTGCGCGAAGGAGAGCCGCGCATCATGCTGGCGATCCTGGTTGCGCTGGCCGGCGTGATCGTTCCCGCGATCGTGATCCCGTTGATGTTCGGCGCCATGTTTGCCGGCCTGGTGATGGGGATGATGGGCGGCATGCCGGGCGGTACCGAATTGAAGCAGACAAAGCCGATACCGCAGATGGAGAAAAAGGCAGCGCCGCTCCCGCAGGCACCAGCGGCCAAGCAGGCAGCGGCCGCCGTGGATGACCCGGCAGCGGTTTACCGCCATTTCCACCAGGCGATGATTGACTCCGACATCGACGGGATGCGCAAGTGGGGGACGAAGGCCAAGGGCGACGAGTTCACCACCATGCCGGCGGTGGAGCGGAAAGTGATGCTCGGCCTCATGGCTTCGATGACGCCGAAGACCTATCAGGTAAAGAGTTCGGAGGCGAGCGCTGACGGTAACAAGGCGACCTTGTATTTGAGCGCGGAGCAGACCGACAAGGGCAAGACTGAGACCGTGCTCGCTACCGTGACACTGCTCAAGGAGGGCGGTGCATGGAAGGTGGATCTCTCAAGCTGGGGCGGCGAACAGCCGTCGGGCCCCGCGCCGCAGAACGCGGCGGCGAAGCCTGCCGCTGCCGAGCCGCCAAGGCCGGTCGAGCCGGCAGCGCCCGTCGCGAGGCGGACCTCGCCCGAGCCCGCGGCGCAACCGAGGTCCGCGCCCACTCGCAGCGAAGCGGCTCCCGCGAAGCCCGCCGCGGCGATCCTTGAGCAGAGCAAGCCGCCTTGCGTCTACAAGCCGGTGATGTCCGACGAGGATATTGCGCGCTGTCGCTAGGCGGGGCGCGCAGCGAACTAGTTGAACTGCCGGGACAGTACCGTAAGCGGGAATTTACAGCCCGCGAGGTAGTCGTCCATGCACTGCTGGACGAGCGGCGAGCGGTGCATTGCGGATTTCGCCTTCAGCTCGGCGGGCGCAAGCCAGTGGAGCGCGACGATTTCCTTGTCCAGCGCCCTGGATTTGTCTACTTCGCCGACAAAACCCGAAAAACAGAACCGCAGGAAGGTGGCGTCGGCGGGCTGGTAGGTCCAGCGGTAGATTCCCACCAATGCGCCGGGCGTGAAGCGGTGTGCGGTCTCCTCCAGCACTTCGCGCGCGCAGGCCTCGATCAGCGTTTCATCCGGATCGAGGTGCCCGGCGGGCTGGTTCAGCACGCGCCGGCCGTCCTGCATTTCCTCGACGAACAGGAACTTCCCGTCGCGCTCGATCACCGCCGCGACCGTGACGCTCGGCCGCCACAGGTCCGTCATGCCGCTTTTTTGGTGTTCTTGCGGATGAAATCGGCCATGCGCGCCACGCCCTTCTCGATCATCTCGTTCGAGGCGGCGTAGGAAAAGCGCACGTGCTGGCCCTCGCCGGGCACGCGCGCGCCGAAATGGATGTCGGCAAGCACCGCCACGCCGGCTTCGTGCAGCAGGCGCTTGCGGAACTCCTCGGAATCGGCCGCGCCGATCATGCGGCAGGCCTCGGTGACATTGGGCCAGGCGTAGAACGCGCCGCCCGGGGTGCGGCACTTGACGCCGGGAACATCATTGAGCAACCGGACGATTAATTTTCCGCGCTCGAGAAAACTTTTCTTCATCATCTCCGCGGCATCCTGCGGCCCGGTGATCGCCTCCAGCGCCGCCCATTGCGAGATTTGCGAAGCGCAGGACTCGGTGTTGGTGATCCAGCGCGTGAAGGCGGGCGCGAGCGCGGGGTTGGAAGCAAAGCCGATGCGCCAGCCGGTCATGGCCCAGGTCTTGGAGGCGCCGTCGCAGATGATGGTGCGCTCGTACATGCCGGGCAGCTGTGCGATGGAGAAGAACTCGCCCGAAAAGCACAGGCGCGAATAGATTTCGTCGGCATAAACCCAGACTTGGGGATGCTTTTGCAGGATTTTCGCAATCTGCTCCAGCGAAGAACGATTGAGTAAACCCCCGGTCGGATTGTGCGGATAGTTCAATATCAAAAGTTTCGTTTTCGGCGTGATGAGTTTTTCCAGTTCGGCCGGATCGAAGGCGAAATCGCGCTCTTCCTTCAGCATCACCGGCACCGGCTTCGCGCCGCAGGCGAGGATCTGCGATTCGTAGATCGGGAAGCCCGGATTCGGGTAGATCACTTCGTCGCCCGCGCCATGGTCGGTGGTGGAGAGGATGGCGTAGGCGATGAAAGGCTTGGCGCCTGCGCCCACCACCACGTCCTCGGGCCGGATCGGCAGGCCGCCGCGCATGCCGGCCATGTACTTCGCTGCCGCCTCGCGCAAGGGATCGATGCCGGCGGAGGGCGTGTAGCCGTGTTTACCCTCGCGGATGGCGCGGATCGCCGCCTCCTGCACGTGCACGGGCGCCGGAAAATCCGGCTGCCCGATGCAGAAGCTGATGATGTCCTTGCCGGAGCGCGCAAGCGCGTTCACCTCTGCAAGCACGACGAAGGCGTTCTCGGTGCCCAGGGACTGGGCGCGCTGGCTGATTTGCGGCATTGCGAAGGCTCTCTAGTTGAGGGTCTGATAAACCGTTTTCTCGTATGCGTAATAAAGCGGCAGCGATTTCCTGTCGACAAACGGCAGGATCTGCGTCAGGTACACACCACCGATGCCGCTCGCC
>CAZTSJ010000236.1:0-4163 GCA_964616875.1 uncultured Bordetella sp. | reverse complement strand
ATTTCGGCATGCCGATGCCGCGGTAGGCGCCGTCCACCCAGTCGATGCCCAGTTCCCTGAACGTGGGCGCATCCGGCAGCAGCGGGTGGCGCTTGTCCATCGCCACCGCCAGCGCGCGCACCTTGCCCTTGTTGTTGATCGCGAACGCGGTGTAGGACATCGCGCCGCCGACGTGGCCGCCGATCACGTTGGTGGTCATGTCGCCCGTGCCCTTGAACGGCACGTAGGTGGTCTTGAAGCCGAAGGCCGCGTTCATGCGCTCGTGCGCCGCGTGGTTCGCCGAGTTGAGGCCCGAGCCGCCGAGCGAAATCTTTCCCGGGTCGGCCTTCGCCGCCTTGACGAAATCCTGAAAGGTCTTGAGCGGGCTCGATTCCTGCACCACCAGGGCGTCCGGCGTGTAGTGGAACCAGAATACCGGCGTGACGTCGTCGGTCTTGTACTGCACCTGGCCTTCGATCGGCTGGAACACGATGTGCGGCAGGTTGATGCCGACGATGTTGAGCCCGTCCGGGGCGAGTCCGTTCATCTGCGACCACATCAGGCTGCCGCCGGCGCCGGGCTTGTACTGGATGATGGTTTCGATTGCCGGGCAGCGCTTTTTCAGCACCATCTGCTGGTGCCTGCCGGAAATGTCGGACTCGCCTCCCGAAGGGAACGCCTGCCAGTAGTTGAGGTTTCTTTCCGGGCAGGCTTGCGCGAGCGCGAAGGGGGAAACGATCAGGAAAACAAGGGCGACAAAAATTCTCATGGTCTGGTCAACCTTTCAGTTGGAGCGATTTGTACTCAAGGAACTCCTCGAGCCCGTAGACGCCGGCCTCCCGGCCGTGGCCGGACTGCTTGAAGCCGCCGAAGGGCGCGTTCATGTTGAAGGCGCCGCCGTTGATGTCGATTTGTCCGGCGCGGATGCGGCGCGCGACTTTCTGCGCGCGCGCCTCGTCCGCAGACCAGACCGCGCCTGCGAGGCCGTAGGGCGTGTCGTTGGCGATGCGCACCGCCTCCTCCTCATCCTTGTAAGCGATGATCGAGAGCACCGGTCCGAAAATCTCCTCCTGCGCGATGGTCATCGAGTTCTTCACCTTGCCGAAGATGGTCGGCTTGACGAAGTAGCCGCCAGCGAGACCCTCGGGCTTGTCGGCGCCGCCGGTGAGAAGCTCGGCGCCTTCCGCGATGCCCTTCTTGATGTAATCACGCACGCGATCGAGCTGCATCTGCGAGGAGAGCGGTCCGAGGCGCGTGGTTTCCGCGAGTGGGTCCCCGGGCGTGAAGTTCTTCGCCGCGTCGACCGCGAGCTTCGCTGCCTCGTCGTATCTCGAGGCGGGCACCAGCATCCGGGTAAGCGCGGTGCAGGTCTGGCCGGAGTTGAGGTAGCAATAGCTCACGGTGGTCTTGACCGCCGCGGCGAAGTCGGCATCATCGAGGATGACCGAGGCGCTCTTGCCGCCGAGTTCCAGGGCCACGCGCTTCACCGTCTGCGCCGCGATCTCGGAGATGCGCTTGCCCGCGCGCGTCGAACCGGTGAAGGAAATCATGTCCACGTTGGCGTGCTTCACCAGTGCCTCGCCTGCCGTCGGCCCGAATCCGGTCACGAGATTGAACACACCCTTCGGCAGCCCGGCCTGCTCGATCACTTCAGCAAGAATGAAGGCGTTGAAGGGCGCGATCTCCGAGGGCTTGAGCACCACGGTGCAGCCGGCGGCGAGCGCTGGCGCGACCTTGAGCGCGATCTGGTTGAGGGGATAGTTCCAGGGCGTGATCGCCCCGACGACTCCCACCGGTTCCCTGACGACGAGGGAGTTTCCAACCTTCTGTTCAAAGGAAAAAGATCCGAGAAGTTTCGCGTAACTCGCAAAATTCGCGATCGGCAGCCCGGCCTGCATGCGGGCCGACATCTTGATCGGCATGCCCACTTCCTGCGAGATCGTGGAGCCGATTTCGGCCGCGCGCGCCTTCAGGCCGTCGGAAATCTTCTGCAGGTACTCGGCGCGCTTCTCTGCGCCGGTCGCGCTCCAGGATTCGAGCGCCGCCTGCGCCGCGCTGACCGCGGCGTTGATGTCCTGCTCGCCTCCCGCCGGCACCTTGCCCATCACCGCACCGGTGCCGGCGTTGTGCACATCGATCATCTCTTTGGAGGAGGGGGTGGCCCACTGGCCATCGATGAAAAATTTGTCGCGCAGGATCATGAATACGTCCTCGAGAAATCAAAGCGGAGCGCTACTATACCGTTCCATCATGGCCGAGAGAAGCCAGTTCCGGTTGCTCGCCGAGCGGCGTTTTCTGCCGTTCTTCCTGACGCAGTTCTTCGGCGCGGCGAACGACAACGTTTTCAAGTTCGCCTTCACCGTGCTGGCGACGTACAGTGCCGCCGAGTGGGGCGGCATGGATCCCAAATCCGCTGGTGCGGTGATCGGCGGCATTTTCATCCTGCCGTTCGTGCTGTTCTCGGCCACCGCCGGCCAGCTCGCGGACAAATACGACAAGGCGGCGCTGATCCGCTTCGTCAAGAACCTCGAGATCGCGATCATGCTCGCGATCGCCGCCGGTTTCGTCGGCAAGCTCGTTTTCCTGCTGCTCGCCGGCGTGTTCCTGATGGGCCTGCATTCGACGCTGTTCGGGCCGGTGAAATACGCCTACCTGCCGCAGCACCTGCACGAAACCGAACTGGTGGGCGGCAACGGCATGGTTGAGATGGGGACCTTCGTCGCCATCCTGCTGGGCACCATTCTGGGCGGCGTGCTGGTCGGCGTGCCCGGCGTGGGTCCCGATCTGGTCGCGGCGGTATCTGTCGCGCTGGCGATTGTGGGCCGCATCGCGGCGGGCTTCGTCCCGGCATCGCCCGCGCCCGAGCCCGGCCTTGCCATCAACTGGAATCCGTTCACTGAAACCTGGCAGAACCTCGGCCACGCGCGCAGGAACCGGTCGGTGTTCCTCTCGCTGCTGGGCATTTCCTGGCTGTGGTTCTTCGGCTCGATCTTCCTTACGACATTCACCGGCTTCGCCAAGGAAACGCTGGGCGGCGACCAGAACGTGGTGACGCTGCTCCTGGCGGTGTTCTCGATCGGCATCGGCGTCGGCTCGCTGCTCTGCGAACGGCTCTCGGGCCACAAGGTGGAAATCGGCCTGGTGCCGTTCGGTTCCATCGGCATGACGGTGTTTGCCGTGGACCTGTGGCTGGCGAGCGCGTCTCTGACGCCCGCGTCGGGGCTCGCGGGCCTGGCGGCGTTTCTCGCCGAGCGCAGCCACTGGCGCGTGATCGCCGACCTGTTCCTGCTCGCGATGTTCAGCGGTTTTTACAGCGTGCCGCTCTACGCGCTGATCCAGAGCCGCTGCGAGCCCTCCCACCGCGCGCGCATCATCGCCGCCAACAATATTCTCAACGCGCTCTTCATGGTGGTGGCCTCGATCATGGCCGCCGCGCTGCTGCAGGCGGGCCTCTCGCTGCCGCAGCTGTACCTGGTGGTCGGCCTGCTCAACGCCGCGGTCGCGGTCTACATCTACAGCCTGGTGCCCGAGTTCCTCATGCGCTTCATCGTCTGGATGCTGATTCACTCGGTGTACCGCCTGGAGAAGTCCGGCTTGGAGAAAATTCCGGACGAGGGCGCGGCGGTGATCGTGTGTAACCACGTCAGCTTCGTCGATGCGCTGGTGATCGCGGCCGCCTGCCGCAGGCCGATTCGCTTCGTCATGGACCACCGCATATTCAAGCTGCCGATCCTCTCGTTCGTGTTCCGCACCAGCCGCGCGATCCCGATCGCCTCTGCCAGGGAAGATCCGGCGATGATGGAGCGCGCCTTCGCCGAAGTAGCCGCGGCGCTGCGCGAGGGCGACCTGGTGGCAATTTTCCCCGAGGGCCGCATCACGGACACGGGCGAACTTAATGCATTCCGGCCTGGCATCAAGCGCATTCTGGAGGCGACGCCGGTGCCGGTGGTACCGATTGCGCTGCGCGGCCTGTGGGGATCCTTTTTCTCGCGCAAGGATGGCGCCGCGATGAGCAAGCCCTGGCGCTTCATCCCGTTGCGCAAGATTGGACTCGCCGTCGGCGTGGCGGTGCCCGCCGCCGCGGCGTCCCCCGAAGGGTTGCAGGAGAGCGTGCTGGCGATGCGCGGGGACTGGCGATAGTTATACTTCGAATTCAAAAAATACGGAGCTTCCGATGGCACGCA
>CAZTSJ010000235.1:0-1835 GCA_964616875.1 uncultured Bordetella sp. | reverse complement strand
GGCACCCATTACCAGCGCACCGCCGACGCCTGGCTGGAGACTCTCGACCGCAACCGCGCCGCAGCGCTGCCGGTGCTCGCGCGCACTTACGGCGAAGGCGAGGCGCGCATGTGGCTGCAGCGCTGGCGCATTTTCTTCATGGCCTGCGCGGAACTCTTCGGTTACGACCGCGGCCAGCAGTGGTGGGTCAGTCACTACCTGTTCGAACGTCCCGAACGTACCGAACTCCCCTCCAACTAGACCCGTCGCACCCGACATCGAGCGCCGCATGGCTGTGGCAGTGAATTTCGTTGCGTTTCAAATCGGCTGGTTCGCCTGCGTGCTCGGCGCGGCACACGGCTACGCGCTCGAAGGCGCGCTCGTCGCGCTCGCCATCGTCGCGGCGCACATCGCGCTCGCGGCGCGTCCGCGCCGCGAATTGGCGCTAGTCGCCGCCGCCGCGGCAACCGGCGCGGTGGCTGATTCGCTGCTCGCCGCCTCGGGCTGGCTGCGCTACGACGCGGGCGTGCTGGTCGAGGGCACGGCGCCCTACTGGATCGTGGCGATGTGGGCGCTGTTTGCGATCACGCTCAACGTCTCGATGCGCGCGCTGCGCAGCCGGCTCTGGCTGGGCGCGCTGCTCGGGCTGGTCGGCGGCCCTGCGGCCTATTACGCCGGCGCGAACCTCGGCGCGCTGACGCTGGTGCAACTGCTGCCCGCCCTGGCCGCGCTCGCGGCCGTATGGGCGCTCGCCACGCCGCTGCTGTTTTCGCTCGCGCTGCGGCTGGAGCGTTCGTGAGCACAGCGCTGACATGGCTGTTCGCTCTGCCGGTGCTGCTGGCGATGGCGCTTGCCGCCTGGGCGGTGGCAACCGCGCGGCGCAACGCGGGACTGGTGGACATCGTCTGGTCGCTGTTTTTTCTCGCCGCGGCCCTCGTTTATGCGGCGGCCGATGGCGAAGGTGCGCGCGCCTGGCTGATGCTGGCGCTGGTCGCCGTGTGGGCGCTGCGCCTGGCGAGCTATCTTGCCCTGCGCAACTGGGGAGCGCCCGAAGACCACCGCTACCGCGCGATCCGCGCGCGCAACGAACCGGGCTTCGCCTGGAAGAGCCTGTACCTGGTATTCGGACTGCAGGCGATTCTCGCCTGGCTGATCTCGGCGCCGCTCGCCGGCGCCATCGCCTCGGCGGCGCCGCTCGGCGCCCTCGATGCACTGGGCGCCGCGCTGGCGGCCTTCGGCATCGTGTTCGAAGCGACCGGCGACGCGCAACTGGCGCGCTTCAAGGCCGACCCGGCCAGCGCCGGCCAGGTCATGGACCGCGGACTGTGGCGCTACACGCGGCACCCGAACTACTTCGGCGAGTTCTGCATCGCCTGGGGCTTCTGGCTGCTTGCCGTCGCCGGCGGAGCCTGGTGGACGCTGTTCGCCCCGCTCCTGATGAGCCTGCTCCTGCTGCGCGTCTCGGGCGTGGCGCTGCTGGAAAAGGACATCGGCGAGCGCCGCCCCGCGTACCGCGACTACATCGCGCGCACCAACGCCTTCTTCCCCGGTCCGGCGCGCCGCGCATGAACCGGCTTGTGCCATTCCTTCTTCTGCTCGCGGCGACCCCGGCGCTGGCGGAGCCGCTCGCCTGGAACTTCCGGGTCTTCCTCGACGAGCGCGAGATCGGACACCACCACTTCACCCTGCGCACCGACGGCGGGGCGCGCGAACTGCGCAGCGAAGCGCGCTTCCAGGTGCGCGTGCTTGGCTTGACCGTCTACCGCTACGCGCACGATGCGATGGAACGCTGGCGCGGCGAATGCCTGCAGGCGCTCGATTCGACCACCGACGACAACGGCGACCGGGAAAAGGTG
>CAZTSJ010000234.1:0-2111 GCA_964616875.1 uncultured Bordetella sp. | reverse complement strand
CCGGGCGCGCCGTTCGACGATGCGAGTCCGCACGCGCCGCAGGATGCCTACGGGCGTGCAAAGGCGGCGGCGGAAGCAGCCTTGCGCGCGGTCCCGGGCCTCTCGCTCACCGTGCTGCGGCCGCCGCTGGTTTACGGTCCTGGCGTGAAAGCGAATTTCCTCACTTTGCTGCGAGCCGTGGCGCGCGGTTGGCCGCTGCCCCTGGCAAGTATCGAGAACCGTCGCAGTCTCGTGTATGCCGGCAATGTTGCGGATTCGGTGGTCCGCTGTCTCGAATCGCCGCTCGCCGTCGGCAAGACCTACGGCGTGACTGACGGCGCGCCCTCATCCACGGCGGCCTTGTGTCGCGCACTCGGCGCGGCGCTTGGCACGCCGGCGCGGCTCTTTCCTTGCCCCCCCGCGCTGCTCGAGCTTGCGCCACCTGCAAAAAAACTGACGCGCTCTCTCGTGATCGACGACAGCGCGTTGCGGCGCGACCTCGGCTGGGCGCCGCCGTATACGACCGAGGAAGGACTGCGCCTCACGGCCGGATGGTTTCGCTCGCAGGGCGGCTAGAATGCCCGCCATGCAATTTCAGGCCGCGCTCGCGGCGCTCGTCGTTACGCTTGCTTCCTTGTGGGTCTTGCTCTCGCCCTTTGGCCGGCGCTTGATGCTCGATCGACCGAACGAACGCTCGCTGCATGCGCGGCCGGTACCGCGCAGTGGCGGGCTCGCGATTGCCGCAGGCGTAGCCGCGGGTACGATCGCTGGCATCGCGACAGGCACAGTAGACGTGCCCGCCGCGCTTGCCGTTACGCTCGGTATCGCGGGCGCGCTTGCCGCGCTGTCGTTTGCCGACGACCTCTTCACGTTGCCGACGCTGTTGCGGCTTGCCGCGCATCTTGCCGCGGCCGGCATTGTCGTGAGTCTCATGCTTGGCGTGTCTGATCCGGTTCAGTTAGCGCTCCTCGCGCTCGCCATCGCGTGGTACGCGAACCTGTACAACTTCATGGACGGCTCGGATGGGCTTGCGGGCGGGATGGCGGTGTTTGGTTTCGGCGCGTATGCCTGGGCGGCGCACCAGTCCGGCCATGATGCCCTGGCCGGGGCGAGCCTCAACCTTGCCACCGCTACCGGTGCATTTCTGCTGGTGAATTTCCATCCGGCGCGGCTCTTCATGGGCGATGTCGGCTCGGTGCCGCTTGGTTTTCTGGCCGCTGCGCTGGGCGTGCTCGGCTGGCGCGATGGCGCGTGGCCGCTGTGGTTTCCGGTCCTGGTGTTCGCGCCGTTCGTGTGTGACGCGACGCTTACCCTGGCAAAGCGCGTGCTGCGCCGCGAGCGGGTGTGGCAGGCGCACAGGGAGCATTACTACCAGCGGCTGGTACGCATGGGCTTTGGCCATCGCGGTACCGCCTGGATCGAGTACGGTGCAATGGCCGGTTGCGTGGCGCTAGCCCTGTTCGCCCGCCAGGCGGAGACGGGTGTTCAGCTCGGTGCGCTGTGCGCGGCGGTGCTGGCGCTGGCTGGAATCGCGCTGTGGATAGACCGGCGCTGGGCTCGGTGGGCAGGTGCGGCAGGTTCAGGAGGCGCCGCCTCATGAGCCTGAATGCGCCCCGGCCCTTTCCGCTCCGTTCTCTCCTTGCCTTCCTGCACGACGTGGTGGTTTCCGCGGCTGCGTGGCTGGCCGCGTTCTGGCTGCGGTTTAACCTGGAAATGCCGCCCGACTATATGAGAACCGCGCTCGCCACGCTGCCGTGGATCGTGCTGGTAAACGCGCTGCTGTTCTGGCGCCTCGGCCTGTACCGGGGTTTGTGGCGCTATGCAAGCCTGCCCGACCTGCAGAAAATCCTTGCCGCAGTGTTTGTCACCTCACTTGCGGCACCCGCGTTGCTCCTGCTCGTCGCTCCTGTGCCTGCGGTGCCGCGCTCCGTATTCCTGTTTGCACCGCTGCTGCTGATCGGCGCCATGAGCGGCAGCCGCCTGCTGTACAGGGCTTGGAAGGAACAGCGGTTGCTCGGCATCGTGCGCCATCCGGCGGCGAACCCGGTGATCGTGCTCGGCGCGGGTGCTTCCGCATCCGCGCTGCTGCGTGACCTCGCCAACAGCAGCCAGTGGCGCGTGGTGGCGCTGCT
>CAZTSJ010000233.1:0-2716 GCA_964616875.1 uncultured Bordetella sp. | reverse complement strand
TCCTCGGCAAAGCCGGAAAAAATCGGCACCGATTTCAGTACCGTCGTGGAAACCGTATTTGCTGCGGCGGACATCCTGCCTCCGAATTCTCGCAGACTGGGATATTAAGCTAGGCGGAGCGCAAAGCCGCGTTGACGCGCGGCATGACCTCCTCGGCCATCAGTTGCATTGAGCGCTTGCCGAGCGCCGGATCGAGCCAGTCGTGGCAGGGATAGAGCAGCGTGCCGAAGTCGCCGGTCTTCTCCCTGAAGGCGAGGATCTGGTCCACCACGCTGTTGACCGTTCCCGCGATCACCAGCTTCCTCGTGATGGTGTCGGCGGTAATTTCACTGTCTGGCTGGCTCTGATCGAGCTTGAAGAGGTTGCCGCGCCCGCCCGCGCCCACGAGCTTGCGGATCAGCTGCTTGAAGTAGAAATGGTACGGGCCCTCGGCGGAGTGGCCGTAGCGCTGCGCGACCTTGTCGTCGTCGGCGACGAAAATGGATTTGGCGACGCGCCAGTCCGCCGGCTTCGCGTCGGGTTTTCCTTCGATGAGCTTTTTCCAGTGCGTTGCGACCCATTCGGGCAGCAGGAAATTCGCCGAGATCGGCATCCAGCCCCGCTTCGCGGCCTCCATCACGCCCCGGGAGTGCGGCGCCACGGCGGTGACCACGATCGGCGGATGCGGCTTCTGGTAGGGCTTGATGATGGTGCCCTGCCCGATTTCCGGGATCATTGTTTTTCTTGTCGTTACTTCAAAAAAATTTCCCCTGAGTTCGTAAGGTCCTTCACCCTTCCAGATATCCAGGACCATGTTGATGGATTCCAGAAAAATCGCATTGCGGTCCTTCTGGTAGTTGCCGAACACCTCGGCATCCGACATCAGCCCGCCCGGGCTGATGCCCATGATGAAGCGGCCCTGCAGCATGTGATCGAGCATCGCCACCTGTGCCGCGATCGCCGCCGGATGGCTGTTGGGCATGTTGATGGTGCCGCTGCCGAGCACGATCTGCTTTGTCTCGTGCGCAAGGCTGGCGAGAAACATCAGGCAGGAGGTTACGTTCTCCGCCAGGTCGGTGACGTGCTCGCCGACGTAGGCCTCGCAGTAGCCCAGGCGGTCGGCGAGCAGGATCGCCTCGCGGTCCTCGGCAAGCGTCTGCCACGGGCTGCGGCCCGGCGGGTGCAGCGGCATCATGAACGTTGCCAACCTCATCGCTTTTCCACCCTTTCAATGTTCCCGCTCCTGGCCGATTTGAAGACCGCTTCCAGCGCGCAGATGGTACCGTGGCGCAGTTGCTGCGGCTAACATAGCGTCAGGAGGTTCGTCATGAACAAAAATTCTGCAATGAAACAGAGCCGGCGTGAGTTCCTGCGCAGTGCCGCGGCAGGCCTCGCCCTGGGCGCCCTGCCCTGCGCGCTTGCGCACAGCCAGAATGCGCCCCTGAAAATCGGCGTCATCGGCTCGGGCAGGATCGGCAGCACGCTGGGTGGAATCTGGGTCAAGGCCGGGCACGAGGTGATGTTCTCCTCGCTCGATCTCGAGCACGACAAGGCGCTGGCGGCGCGCCTGGGCGGCAAGGCCCGCGCCGGAACATCGAAGGAGGCAGCCGCCTTTGGCGACGTCCTGCTCTTCGCGGTTCCTTATTCAGCGCTGCCGCAACTGGGCCGCGACCTGGCCGATTCGATCAAGGGGAAAGTGGTGGTCGATGCCTCCAATCCCATTCCCGGCAGGGATGGCGAAATGGCGACCAAGGCAAGGGAAAAGGGCGCGGGCCTCGCTTCGTCGGAATTCCTGCCCGGGGCGCGCATCGTGCGCGCCTTCAATGCGATCGGCTATTCGACGATGGCGGATGCCGCCCAGCGCCACGGCGGGCGCATGGGGATGCCGATGGCGGGTGATGACGCAGCGGCAATCGCCGTGGCATCGCGCCTGGTGCGCGAAGTCGGCTATGAACCGGTGCTGGTCGGGCCGCTGACCATGGGCAAATACCTGATTCCGGGGACGCCTCTGGCGGGCGAACAGACGCCGGACAAAATCCGCCAAACCGCCGCGACGCTCAAGTAAGCCGGTCTAGGCGCGGAGAATTCCTTCTCACGGCCGGCCGTCGCCAGGTCCCCACCAGTACAACCGGTTCTGCGCCCCGGACTCGAGCCCCTTGGCGTAGGCCTGCGCATCGGGCTTGGTGCCATGCACTGCGCATTCAGCGGCGTAGGTCTTCAGCATCGAACCATCTGCGGGAGGCGCGACGCTATACCCGTCACGCTGCCCGTACCAGAACCAGTCGGCGCTTTTGCATCGCTCCGCGGTCATGGTCGTCGCGCAACCGGAAAGAGTCAATGCACACACAAGTAACAGAAATTTTTTCATCTGCAACTCCTACAAGGTTGGATTGACGATCTCGCCACCCAGCGCGGCGAGCCCCCAGGTCGAGAACTGCACGTCGGTGCTGAAGCTGAAGTGGCCGGCGAGCGCGTGGGCGTCGCGGAAGATGCGCTGGATCGGGTAGCCGTCGTAGATGCCGTTCGCGCCCGCCATCGCGTGCAGGATATCCACCGCCTCGGTGCACAGGCTCACGGCATAGGCGAGGTTGCGCTTGAAGCGCAGCTTCCTTTCCGGATCGGCGATGACGTGGCTGTTGGCGATTTCCTGCCCTTCGATACAGTCGTTGCGCAGCAACTGGCGCGCCGCCTCGATCCTCGCCCCCGCCTCGCCGATGCGCAGCTGCACGGCCTGGAA
>CAZTSJ010000232.1:0-11487 GCA_964616875.1 uncultured Bordetella sp. | reverse complement strand
GAGGAAAAAATATAAATTTGCGCGCCACGCTGCGCGAATCGCTGCGCGAAGGCGGCGATGTGATCCCGCTGGTGCGCGAAGCGCCGACCAGGATTCATCCACCGCTGGTAGTGCTGTGCGACATTTCCGGCTCGATGAACCCCTACGCGCGCATGTTCCTGCATTTCCTGCACGCGATCACCAACGATCGGGACCGCGTCTCGGTATTCGTGTTCGGCACCCGGCTGACCAACATCACGCGCCAGCTGCGTCACCGCGACGTCGACGTGGCGATGGCGCGGGTGGCCGACGCCATCACGGACTGGTCGGGCGGCACGCGCATCGGCTGGAGCCTGCGCGAGTTCAACTGGCGCTGGGGCCGGCGCGTGCTGGGCCAGAACGCCTGCCTGCTGCTGGTCTCGGATGGCCTCGACCGCGAGGCGGGCGAAGGCCTGGCGGACGAAATGCAGCGCCTGCACAAGTCCTGCAAGCAGCTGATCTGGCTCAATCCGCTGCTGCGCTACGACAAGTTCGAGGCGCGGCCGGCCGGAGTGCGCGCGATGCTGCCGCACGTGGACCGGTTCCTGCCGGTGCATAATCTGAAAAGTCTCATCGACCTCGCGCACGCGCTTGCCGAACCCGCAGCGCGCGCCGCACTGGAGAAACGCGCATGGAAATGACGGGCGAGCAGCTGATCCAGGCCTCGCAGGCCGATACCTGGGCGGCGCTCAACGACCCCGAGATGCTCAAGGCCTGCGTGCCGGGCTGCGAGACGATCGAGAAAACCAGCGACACCGAGTTCCAGGTGCAAATGACGGCGCGTGTCGGCCCGGTGAGCGCCAAGTTCAAGGGCAAGCTGACGCTCTCCAACGTCAAGCCGCCGCACTCCTATTCGATCGCGTTCGAGGGCCAGGGCGGCGTGGCCGGTTTTGCCAAAGGCGGCGCCGACGTCAGCCTCGCGCCGCAAGGCCATGCGACGAAGCTTTCCTACAACGTGAAAGCGAACGTGGGCGGCAAACTCGCGCAGATCGGATCGCGCCTGGTGGATGCCGCCGCCAACAAGGTGGCGAATGATTTCTTCGTTGCCTTCAATGAAAAGGTCGGCAAGCCTGCGCACGCGGCGGCGGAAGATCACCACGAGGAGCACCACCCGGAGCCGGTGCCGCGCGATCCCGGCCTGCCGCAGGTCTCGGACGCCTCGCTCGCGTTCTTTGCGGCCGGCGTACTGGTGGTATTCGTGGTCGGGTTGATCACGCTGCTCTAGGGCCCGAATCCGGGCAGTAAGTCACACTCCGCCCGTCGGCGCGCTCTGTCCTTCCATCCGATTGGGCGTGGAAGCGGCACTAGTTCCTCCCTGACAGTTTCTTGCAAACCCTACTCTCTGGGTGTTGCCACAGTTTCCAGGGAGACGCGGGATGGGCGCAATACCAGTGTCAATTCACCAGCAGACCACGGTCGGTTTTGCGCCGGCGACGGAGCGCCGCCAGGCGGTGCTCCTGTGCACCGAGCTGCGCGGCCTCGCGCGCATGTCCGAGGCGCTCGACCCCGCCCTGGTGATCCTGCTCGCGAATGAATTCTTCGCGTTTGCTTCCGACATCGTCACCGGGCACGGCGGCGAGGCGGTCACCTCGCAGCACGAAATGCTCATGTCGGCTTTTACGAACGGCAGCGCAATCCACACCTCGCAACAGGCAGTTCGCGCGGCGCAGCGCATCCAGGCCGAATTCCCCACGCTGGCGGAAAGGTGGCGCACCACCTACGGCCTGCGCAGCGCGGTGGCGCAGGGACTGCACCTGGGCGAAGCCGTGCTGGGGATCGCCGGGCCGCGCGGTGCCGAGCACCGCGTGGCCTTCGGCGACAGCGTCTCGCTCGCGCAGGCGATGGTGAGCCGTGCGCGCGCCTCGGAAATCGTGATGTCCGAAGCCGTGATGGGGGCGCTGTCGGTAGAGAACCTCGACCTGGATGCCGAACCGCTGCCGCAGCTCGAGCTGCCGCGCCGCGCGCCGATCCGGATCTACGGCGTGCTGGTCGAAGGGCGTCTGGATTTCACCGCTTAGCTGCCGGCAGCTTCCCTGATCGACTGCGCGAGCATGTCGGGTGGGTAAGCTCCAGAAATGCCGGACTTGCGGTCGAAGATGAACGTCGGCACGCCGCTGATGCCCAGGTCGCGCACCCGCTCCTCTTTTTCTTTTACTTCACCAATATTTTCTTTTCCAGGCCAGCCGGTCACAGCTTCACGCTCGGCGATGCTCTTCAGAACTTCCACGTCGCCGATGTCCTTCGCCTCCTCGAAGTAGGCGCGAAACAGCGCGTCCACGACGGCGTTGCCCTTGCCCTGCTTTTGCGCCAGGTCGATGAGCTGGTGCGCGGCAGTGGTGTTGGGCGTGCGTTGCATGCGATCGAAAGCAAAGGCGATGCCCTCGCCCGCGCCTTCCTGGGCCACCCGGGCATCGAGCGCGCGGCCCTTCTCGACGGAGCCGAACTTGGCGCGCCGGTAGTCGGCGCGTGCGATGCCGCCGGCGGGCATGTCGGGATTGAGCTGGAACGGCAGCCACTCGATGCGGGCCTCGACTTCACCCTGCAGGGACTCAAGCGCCTTTTCCAGGCGGCGCTTGCCGATGTAGCACCAGGGGCAGACGACGTCGGAGGCGATCTCGATCAGCAGGGTCTTGGGCATGGTCAGCTTCCGGCAATCGTCATGTTATCCACCAGGATCGAGCCGCATTGGTACGCACCGCGCACCACGGTATCGCTGCCTATGCCGGCGATGCCGCGGTACATGTCCTTCAGGTTACCGGCCACCGTGACCTCCTCCACCGGATACGCGATCTCGCCATTCTCCACCCAGTAACCCGCCGCGCCGCGCGAATAGTCGCCCGTGAGCAGGTTGGTCCCCTGCCCGAGCATTTCGGTCACGAGGAAGCCGCGCCGCATGTGCTTGAGCATCCCGGCGAGGTCCGGTCCGTCGGAAGACAGCACGAGGTTGTGGCTGCCGCCCGCGCTGCCGGTAGATTGCATGCCGAGCTTGCGCGCCGAATAGCTGCCGAGGAAATATCCCTTCAGCACGCCCTTGTCCACCACCGCACGCCTGCGCGTCGCAACGCCTTCGTCATCGAAGGGCGTGCTTGCGAGCGCACGCGGTTCATGCGGGCGCTCCTCGATGGTGATGCCGCCGGAAAAAACCTGCTTGCCGAGCGCATCGAGCAGGAAGGAGGACTTCCGGTACAGGCTGCCGCCGCTCACCGCGGCAACGAAGGAACCGATCAAGCCCGCCGCGACCGGCGCCTCGAACAGCACCGGCGCCTGGCAGGTGGCGATCTTGCGCGAGCCGAGCCGGGCCAGCGCGCGCGCCGCGGCATAGCGCCCCAGAGCTTCGGGATCGGCGAGCTTGCCCGGCAGGCGCGAGGAACTGTACCAGTCGTCGCGCTGCATCAGGCCGCAATCCTCGGCGATCACCGAGAGCGATATCGAATGGCGCGAACTCGGAAAGCCGTGCATGAATCCCAGGCTGTTGGCGAACACGAACTGCCCCTGCTGCGCCGAAACGGTCGCACCCTCGGAGTTGCCGATCTTCGGCGAGAGCGCGAACGCCGCGCGCTCCGCCCGCCGCGCGATGCGGATCGCGCCCTCTGTACCCGGGTTCCAGGGATGGTGCAGGTCCAGGTCGAGCTTGTCCAGATCGGGCGCCCGCGCCAGATCTTCCGCCGCGGGCGGCCCGGCGCAATCGTCCACGGCGGTCTTGCGCGCGATCGCGGCGGCCGCGTCAACCGCGCTCGCCAGCGCGGCGGCGGAAAAATCGGAGGTGCTGGCGTGGCCGCGGCGCGCCTTCGGCCGCTCGCCGAAATACACCGTGATGCCGATGCCCTTGTCGAGGTTGTGCTCGATGGTTTCAGGTTCGTCCCGGCGCACCGTGACCGAGAGCCCATGACCCTCGGAGACTTCGCACTCGCACGCGGAAGCGCCGACACGCTTTGCCGCATCGAGAACGATCTGGGCGAACTCCTTGAGCTGCGAGGAGGTGTACGTAAAGCGATTTACTTTCGACATGGCGCGCTATCATAGCAAGCGATGGAAGCCGAATTCGTCAGCAGGACGAAGAAAAAAGAGGCAGTGGAAGAGCTGCAGCGCCTGGGTGCGGCGCTGATCGCGCTGCCCGCGAAGGAACTCGATGCGCTCGACGTGCCGGCAGTGTTGCTGGCCGCGGTACGCGAGGCGCAGCGCATCACCAGTCACGGGGCGCTGCGCCGACAGTTGCAGCTCATCGGCAAGATAATGCGCAAGATAGACCCGGCGCCCGTGCGTGCAGCCGTGGCGGCGATCACGAATCAATCGGCCACGACGCGCGCGCGGCACAAGCGCCTTGAGCAATGGCGCGAGCGGTTGATCGCGGACGACGCGGCATTGACCGAGTTCGCGGGCTCGCACGCGGGCACCGATCTGCAGGAAATGCGCACGCTCATCCGCAACGCGCGCAAGGAAATCGCGCTGAGCAAGCCGCCGCGGGCGCAGCGGGAACTGTTCAGGGTCTTGCGGAATTTCCACCATGATTGAACTTGCGCCCCTGATGCATGTGGAAGTCACGCTCGAACCCGCCCGGGACCTCGGCGAGACGCCGATGGGACGGCGCCGGATCATCGGCATCACGGGCGGCACGTTCAAGGGCGCGCGGCTTTCGGGAAGGATCCTCCCCGGCGGCGCCGACTGGCAGGTGATCCGTGCCGACGGCGTCGCCTTTCTCGATGCGCGCTATACCCTCGAAACCAGCGACGGCGCGCTGATTTATGTGAACAACAAGGGTTACCGGCACGGGCCGAGGGAGGCGATGGAGCGGCTCTCGCGCGGCGAGGCCGTGGACCCGGCGCTGATATATACGCGTAGCACCCCATGGTTCGAGACGTCGGCGCCGCAGTACGCGTGGCTGAACCGCAGCCTCTGCGTCGGCACCGGCGCGCGCCGGCCCGCGGCCGTGGAATTCGACTTCTACGAGGTCAAATGACCGAAATGCTAAAGGTCGGGTTGGTCTCGGCGAGCGACCGCGCTTCCGGGGGCGTCTATCGGGACGAAGGCATTCCGGCGCTCAAGGCCTGGCTTGCCGAAGTTATCGTTTCGCCGGATCTGCATTTTGAAGAGAGACTCATTCCGGACGACCAGAAAACAATTGAAGAGACGCTTAAGGAACTGGTCGACGAGAAAGGCTGCCATCTGGTGCTCACCACCGGCGGCACCGGCCCTGCGCCGCGCGATGTGACACCCGAAGCGACCCTCGCCGTGGCCGACAAGGAGATGCCCGGCTTCGGCGAACAGATGCGCGCGGTGAGCCTGAAGTACGTGCCAACCGCGATCCTGTCGCGCCAGGTCGCGGTGGTAAGGAAGCAAGCGCTCATCATCAACCTGCCGGGCCAACCCAAGGCGATCAAGGAGACTCTGGACGGAGTCTTCGCCGCGGTGCCCTATTGCATCGACCTGATAGGCGGGCCTTACATTGAAACCAACGAGTCGCTTGTCAAAGCCTTTCGTCCGAAGTCCGCGCTGAAGAGCAAACCTTGAGCATCGAGACCCTGGAAGTCGAAACCGGCCCGAAGCCGGTGGCCGCGGTGATCTGGCTGCACGGCCTGGGCGCCGACGGCCACGACTTCGAGCCGATCGTGCCGGAGCTGCGATTGCCCGCCTCGAAACCGGTGCGCTTCATCTTTCCCAATGCACCGCAGCGTCCGGTAACGATCAATATGGGCATGCGCATGCGCGCCTGGTACGACATCCTGCAAATGGGCGGCGGCCCCGAGGATGAAGCCGGGATTCGTGCTTCTCAGGGTTTGTTGGAAGAATTGATATTAAAGGAAACAAAAAAAGGAATCCCCCACAACAAGATCGTGCTCGCCGGATT
This sequence comes from uncultured Bordetella sp., assembly GCA_964616875.1. Taxonomy (GTDB): domain Bacteria; phylum Pseudomonadota; class Gammaproteobacteria; order Burkholderiales; family SG8-39; genus RBG-16-66-20. Next base: position 5,624 of record CAZTSJ010000232.1, on the reverse strand, counting down.
CTCGCAAGGCGGCGCGATCGTGCTGCACACCGCGCTGCGGCACGGCAAGCGTCTTGCCGGCGTCATGGCGCTTTCGACTTACTTGCCGTTGGCACAAACCCTGGCAAAGGAACGCGCGGCTGAAAATGGCGACCTGCCCATCTTCATGGCGCACGGGCAGTACGACAACATGATCGGCATCGACCGCGCGACGCTCTCGCGCGATGCGCTGCTTGCGCTAGGCTACAAGCTGGACTGGCACGATTACCCGATGGCGCACTCGGTCTGCCCCGAGGAAATCGCGCACATCGCCGCCTTCCTGCAAAGGATTCTCTAGTCAGTTCCCGTCAAACTGGTCAGGCGTCTCTGACCAGCTCCCTGTATCTGGCGATTTCGTAGTCCTCGCCGCGCTCGGCAACCGCCTGCGGCAGGTAGACGTGAACACGCTCACCCTGCGCGAGCTCGAGGTTCTGCCCCGGCGTGAACGCACCGGACTTGAGCACGATTTGCACCTCCGCCGCACCGTCAATTTTAAGCAGCAAGCCCTGCTCGGACACGGTCTTGACGCCGCCCACGGCAAAGCGCGACAGCAGCGGCGACTTGGACAGCGTCTGGATACCCGCGCGCGCCTGCTGCCCGGCGAGTTTGTTCACCCTGCGCACCAACCCGAGTACCCAGTTCGTGCCGCCCTCGGGCTGCAGCGCGAGCAGCGTGCCCACCCGCAGCCAGTCGCCTTTCAACTGCGGCACCACGGCGCCGAAGCCGCCGGCGCTCACGTTCTCGACGATCCAGCTCTCGGAATTCTGGTTGTCGAAGTCGAGCGTGTCGCCGCCCCCCAGCACCCCGCATACCCCTTCGTAGCCGTGCGTGACGGAGAGGCGCGACTTGACCGCATGGCGCTGGGTCTTGCGCTCGGGCGCCTCCGGCGACCAGTACAGGTGCAGGTGGCGCATCACCTCGAGCGCGAGATGCGGCTCGTAGCTGCCGCCAAGGTTGACCTCCGGCGGTATCTTCCCGCCGACGAGGATTTTCTCCGCCAGGTCGTGCACTTCAGGCAGTGCCGCGCCAGGACCGAAGCAGCGCAGGGCCGGCCCGGGCTGCGGCGCGCGCGACAGGCGCACCGGCGGCAGGGCCTGCGCGAGGTCCATCGAGAAGGCGACGCCGGGACCCGGCGCATTGGCGAGCACGAAGCGCGGCGCAAGAATGCCGATCAGGCGCTCGGCCAGTTCGACTTCCAGCGGCAGCATGCCGTCGGGCGCGCTGACGCTGAACATCGCGCCCTTGAGGAATTCGAGCTGCGGCGTGGATTCACCGGCCGCGCCGGCATAGACCGTGACCTTCGACTGCGCGAGTTGCCGGATCTCGGCAACCGCGTAAACGCTGTTGAATACGCCCCAGCTGCCGGCTTCGATCGGGCCGTAGCGCATGTGCATCCACTTGATGTGCTGCGCGAAGCTGCGCAGCGCCCTGACGATGAGCAGCGGCAGCAGCGCTTTGGCGGCGTCGATGCCCTTGGCATTCTGCACGAACAGGTCGATCTGGCGCGCGTAGGCATGGCCTGCCTGCCGCCAGAAGCCGTGCAGCGCGGTCCAGAGCCGGTTCTCCTGGTAGCGCGAAGGCCGGCCGGTGGTGAAGTAGTCCTTCGAGAGCTTGCGCACGCGCGCCTGCGCGGCATCGTCGAGCGTGAACAGCAGCTGGATCCTGGCATCGGGTTTGAAGCCCTCGATCGCGGCCACTGACTCGATCCAATGCATTATTTCGTCGAGCGCCTTGACCTCGTCCGCCGGCAAGGCGTCGAGGAGGCGCTGCGCCTCTTTCGGGTCGGCCAGGGGGTGGTCCGGCTTCGAGCCGCCGAAAAGCTTCATCGTGCATTACCTCCGCAAGGCGTGCATGATCCACTGTTCGCCGGGCTTTATCAATGCGTCCAGCCCCTGCATCCCGCTACTTTTCGCTACCATCGCGGTATGAGCTCGGAACACGCAGCGAAAAACCCGGCCCGGACCGCTGAGCAGCAGTACCTCGAATTGCTCGAACTGGTGCTCGAGAGCGGCGCGACGAAGACCGACCGCACCGGCACCGGCACGCTGTCGGTATTCGGGCGCCAGCTGCGCTTCGGGCTGCGCGACAGCTTCCCTTTGCTCACCACCAAGAAGCTGCACCTGAAATCCATCGTCCTGGAACTGCTCTGGTTCCTGCGCGGCGACACCAACGTCAAGTGGCTGCAGGAACGCGGCGTCTCGATATGGGACCAATGGGCGGACGCGAACGGCGACCTGGGGCCGGTCTACGGCTATCAATGGCGGCACTGGCGTACGCCCGCAGGCGGCGAGATCGATCAGATAAAGAATGTCATCGAGGCAATCAAGAAAAAGCCCGATTCGCGCCGCCATCTGGTGACTGCCTGGAACCCGGCCGACGTGGACCGCATGGCGCTGCCGCCCTGCCACGCGCTGTTCCAGTTCTATGTCGCCGGCGGCAAGCTCTCCTGCCAGATGTACCAGAGGAGTGCGGACCTGTTCCTCGGCGTGCCGTTCAACATTGCCTCCTATGCGCTGCTGACCCGGATGGTGGCGCAGGTCACGGGCCTGCAGGCCGACGAATTCGTGCTGACGCTGGGCGACGCGCACCTTTACCTGAACCACCTGGACCAGGCCCGCGAGCAGCTGTTGCGCTCACCGCGGCCCTTCCCGCGCATGAGGCTCAATGCGGAGGTGCGAGACCTGTTCGCGTTCCGCTACGAGGACTTCACGCTGGAAGGCTACGAACCGCACCCGGCCATCAAGGCGCCGATCGCAGTATAAAAAAGTGGCCCGCCTGTTAGGGGGAAGGTCGGCGGGCCGCGGGGGAAACCGGTGGTTCGACGACGTCGCCATTCGGCGACGGTTTGAACGCCGCAGGCGAAAGCGCATGGCGGTCGAGCAGGCGGTAGAACTCGGTGCGGTTGCGCCCGGCGAGTTGCGCCGCGCGCGTTACGTTCCCCCGCGTGAGATGGAGAACGCGCACGAGGTAATCGCGCTCGAAAGCGCGGCGCGCCTGGTCGAGCGGCACGACCTCGGGTTCGGCCTGTACCGCGGCGCCGAGCGCGGCGGCTTCCTGCATCGTCGCAATGCTCATGCTCCTATAATCAACGTAATAAATCGTCAGCACGAGGACGTATGTCACGAAACGGCGGTCCGACGCCTCCGCCCGTCACCCCGGGAGCGACGCGCATCTACCTGGTCGCCGCAGTGGCGAAAAACGGCGTCATCGGTGCGCGTGGAAAATTACCGTGGCACTTGCCCGAGGACTTGAAGCACTTCAAGCGCCTCACGCTCAATCACCCCATCATCATGGGTCGGCGCACCTGGGAATCATTCGCCAAGCCCTTGCCGGATCGCGAGCACATCGTGATCAGCCGCAAGCCCGGTTTCGCCGCACCGGGGGCGAGCGTCGCAGCGTCGCTGGAGGGCGCTATTGCGTTGTGCGCGGGCGAACCTGTCGCCTTCGTGATCGGCGGCGCCGAGATCTACGCCGCGGCGCTGCCGCTCGCCGATGGCCTAGTGCTGACTGAAATCGACCGCGACTATGAAGGCGACACGCGCTTCCCCGACTGGGACCGCAAGGCCTGGCGCGTTTCCCAGAAAGAAACGCACACCTCGGGCCCGGGCGTGCGTTTCGATTTCGTGCTGTATGAACGCGCCTGAGCGCGTTGGCGAAAGAGCCTAGCGCTTGGATTCGAAAATTCGCACCTCGGGCAGCGGAAAACCGTTGAACTCGCTGGCGTAGGCCGTGGTGTAGGCGCCGGCGTTGCGGATGTAGATGAAGTCGCCTTCCTGCAGGTCCGAGGGCATCGGTTCATCGCGCAGCACGACATCCACCGAATCGCAGGTAGGTCCCGCGACGTGCCAGGGAATGTCCGGACCCGAGCGCTCGGTGCGAATGCGGTATTTGAGGCCCTCGGTGGTCTCGATCACGCCGCCGAACAGGCCCGCGTCCCAGTGCATCCAGCGCTTGCCGGCGCGCGTCGCGGTGCCGATCACGCGGCAGACGAAATACCCTGCGTCCGACACGAGGTAGCGCCCGGGCTCGGCGACCACGCGCAGCTCTTCGGGAAACGCCTTGAGGGCTTCGTTCACGACCTCGCCGATCACTTCGACGGACGGAATCGGCTTCACGTGGCGCACCGGAAAACCGCCGCCGATATCCAGCATGCGCGGTTTCAGGCCGGCCTTGGTCATCGCGTCGAACAGGATGCGCGCCTTTTCGATGCCGACGCGCCAGTTCTCCGGATTGCGGCACTGCGACCCGACGTGGAAGGTCACCCCGGCGAGGTCGGCGCCGAGCTTGGCCGCGGTGGCGATCATTTCGCGCGCTTCCGCAGCGCCCGCGCCGAATTTCCCGGACAGCGGCCAGTCGCTGCCGATATTGGGCGTGGCGATGCGCATATAGATTTTGGCGTCGGCCTTGAGCTCGTGTACCCGCCGCAGCTCGTCCATGCTGTCCACCACGAACCACTCGATGCCCTTGGCCGCGGCATAGGCGATCGCCTGGCGCGATTTCATCGGATTCGAATAGAACACCTCGACGGGGTTCACGCCCAGCGCGAGCAGCATGTCGAGCTCGGCAGTGGAAGCGATCTCGAAGCTGCAGCCCTCCTGCAGCAGCGTCTTCAGGACGCGCCGGTCGGGATTGGCTTTCATCGCGTAGTGCGGCCGCACGCGCGGCATCGCGGCGCGGAAGCGGCGCACTTTTTCGCGCACGATGGCGTTATCGAGGATCAGGAACGGCCGCGAGTATTTCTGGCGTGCGGCCTGGCGCACGATCTCGAAGTCGAGGCTGACTTCGGGATGCGTATCGAAGAGCTGTTCTTGCGGTAGTGAGGATTGCTTGCCGGTGCGGCCGATGCTGCTGGGGCGTACGCCCATCAACGTCTCCTTGCTTGTCCTTGAGTCAACAGGGAAATTTTGCGAATTATAGGGATACCCCCCCCTGAGTCAAGGGTTTTGTGACACTTTTCTTACCCGCGCCCAGAGGAGCCGGCCGGCGCGCGGGCTTGAGAAACCACTATAGGTAGGGAAGCTAACCCGCCGACCCACTAAACATTGTGGGTCTAGATGCGGGGCAGCGTGACGCCCTTCTGCCCCTGGTATTTGCCGCCGCGGTCGCGGTAGGAGGTTTCGCAAACCTCGTCCGACTCGATGAAGATCACCTGCGCCACGCCCTCGTTGGCGTAGATGCGTGCCGGCAGCGGCGTGGTGTTGGAGAACTCCAGCGTCACGTGCCCCTCCCACTCGGGTTCGAGCGGCGTGACGTTGACGATGATGCCGCAGCGCGCATAGGTGGATTTGCCCAGGCAGATGGTGAGCACGTTGCGCGGGATGCGGAAGTATTCGACGGTGCGCGCGAGTGCAAACGAGTTCGGCGGGATGATGCACACCGGCCCCTTGAAATCGACGAAGGACTTCTCGTCGAATTCCTTCGGATCGACGATGGTCGAATTGATGTTCGTGAAAATCTTGAATTCCTCCGAGCAGCGGATGTCGTAGCCGTAGCTCGAGGTGCCGTAGGAAACGATGCGCTTGCCGTTCGCCTCTTTCACCTGGTTGGGCTCGAACGGTTCGATCATGCGCTGCCCGGCCGCCATGCGGCGAATCCACTTGTCGGAT
>CAZTSJ010000231.1:0-3755 GCA_964616875.1 uncultured Bordetella sp. | reverse complement strand
GCAAGGAAATCCGCGGCGATCGCCAGTTGCTCGGCGCGCTTGGCGTCGGTGCGCAGCGCCAGTACTTCGGCCTTGTTGGGCAGGCGCGGGTCGAGCTTGGGCACGCCGAACATCAGGCGGTCGCTGGCGAAGTAGTCCCGGTAGGCCGCCCCTTCGGAGTAGTCGCGTTCGTGCCCGGTTTCCAGCGACAGCACGGTAGTGCCAGGATGGCGTTTCTTCCACTCGCCCCAGGTGGTGGTCACCACGCGCAGTGTCTGCAGTTCGATGCCCTTGCCGACCAGTGGCCCGACAACCGGCGTGCCCTCGAGGGTCGACCAGAGCGACTTGGTGGTGTGGTCGTACATCAGCTTGTTGGAGCGGTAGAGAAAGCCGCTGGTGCCCAGCTCGTGATGCACGCCGTCGACCGTGGCGTCGTACAGGATCATCGAGCCGCACAAGGTACAGTACACGCCGTTCAATTCGCGCCCGGCGATGCGGTCCTTGACCATTTCGTGCCAGGCGAGGATGCGCTTCGGATAGGCGCGCACGTCGCCGTCGATGGCGACGCCGAAAACGATGTCGCCATCGGCGAGGTAGCTTGCCTGCTTTGCCTGGATCATCTTCGGGTTCTTGAGCGGTGGGATGCCGTCGCGCCAGACCCCGCCCCCGCGGATTTCATCCAGCCGGCTGATCGCCTTGCGCCCCTTGCCGAAGTATTCGCGAAAGCGCGGATCCACCTGCTCGTAGAGCCCGGCCTTGAATTCGGCGTAGTCCGGGTGTTCGTCGGGCTGCCGCGCCCAGACCCATTCGTAGTGCGCATTCAGGCCGCCGGAGCGCCGGCCGGTCGTGCGTTCGATCTGCGCCAGCACTTCCGTCTGCACGGAAAGGACCGGCACGAATCCGGCGAGTTCGAGCAGCGGCGCGGTGTAGGCGTCGCGCCAGCCTTTGCGTATTCGGGCCAGCGACGCGTTCGCCGCTGCCGGGTTGGTGTTGAGGACGCCATAGAACGCCTGCAGGGGAACCTGCGCCTGGGCGAAGACCTGGGTGGCGGACAGGGCGATGGCGAACGGCAGGAGTGGCTTGAGAAAATCGCGCAGGATCATGGTTTGTCCCAGTGATGGGTTCCCAAGCGGTGGTCGCACCGCAGGCGAGGACATTACGCCGCTATCATGCAGCCATGCGAATCTTCTCGAACCGGGACCGCGCAGTACACCTTGGCCCGTTCCCCCTGGAGCGCATCGCACGCTCCACAGCCGTGCCGGATCCTGGCGGGGTCGAGGACCGCTTCCCCGAACGCAGTGACTCGCCGCTGGGCCGGATCGTCAACGAATACATCGCCCTGTTCGAGCAGTTTCGCGCCGAACCGCCCGCGCCCGAGCGCGCGCCGTACCCGCGGGACCCGCAGCGCCTGGCGAACGAACTGAAGGCGAACTGCTATTTCCTCAATGCGACGTTCGCTGCTTGCTGCGAGATTCCGGCGTCGGCATGGACCGGGCCGCGCGCCGAAGGGCACCGCCATGCGCTCGCCATCGTTGTGGAGTTCGGCCGCACCCCCGAGCCGGACAATCCGGCCGCCGAATGGATTCGCGGCAGCGAGTACGACTGCGCGCTGCTGCGCGCCGCCGAGATCGCGCTGATCTCGGCCGCTTTCTTGCGGCGGCTGGGGTACGCCGCGACGGCGCACACGCGCGATCGGACCGATGTCTCGCATGCCGGGATACTGCGCTCCGCAGGACTTGTGTACGCGGATCTGGCGGCGCCCTTCATCGGCAGGCGGTATGCGTCTTGCGTTGTCACGACGTCGGAGCCTTTGGCCGCGGACCTGCCGCTTGCCGGAGAGGGAAACCTCCTCGAAGGCGGGCTGGGCTGGTGGCTGGGCGCCGGCGGCAGCGAGACCTGGTGGGAGCGCTGGTTTGCGTCGCGCCGCCCCTCGGAGGGCAGCCGCTTTCCGATGGAGAAGATCAGGCGGGTGCCGGAAACCACGACGCTGATCCTCGAAGACGAGGTGCCGCGCGTGCCCAAGCGCGCCAATTTCTTCAGCCGCGCGCTGGCCGGCGACCTGGGGGAGAAGGCGCAGCGCGAGCGCTGGCGCTTCGCCTACAAGACGCCGATCGCGGAGGCCTACGTGAAGCTTATCCGGGCGATGGTGCCGCTGCAGGATGGGACTGTTTCTCCGAAAGAAAGGAAAAACACAGATGACTCAGCGGCAAACGCGCGCGGCATCAAGTCGCTGATGTACTACCTTGGCGCCGACATGGCGGGCGCCTGCGAGGCGAAGCGCTATTGCTGGTACTCGCACCAGGAGGACGGCAAACCCATCGACATCTATCATCGCAGCGCGGTGGTGATGCTGGTCGACCAGGGATTCGAAACCATGGAAGGGGCGTCGGGCGACGACTGGATCTCGGGCGCGCAGTCGATGCGCGCCTATATGCGCGGCGGGGAGATCTGCGGCGTGGTGGCCGCATTTATCCGCAACCTGGGCTGGAGCGCGCGTTCGCAGACCAATGCCGACTCCGACGTGCTGCAGCTGCCGCTGGTACTGCTGGCGGGGCTGGGCGAGTTGTCGCGCATCGGCGAACTGGTGCTCAATCCCTTTGTCGGCCCGCGCTTCAAGAGCGCGGTGGTCACCACCGACCTGCCGTTGCAGTGGGACCAGCCGATCGACTTCGGATTGCAGGACACTTGCAACAAATGCATGAAATGCGCTCGCGAATGCCCCTGCAGCGCGATCTCCTTTGGCGACAAGGTGATGTTCAATGGCTACGAGATGTGGAAGCCCGACGTCGAGCGCTGCACGCGCTACCGCGTCACCAATCCGCACGGCTCGGCCTGCGGCCGCTGCATGAAGACCTGCCCCTACAACCACGAGGGCCTGCTGGCGCACCGCGCGTTCCTCTGGGCGGCGATTCAACTTCCCTGGACGCGACGCTGGATCGTTCGCCTGGACGACGTCATCGGCAATGGATCGATCAACGCCGCCAAGACCTGGTGGACCGATCTGGAGATCGTGGCGGGCAAGGTGGTGCCGCCGAAGGGCACGAACCGCCGCGAGCTGGAGGCCGGCAAGGCGCTCAAGCCGCAGAAAATCGCTTACTATCCCGCCGCCGTGATGCCGCCACCGGATGCCCAGGTCGCCGTGATCGTGGACCGGAAAGCCGCGCTTGCGGAAAAGCCGGAATCGCCCGCTGCCGCGCGGGCTCGAACGAGGAGAAATTCGTGATCAGATTGGCGCTGTTTGCACTTGCCGTCGTGTTTGCCGCGTTGCCTGCGGTCGCGCAGGACTGGCCGTCAAAACCTGTGCGCTTCATCGTGCCGTTCCCGCCCGGGGGTTCGGTGGACCCGCTGGCGCGGCTGCTCGGCGCCAAGCTCGGCGATGCGTTGAAGCAGCAGTTCATCGTCGAGAACCGGCCGGGGGCGGGAGGCTCCATCGGCACGGCGGCGGCGGCGAAGGCGCTCGCCGACGGCTACACCTTTGTGGTCGTGTTCGATTCGCATGCCGTGAACCAGGCGCTGATCGCCAGGCTGCCGTACGACACGGCGAAGGATTTCGCGCCGGTGATGCTGGTCGGCACTGCGCCTTACGCGATCGCTACGCAGGCCGGCAAGCCCTGGAAGTCCTTCGCGGAGGTGGCGGCGGCGTCCAAGGTGAAGCCCGAGTCGGTCAGCATCGGCTCGATCGGCAACGGCACGATCGGCCACCTGCTGTTGACGCAGGCGCAGCAGATGGGTGGCTTCAAGATCACGCACATTCCCTTCGCCGGCGGCGGTCCGAT
>CAZTSJ010000230.1:0-15896 GCA_964616875.1 uncultured Bordetella sp. | reverse complement strand
GCTTTTCCTGGTTCTCCTGGTCCTTGTGAGGGTTCCACTCGAACCGCGCCTTCACCATAAAGAAAGACTAGCACGGATATGGCTGACTAGCCATACGACAATATGGCCTGCGCGGTGTGCGATTTGCGCTCTCTAACGTTCCCAGCAACCGGCGCGCGCCCGCTGGCCGTTGCAAGGAGCTCCGCTCGCGCGCGCGTCCGGGTTGGCTGGGTGGTTAAGCATCAGCTTTCGCTACCTGCGCCTGCGCTTCGCATTTAGCGCACCGACGGGACTCCACCACAAGCCAGATGCTTGCAGCAACGAGACCCGCCAGCGACACCTGTAGCAGTATGCTTGAAGGGAACAGGTAGTACCCCGCAAACAACAATGCCGTCGTCGCGGCGGAGAACATGAGCAGCCAGCGATTGCGGTGGCGCGGGAAGGCAAGCACCTGGCCGACGAAGGCGAGAACAAAAAGAACCTGGACTCCCACCGCGATATAGCCCTCGAATGGTGCAAGCGCGCCGAAGCCTACAGCCGCACCGACAAGAGCAAGTTTCGGAAAGCATATGGGGCACGCTGCTGCTGCCACCACAGCCCCGACGGTTCCGAATTTCTCGAAGATTGAGCGGTCCATCGTTTTTGCTGATGCTTAACGTTCAATCATAAGAAGTATTGCGGCCTATCTTAGACCTGAATCCTTACGCCTGCTGTCAACGCTTTCTGCAATCAGGGCGTTACGCTACTGTATGGATAATCAGTATCTAAGATAGGCCGCAGGAATGGCGCAAGTTCCTGATTCTCAAGAGGGGCCGGATTCCGCGATAAAGAGGCCGCGGCTTCGTGTGCAGTTGCGCGAGGCGATCCGGCGGCGCAATTACAGCCGCCGCACGGAGCAGTCGTACTGGTTCTGGATGCGCTGGTTCATACGCCGCAACGGGCTGCGCCACTCCGCGCAATTGGGCGCCGCGGAGGTGGAGGCGTTCCTGTCCTGGTTGGCGACCGAGCGCAATGTCGCTGCGGCAACGCAGAACCAGGCGCTCTCGGCGCTGCTGTTCTTGTACAAGGAACTGCTGGGGCAGGACCTCCCCTGGTTCAAGAACCTGGTGCGCGCCAAGCGTCCGGTGCGCGTCCCGGCGGTGCTCTCGCGCGCCGAGGCGCACCGGCTGCTCGCGCAAATGCAGGGCACGAAATGGCTGATGGCAAGCCTGCTGTACGGCGCGGGCTTGCGGCAGATCGAATGCCTGCAGTTGCGCGTGAAGGACGTGGACTTCGCGTACCGGCAGGTGCTGGTACGCGACGCCAAGGGCGCGAAGGACCGGGTGACGATGCTTCCCGAGCAGGCGGTGCAGCCGATGCAGGCGCAACTCGGGCGCGTGCGCGCGCTGCACCAGCGCGATCTGGCGACTGGGCATGGAGAAGTGAGCCTGCCCTATGCGCTCGCTCGCAAATACCCCCGCGCGGGGTACGAATGGGCCTGGCAGTTCGTGTTTCCTTCCGGCGTCCTGTCCGCGGACCCGGACTCGGGCGTGATCCGGCGGCACCATGTATTTCCGGACACGCTGGGACGCGCGGTCAAGGCTGCGGCGCAAGCGGCGCGCATCGTCAAGCCGGTGAGCTGCCACACGCTGCGGCATTCGTTCGCCACGCACTTGCTGGAGGGCGGCTACGACATCCGCACGGTGCAGGAATTGCTCGGCCACAGCGACGTCAGCACCACGATGATTTACACGCACGTGCTTAACAAGGGCGGACGCGGTGTCGCGAGCCCGCTCGATCGGCTGGAAACGGGAGGAACTCATGGCCCGGCCTGATGCTGTCTCGATGGGGATCGCCGGGCGCATCCGGAAATACCGCGGGTTCAGGGTGATTCTCGATTCCGATCTCGCCGCGCTCTACGGCGTGCCGGTGAAGCGGCTCAATGAGCAAGTGCGCCGCAACGTCGCCAGGTTTCCGTCGGACTTCGCATTTCAGATTGATAATCATGAGCTTGCAATCTTGAAGTCGCAAATTGCGACTTCAAGCTGGGGCGGAAAGCGCAAACCGCCCCTTGCCTTTACCGAGCACGGCGCGCTCATGGCGGCGACTGTCCTTAACTCTTCCCGCGCGATCGAGGTATCCGTTTACGTGATGCGCGCGTTCGTGCAGATGCGCGAAGCGCTCAGAGTGCACAAGGAGATCGGCAAACGGCTGGATGACCTGGAACGAAAGGTCGGCACCCATGACCGCGCCATCGGGCAGATCTTCGAGGCGCTCCGGCAGCTGACGCAACCGCCGGAAATCCAGAAGCGCAAGCGCATTGGTTTCCTGTAGCGAAACCACTGCTGCCCGCGGCGAGCGAAGGCGCCGGGCCGCTTACAATAGCGCTTCATGAGCGTCCCTTTTAGCTGGAAGAACCCCTACGCGTGGCCGCGCAAGCCGGTGCTGGCGCGCAATATCGTCGCCACTTCGCAGCCGCTGGCCTCGCAGGCGGGCGTTGCCATGCTCGCCGCGGGCGGCAGCGCGGTGGATGCGATCCTCGCCACCGCCATCACGCTGACGCTGGTGGAGCCGGTCTCCAACGGCATCGGCTCGGATGCCTACGCGATCGTCTGGGACGGGCAAAAGCTGCACGGACTGAATGCCTCGGGCCGCTCGCCCGCGGGCTGGACGCCGGAGTATTTCGGCGACGCAAAAACAATGCCGCAGCGCGGCTGGAACTCGGTGAGCGTGCCGGGCGCGATTTCGGCGTGGGTCGAGCTGCACGCGAAATTCGGCAAGCTGCCCTTCGAGCGCCTGTTCGAGCCCGCGATGCGCTACGGCCGCGAGGGCTTCCTCGTTTCGCCGACCATTGCCGGTCAATGGGCGGCGCAGGCGAAGGAACTCAAGGAGCAGCCCGGTTTCGCCGCAGCCTTCATGCCGGGCGGCCGCCCGCCGGCAGTGGGCGAAGTGTTCAAGTTCCCGGAGCACGCGGCGACGCTGGAGAAAATCGCGGCCACGAAGGGCGAGGCTTTCTATCGCGGTGAATTGGCGCAGAAAATCGAAGCCTTCGCGAAACAGCACAACACGGCGATGCGGGCCTCCGACCTCGCCGCGCACAAGTGCGACTGGGTCGGCACGCTGCAGCAGGACTACCGCGGCTACACCATCCACGAAATCCCGCCCAACGGCCAGGGCATCGTGGCGCTGATCGCGCTCGGCATCCTGGAGCACTTCGACCTGCGCTCGCTGCCGGTGGATTCGGCCGACAGCTTCCACCTGCAGATCGAAGCCGTGAAGCTCGCCTTCGCCGATGCCCAGGCATACGTCGCGGATATCGATTACATGCCTTTCCCGCCGGAAAAACTTTTGCATAAGGAATACCTGAAGGAAAGGGCGAAGAAAATCGACCGCAAAAAGGCGCAGCCATTTTCCGCCGGCAAGCCGCCCAGCGGCGGCACGGTGTACCTCGCCGCGGCCGACGCCTCCGGGATGATGGTGTCGATGATCCAGTCGAACTACATGGGCTTCGGTTCGGGCGTGGTGGTACCGGGCACGGGAATTTCGCTGCAGAACCGGGGCGCGACCTTCGTCATGAATAAAGGCCACCCCAACCGCGTCGGGCCCCGCAAGCGCCCCTACCAGACCATCATCCCGGGCTTCGTCACGAAAGCAGGTAAACCCGTCATGAGCTTTGGCGTCATGGGCGGCACCATGCAGCCGCAGGGGCACACGCAGGTGATGGTGCGCATCGCCGACTACGACCAGAGCCCGCAGGCCGCCTGCGACGGGCCGCGCTTTCGCTGGGTGCAGGGCATGGACGTGAGCGTGGAGGACAATTTCCCCAGCGCGGTGCTCGAGGACCTGCGCGGCCGCGGCCACAGGATGGTCACGGTGGACGACTACAACCAGTTCGGCAGCGGCCAGATGATCTGGCGGCTCGAGGGCGGCTACCTGGGCGCGAGCGATCCGCGCCGCGATGGCCAGGCGGCGGGATATTAGGTATTGGAAAACTCGATGCTGAAAATCTGGGGACGCACGAACTCGGTGAACGTGAAAAAGGCGCTCTGGTGCGTGGAAGAGCTGGGCCTGCCCTACGAGCGCACCGACGCCGGCATGCAGTTCGGCGTGGTCAATACGCCCGAATACCGCGCGATGAATCCAAACGGCCTGGTGCCCACCATGGATGAGGACGGCTTCATCCTGTGGGAGTCGCACTCCATCGTGCGCTACCTGTCCGCGAAGCACGGCAAGGGCGTGCTCTGGCCGATGGACGTGCGCACGCGCGCGACCGCGAACCAGTGGATGGACTGGGCCTTCACTTTCCAGTCGAGCGTGCGCGACGCCTTCTGGAACCTGATCCGCACCCCGCCCGAGAAGCGCGACGCGCAGGCGATCGAGAAGGCGCGCGTTAAATCCGGCGAGATGGCCGGCATCCTCGATGCCGCACTGGCCGACCGGCTGTACCTGGCGGGGGCCTTCTCGATGGGCGACATCCCGATCGGCTGCGAAGTGCAGCGCTGGATGCGCCTGCCGATGGAGCGACCCAGGCACCCGAACCTGGAGGCCTGGTTCGAGCGCCTGTGCGCCCGGACGGCGTTCAAGAAGATCGTGGACATTCCGCTCTCATGAAGAAAATCGCCCTGGTCACCGGCGGCGCGAGCGGCATCGGCCTCGCCTGCGCCGAGCGCCTGTCCGCTGACGGCATGAAGGTCGTGATCGCCGACATGAACGAGAAAACGGGCACGGAGCACGCGAAGCGCCTGGCTGGTGACTTTATTTCCAGTGATTTATCAAAAAAAGGCGGCTGCAAACAGCTGGTCGACGAGGCGCTGCGCAAGCACGGCACGGTGCACGTGCTCATCAACAACGCCGGCTTTCAGCACGTCTCGCCGATCGAGGATTTTCCCGAGGAGCAGTGGGAGCGCATGATCGCGCTCATGCTCACCGCGCCGTTTTTGCTTACGCGCTATTGCTGGCCCTCGATGAAGCAGCAGAAATGGGGCCGCATCATCAACATGGGCTCGATCCACGCCCTCATCGCCTCGCCCTTCAAGGTCGGCTACATCGCGGCCAAGCACGGCCTGGTGGGCCTCACGCGCACCGCCGCGCTCGAAGGCGGCGAGTACGGCATCACGGTAAACGCGATCTGCCCGGCCTACGTGCGCACGCCGCTGGTCGACGACCAGATCGCCGACCAGGCAAAGGCGAACAACATGTCGAGCGCCGAGGTGATCGAGAAGATCATGCTCGCTCCCGCGGCGGTGAAGCGCCTCATCGAGCCGGCCGAGGTGGCCGGATTCGTCGCCTATCTGTGCAGCGACGCCGCCGGCGTGATCACCGGCTCGGCGCTGACAATGGACCTCGGTTGGACGGCGCGCTAGCCGCGTAGGCCTTCACCCTGGCGTAGAAGCGCTCCAGGTCGCCCCCCTCCTCCTGCAGCAGGTGCTCGAACGTGGCGACCAGCTCGGTGTAGGTCGCGTACGAGGCAAGCAAGGCGTTGTTTGGATCCTGATCCTTGAAGCGTTCCTGCTTCGCCAATCTCGCCCTCAACTCCTGCAGCTCGGCCCGCTTTCTCTCCCGCATCGCTTCGGCTGCGATGCGCTGGCGGTACAACACGCCCAGCTTCGCCCTGGTCTGTTGAATTTCATTCAGCACGTTTTTACTTCTTTCCTGAACAGCAAAAAAGTTTGCCAACTCCGCGCCACGCCCCATCGCCGCAAGCCAGCGCCGCAGGCCTTCGCGCTCGACCACCACCGCGAAGGATTCGTTGAAGCTCGAGTCGTCCCTTGCATAGGCGACCTGGTGCGCGAGCTCATGAAATATCAGGCGCGCCAGTTCCACGTCCGGATAGCGGATGAAGGTCGAGAGCAGCGGGTCATCGAAGCGGCCCAGCGTCGAGTAGGCGGGCACGCCGTAGACATAGACGTCATTGCCGGCCGCGCGCAGCGCCGCGGCGTGGCGCTCGGCGTCCGCCTGCGCGAAGAAGCCGCGATAGGAGACGCAGCCCGCCACCGGAAAGCAGGATTGCAGCGGCTCGAGCGAGAACTCGGGCGCCGCCACCACGTTCCAGACCGCGTAGGGGCGGTCGAGTTCGGCGTAGCTGCGGTAGCTCGCGTTGTCGGGCAGCCTGAGGCCGCTTACCGCAAAGTCCCGGATCGAGCGCGCGAGCACGAGCCGCTCGCGCAGCGGCTGTGGCGTCGCCGGATCCGCGATGAGTTCCGCCGCCGGCCGCGCGCGCGCCATCATCGCCATCTGGCCGCCGACCGCCTGCAGGTAATAGGAGAGCGTCTCGCAGCCCGAGAGCAGACACAACGCGAGCAGGCTAGCGAGGATTCGCAAGGAATTTTCCATCGGTAAGGAAGGCGGCAACTTGTGCCGCGACTTGTGCCGAGATCAGCATCTGACTATGACCGACGGGAAGCGATATACGTTCGCTCATGCCCTCGATGCTGGTCTCCTCCAACCTGACCACGCCGTCGTTCGGTCCGGCAAGGCTCCCGAACAGGCGACCCAGCCCGATTGGCCGCGTTCCCGCGATCACGCCGAGGAGTTCCGGGCGGGTCCAGCGCGTATCGCGTCCCTCGCGCCAAAGCGGCTCGCTTGCTCCGAGCACCCAGCGCCCGAGCGCATGGCGGGCCAGGCGCCGCCCCGCGAAGTTGCCTTGCGCGGAGGTGCCAAGCAGCACCACGCGCCCGAGCGCTGTCTGCGGGTGCCGGGTGAGTGCTTCGAGCATCACCAGCCCGCCCATGCTGTGGCCGACGAAGTGCGCCGGTCCGATGTCACTCGCAAAACGCAATAGGCGTTCGGTATGGTCCTCCAGTGGCCGCGCGGTCCCCATGAAGGAAAACGTATGGCAATGAAAACCCGCGCGGCCGAGCCGCGCGGCGAGCAGTTTCATCGCGAGTCCGGGCACCCACAGGCCGTGGGTAAGGATGACCTCCCGCATCTATTTCTCTGCAGAGTTCTCTGTTGCCGCGCTACGAGGCCTCGCCAGCCTGAAATTCGCGCTGATCCGCGCGACAGGATTGCCGTTGGCGAGCAGCTGTCCCGTTGCCGAGGCGGTGCGCGAACCGGGAGTCAATACCGTGACCTCGGACTGCACCCAGTCGCCAGGCTGTGTACTGGCCAGATACTGGATCGACAGGTCGACGGTTACGAAATTGCGCCTTGTGCCGTCCGCTTCACCGGCGAGGGCGCAGGCGTAACCGAGCGCCATATCGGCAAGTGTCGCGAGCAGCCCGCCGTGGCAGGTACCGCGTGAATTGCAATGGCGCGCTTCGATCCGCAGGCCGAGTGAGATTTCATTGCCCTGGCGCCTGGAGTAGAAAGGACCGACCAAGCCACCGAAGGTGTGCGGTTGAATGTGCCGATCGAGTTCAAATCCTTCCGGAATGCCGGCTGGAGAGCTCATGATCTCGGCATTTTAGCCAGCATCCAGATGCCCACCGCGAGCGCTGGAACGGCGAACACGGCATAGGCGACGGAATACGTCCCCGCGATCGCGAGCACCGCGTTGAAAATCGGCGGTGTTATCACGACGCCGAGGAAAGTAAAAAACAGGCAGCCGCCGGTGGCCTCGCTGGTGCGCCCCTGCGGCGCGATGCGCGCGATCTCGGCCAGGAACACGCCGTTCCAGCCGACCGCGGTGGCGCCGAACGCCGAGGCGTAGACCAGCAAGAGCCACATCGGCCAGCCCGGCCCCGCGGCAAGCGCGCAAAGCGCCGACACGCCCATGCCGACCCCGAGCAGGCCAAGCATCGCGCGCCGGGTGAGGACGCGGTCGGCGAGCACGCCCCAGAGCACGCGCCCGATCACGCTCGCCACCTGCGTCACCGCCATCACCAGTCCCGCCACCACCAGCGTGAGCGCGAAACTTTCCACCAGGAAGGTCACGAGGTAGGTCACCAGCGTGATCTGCACGCCGCCGTAGATGAACGAGGTAACGCACATCTGCCGCAGACCGGGCTCGCGCCACACCATGCCGACCGGCGCAAAAGCGCTGCGCAGGGAGATGGCTGCGCGCGGATCGAGCCCGTGGTCGTAGCGCTCGCGCACGCCGCCGATCGCGACCGCGAGGGCAAGGCAGGCGACGCCGATTGCGACCGCGCCCCACTGCCAGCCGAAAGCGAGCACCAGTATCGGCACCAGTGCGCCGGCCAGGGCGCCGCCCGCGGGCACACCGGTCTGCTTGATGGAAAACACCAGCGAGAACATCGCGGGCGGCGCGGTGCGCACCAGGATCACCGAGCTCGCCGGCGTCGTCGGACCGTAGCCCAGGCCGACGATGAATCCACCCAGCATCACCAGCGGCGGCGACGCGGTGGCGGCGAGCGCAAGACCGCACAGGGCAAGGACCAGGCCCGCCTGGCTGACGCGGATGGGTCCGAAGCGCGCCACCCATCCGCCCGCCGCGGCCGAGCCGATCATGCTGCCGCAGTAGGTGACCGCGATGTAATAGCCGACCGCCGACGGGGAGAAGCCGAGCGCGGGTCCGGCCACCGGCGCCATCACCGGCGCGCAGTAGACGGCGAAGGCAACCAGCGTCTGCACCGCCAGCGTTACCGCTAGCGGCAGCGCGACGCGACTGGTCTGGCTCATTTAAAGGGTTTGCGAGTTTCCCAGGCGGCGTACGGCTGCAGCTTCGCGGTCGCGAGCGCTTCGGGCCAGACGATTTCACGCCGCCCGCGCAATATCTGCAGCAGCAGCGGCTGCGCCGCGACCTGCGCGCCGGAGCGCTCCACCTTGTAGCGGCCGAGCGGCGTTTCGGCCTCGAGCGCGGCAAGCACCTCGCGCAGTTTCTCCGTTTCGAGGCTGCCGGCGCTGCGTACTGCCTGCTCCAGGATACTGGCCGCGGCATAGCCTTCGGCGGCGACGTGCGCGGGCTCCGCCGACCATTTCTTCGCGTAGCCGAGCACGAACTGCGCATTGCCGCGCGTCGCTGCGCGCCGCTCATAGGGCGAGATTGCCACGGCGAATTCGGCGTCCTGCCCCACGCGCCGGATGAAATCGGCATCGGCCGCGCCCTGCGCGACGAACAGGCGCGGCGCGAACCCGAGCTTGCGGAAACTCTTCACCATTTCAGCCGCGTCCTGCGGCAGGCCGAACGCGATCCAGCCCTCGGCGCCGGTGCTCCTCGCGCGCGCCACCTGCGGTGAGAAATCGGTGCTGCCCTGCGCGTAAATCTCGACTTCGGCGGCCGCCAGCCCGGCTGCCGGCGCAGCGTCGCGCGCGCGCGCCGCCATTTCACGCGCATTCGGGTCTTCGCGCGCAAGCAGCACGACGCGCTTCAGGCCGAGGCCGCGCGCCAGCTCGAGCGCCCCCGTGCCGTAGGCCGACAGCGGCGTGGCGGATTGGAACACGTAGCGGAAGCCCGAGCGATGCACCGAGCGCGCCGCGCCGGTCGCATTCATGAGGACGCGGCGATTGCGTTCGGCGACCGCGGCCGCGCCCAGCGAGGCCGCGGAGCCGAGCGGGCCGATGAGCAGGTCCGCCTTGTGCTCGTGAATCAGCTGCTCGTAGAGCTTGCCCGCGGCGCCCGACGCGGAGAGATCGTCCAGCAGCATGAGCTCGACGCGGCGGCCGAGCAGGCCGCCGCCGGCGTTCACTTCCTCCTGCCACAGCAGCAGCGCTTTTCTGTAATCGGCCGCGATGTCGGCGAGGATTCCCGTCAGCGGCATCGCCGCGCCGACCACGATCGCCTGCTGCGCGAACGCAGGGAACGCTGCAAGGAGCAGGCAAAGAAGCAGTGGTCTCATCCTTTCTGCAAGTTAAGGTGTGGGAAAATCCAAGTCAAGGATCATGCACAACGACTTCCTCGAGGCGCTCGGCGCGATCGTGGGCGGGAAGAACGTCCTCAGCGACGGACGCGACACCGCGCCCTACCTTACCGACTGGCGCAAGCTGTACAGCGGCAAGAGCGAAGCCGTGGTGCGCCCTGCCACCACCGCCGAAGTCTCCGGCGTGGTACGCCTGTGCGCGGATGCCGGCGTCGCGATCGTGCCGCAGGGCGGCAACACCGGCCTCTGTGGCGGCTCGGTGCCCACCGGCAAGCAGCGCGAAGTCGTGCTCTCGCTAGGGCGCATGAACCGCATTCGCGAACTGGATGCGCTCAACGACACCCTTACCGCCGAGGCGGGCTGCGTGCTCGCGGATCTCCAGCGCGCAGCGAGCGACGCCGGCCGCCTGTTCGCGCTTTCTCTGGCGGCCGAGGGCAGCTGCCAGATCGGCGGCAACCTCTCCACCAACGCCGGCGGCGTCAACGTGCTGCGCTATGGCAACGCGCGCGACCAGGTGCTGGGGCTCGAAGCGGTCCTCGCCGACGGGCGCATCTGGAACGGCTTGCGCGGCCTGCGCAAGGACAACACGGGCTACGACTTGAAACATCTGTTCATCGGCGCCGAAGGCACGCTCGGCATCATCACCGCGGCGGTCCTGAAGCTGCATCCGAAACCGACCGCGTCCGCCACCGCGTGGATCGCGGTGGCGGACCCGCAAGCCGCGGTGGAACTGCTGAGCCATATGAAGAAGGTCTGTGGCGACCGCCTGACGGCTTATGAGCTTCTTTCAAGAACCTGCGTCGACGCCGTGTTTGCCCATCGCCGGGAAATTCGCGATCCGCTGCCGGGCAGCGCCTGGTGCGTCCTCGTGGAACTCGCCGATGGCGGAGCGAGCGAGGTGCTGCATGACAGGCTGGCGCAGGCACTCGACACAGGCCTCGTGGCCAACGCGGTGGTGGCAAAAAACGATTCGGAGTCGAAAGCGCTCTGGCGCATTCGCGAAACGGTGCCCGAGGCGCAGTTCGCCAACGTCAAGCACGACATTTCGGTAGCGGTATCGAAGGTGCCGGAATTCATCGCCCGCGCGCAAGCCGCGCTCGCAGCCACGTTCCCGCAAGCGCCGATCTTTTGTTTCGGCCATGTCGGCGACGGCAACCTGCACTACAACGTCGGCGACGCCGCCCTGCTCGCGCGCCGTGACGAGGTGAATCGCATCGTCTACGACCTGGTGGCGGCGCTCGGCGGTTCGATCTCGGCCGAGCACGGCCTGGGACAGCTCAAGCGCGAGGAAATCTCGCGCCACAAGGATGCACTGGAACTGGAACTGATGCGCGCGGTGAAGCGCGCCCTCGACCCGCAGGGTCTGATGAACCCGGGCAAGGTCCTTTAGATCTACTTGTTTCGAACCGCCATGTCCTTCGCGCGCTCGGCGAGCCCGGCGAGCAGCGCGGCGCCGAATGCCGGACTGGTCTTCACCAGTTGCAGGAACGCGACGCGGTTGATCGCGAGCAGCGCGCAGGCTGTTTCGGCGGTCGCGGTCGCTGCGCGCACCGACTGGTCAACGAGCGCCATTTCGCCGAATACTCCGCCGGGGCCGGCGCGCCCGACGATGCCGCCCTTGATCGCAATCGCGACCTTGCCTTCCAGCACGACGTACATGAAAGCGCCGCCGGTGCCTTCCTGCATGATCATTTTGCCGGCGTCGTAGCGCGCCGGTTCCTGGCCGGCCATCAGCTTGACCAGGCCCGCGAGCAGCTTCTTGTCGAATACCACGGACTCCTTCGCCTCGCCGGCGTGCAGCGCGCGGTTCGCGTTGAGCCGGGAGATGGTGCTGCGCAGCCTGGTGTTCATGATGCTCATCAGCATCAGCGCGAACTCGGGCTTTTGCTGCAATGCCACCTGGAACTGCTTGTCGTCCAGGCCGATCAGGGTGCAAGCGGTTTTCGCCTTCGCGGTGGCGGTGCGCGCGGCCTGGGCGATCACCGCCATCTCGCCGAAGGTCTCGCCCGCCCTGACGCTGCCGATGACCTTGTTCTGCGCGATCATTTCCACCTCGCCCAGGATCAGCACGTACATCCTGTCGCTCTTGCCGAACAGGCCGCCGCCCTTGTCGTCTTCCTTGAAAATCGTCGCGCCCGGCTCGAAGCTCTCCGGTTTGCCGGCGGACTTGAAAAACTCCATCGCCATCGCGGCGTTGTAGACCGGGGGCGGTGGTGGCGCGGCGGGCTGCTGCGCGGGTTTTTGCGGTGTAGTACTGGAAAAATCGAGATCGCTCATGGCTATTCTGTCGAACCGGGTGCGTTTGAACCGGAATCCTACTCTCTACGGTAGGTCGGCGCGGGCAATCGTTCAATCATGACATTTACGCACGCCGCGCGGCCGACACTAGCCGAGCGCTCCAGTGCCCCTGCGAGCTCGGCCGGGCGCGCGACGTACTCACCATGCGCTCCAAAGCCTTCGGCCACCCGGTCGTAGCGCGTAGGGAGCAGGCCAAGGCCATGCGCGCGGGCAGCGCCGTAGCTGCGCAGCTGGATCTGGTACTCGGCGTTCCAGCAGGCGTCGTTGCCCACCACCGCGACGAAAGCCAGGCCGCAGCGCACCGCGGTGTCCATCTCCGAGGCGTGAAAGCCGAAGGTGCCGTCGCCCAGCATCGCCACCACGTTCGAAGCGGGCAGCGCGAGCTTCGCCGCCGCGGCGAAGGGCAGCGCAGCGCCGATCGAGCCCGCCGGCCCGTTGATGACGCGATGCGGCGCCGAGAGCGTCGCCTGCGACCATTGGCCGAACTCGCCGCCATCGGCGACCAGCACCGCCTCCGGCGCATCGAGCAGTTTCTGCACCGCGCGCCCCACCTCCACCGGATGCAACGGCCCGCCGGGTTTCGAGACGAGGCTCTTCCATTGAGTGGGGCGGAACGCGATCGCAGCGCGTACTTCGTCCAGCCATGCGCTCTTTGGCCAGGACTTTTTTGCCGCAGAGACGGAATCAGGCGGCGCATCGGCTTCGACCACTTTGCAGTCCTTGGCGAACGCCGCCCCGAATCGCAAGGTGAAATCGCGCCGCTTGCCCGCAAGCACCACGACATCCGCCGCTGCGAGCACTTCCGAGAGCAAACCGAGACAGGGATCGTTCACGCCGCGCGGACTCTCCATGACGATAGCCGGTACGCGCGTGGCTGCTTCGAATTTTCCGAGCGCGGCGCGGCCGCGTGCGTTGGCGAGGGCCGGACCGGCGATCAAAAGCGGCTTCCTGGCCTTTTGAAGTACTTCCAGGATCTCTTCGTTCTGATCGGGAAAAATCGGTTCAGGAAAAAAATCTTCCTTTGCAGGCAGGTTCAAATCCACGTCAGCTTCGAGCAGGTCCGAGGGGAGCGACAGATGCACCGGGCCTGGCCGGCCGGCCTTTGCCATGCGCATGGCGCGTGCGAGGTCCACCCCCAAGGTCCCCGCCGAACACACGGTCCAGGACGCTTTGCAGGCCGGCGCCGCCATCTCCGCCTGCGCCATTTCCTGGAACGCGCCCTTGCCCAGTTCGCTCAGCGGCGCGTGTCCCGAGAGCAGTACCACCGGGGATTCCGCGGCGAGCGCGGTGTAGAGCGCCGAGACGGCATTGGCGTGTCCCGGGCCGCCGGTCACCAGTGCGACGCCGACTTCGCCGGTGAGGCGGGCCCAGGCATCGGCCATGTGGACGGCGGCCGCTTCGTGCCGGACGTGCAGCAGCGGCAGCTTCGCATCCAGCGCCGCGTCGAACAACGCCATGACGTGATTGCCCGAAAGCGCGAACACCTGGCGTGTCCCGGCGCGCGCGAGACCGCGCGCGATCAGGTCCGCGCCGCGTTGCTTCACGGATTTACTGTCGAATGCCCAGCGCGCCAACGAGCTTGTCGTAGAGCTCGTACTGCTCGCGCACGAACTTCTCGGTCTCAGCGGGGGAGCGGATCGCGGCGATGCCGCCGATGCGCGCGTTGCCGGTCTGCCAGTCGGGATCCTTTGCCAGGCGGGCGAAAACGTCCACCCAGCGCTCCACCACCTCCTTCGGCAGCCCTGGCGGACCCATCAGCGCGGTCCAGCCGACGATCTTCTCCATATCGGGGAAGCCGGCTTCGCGCGCGCTCGGCACATCGGGAATTTCGGCCAACCGAGCCGGCATCACGAACATTCCCTTGACCGCGCCGGCCTTGATCTGCGGGATCACAGTGGGCGCGTTGTTGCAGGCGAAGTGCACCTGCCCGCCGAGGACCGCGGTGGTGACCTCGCCCCCGCTCCTGTAGTGGATGCCGACCGCGTGATCCTTGGTGAGGCCGGCCAGAGTCATCAGGTATTGCACCGACATGTTCTGGCTGGTGCCGACGCCGGAGGTCGAGAAATTCAGCTTGCCCGGATACGCCCGGGTGGACGCGATCAACTCGGCGGCGTTCTTCCATGGCGCATCTGCCTTGACGAAGCAGATGAAGGGGTTGAGCTCGATCAGCGACAGCATCGTGAACTCGTTCCACTTGTACGACAGCTTGGTTTCGAGTGCCGGCATGATGGCGTGCGTCGCAATGCGGGCGACGAGCAGCGTATAGCCGTCGGCGGGCGCCGCGCGCACCGCCGCGGCAGCGATGGTGCCGGAGGCGCCGACGCGGTTGAGCGCGATGATGGGCTGGTTGTTGAGGTATTTCTGCGCGTGCTGCGCGACATTGCGGCCGGAGAGGTCCGAGTCGCCGCCGGCGGCAAACGGGATCACGAAGGTGATCGGCTTCGACGGATACTGGGCGAGCGCCGAACCGGCAATTCCCAGCGAAACGAGCACCACAAGCAATGGTTTCATTCCCCCACTCCCGGTATTCTTTGACGGATGAACAAGCCTAGCATGCCCCCCGGCCCGGTCTCGGGGCCGGGCGTCTGGTACGGACGCGATCTGCAGCCGCGCACGGACTGGATCCGCAGTTTCAATGCGGCCGAGCTCGCGGAACTGGATGCTGCGGTCCATGCATTCACGGCGGGCGGGACACCGCTAGCGGATATCTCGCCCGCGACATTCGCGCTGCCGAAGCTCGGGGCGGTCCTCGCAGGAATTCTTTTGGAAATACTGGAAGGCCGCGGTTTCGCCATGCTGCGCGGATTTCCGGTGCAACGCTACACGCGCCAGGAGCAGGCGATCGCCTACTTGGGGATCGGTTCGTATTTCGGCGCGGCGCGCTCGCAGAACGCCAAGGGCCACCTGCTCGGGCACGTCAAGGATCTGGGGCTCGACATCAAGGACCCGAACGTCCGCTACTACCAGACCAGCCGCAAGCTCGAATACCACACCGATTCGGTGGACCTGGTCGGTCTGCTCTGCCTGCAGACCGCGAAAGCGGGCGGCGAGAGTTTCATCGCCAGTTCCATGACGCTGTACAACGAAGTCCTCGTGCGCCGGCCCGATCTGCTGCCGGCGCTGTTTGAGCCCTTCGCGACCGACCGCCGCGGCGAAGTGCCCGAAGGCATGCAGCCCTGGTTCGATATCCCGGTATACCACCACCACGAGGGGCGTCTGAGCTGCATCTACGTGCGCCAGTACATCGACTCGGCGCAACAGCACTTCGCGCAGGCCAGGCGCCTGACGCGTGCGCAGGTCGAAGCGATGGACCTGCTGGATGAACTGCTGAACGACGCGCGCATCCACCTCTCGATGGCGTTTCTGCCGGGGGACATGCAGTTCCTGCACAACCACCAGATTCTGCATTCGAGGAACGACTTCGAGAACTGGCCCGAACCCGGGCGCCACCGGCACCTGCTCAGGCTCTGGCTTTCCCCTCCCGGCGGGCGGCCGCTGCCCGAAGTGTTCGCGCCGCGCTACGGCAGCGTCAAGCCGGGCGCGCGTGGCGGCATCATGCTCACGGGGACGACGCTGCGAGTGCCGCTCGAGGCGGAATAGCAGGGGGCAGGATCAAAAAAAAACCCCGCCGAAGCGGGGCTTGGATGGCAGCGTAAAACCTACTTCGCCGCCGCTTTCTTCTTGCCTTTGGCTTTCGCCTTCGCCTTGCCCTTTTTCGAAGGCTTCTCGGCAGCGGGAGCAGCCTTTGCTGGTTCGGCCTTCGCCGGCGCGGTTGCTGGCGCCGGTGCAGCCGCAGGGGCCTTGGCCGGAGCCTGTGCCTGGACCGACACGGCAAACGCCGAGGCCACCAGCGCAACGATCAGATTTTTATTGAACATGCTG
>CAZTSJ010000229.1:0-31872 GCA_964616875.1 uncultured Bordetella sp. | reverse complement strand
CGTTTCGCTGTAATGATCAGCGTGCTCAAGCGGACTGACGATCGGGTCGCCGATCACATAATCGGCAAGCCGGGGATGACCGAGCGTGCCGGGGTAGCCGAGCCAGCTGACCTGCACCGGCGCGGGCCGCAGCGCGAGAATCGGCAGGCGATTGTTCAACGTATAGCCGCTCAGATCGACCAGGATATCGATCCGGTCGTCGAGAATTTGTTGTGCAGCAGCCTCATGCGACAGAGGCCTGATTTCGCGAAAGGTATCGAAGGCTGCCTGCATGCGCTTGCGCATGGGGCCCTCGCTATCCAGCCCGCAGGAGTATCCGAATACCTCGAAATGATCGTGGTTGTGGTGCTCGATGACTTCCGCCACCAGGTAGCTGACCGGGTGATCGTGGTAGTCGGCGGAAAGATAGCCGATACGCAGCCTTTCCCCGTTTGCGCGCAGTCCGGTTCCACACAGCGGCGGGCAGGATAGAAATCCCCGATATCGCTCCTGCGCAAACTGGCGCGCGCACAGGTAATGTTCCCGGGCTTCCGTTTCGGGCAGCGCCAGAAATTCGAACGGCGACATTTTGCCCGCATGGCCTTGCGTCACCCGCCCACGCAGCGCTTCGATTTCAAGCGTGACCTGCGGCCACGCGCACAAGTGCTGGCACAGGCGCACCCAGGAGCTATGCGCCGCAGCCAATTCCGGCTGGAGGGCCAGCGCTTGCTGATAGCTCGCTATGGCCTCCTCGTAGCGCTTGACGTTGGACAGTGCCTGGCCAAGGTTGCCATGCGCTTCGGCAAACTCGGGCTTGAGCGCCAGCGCTTTTTGGCAACTCGTAATCGCCTCCTCGTGAAAATTGAGGTCTTGCAGTACGCTGCTAAGGTTGTTGTGCGCCTCGGCGAAGTCGGGCCTGATCGCCAGCGCTTTGCTGCAGCTCGCGATGGCCTCTGCGTGGCGCCCCGCTTCTTTCAGCGCAGCGCTGAGGTTGCAATGCGCCTCGGCGAAGTCGGGCTTGAGCGCCAGCGCTCGCTTGCAACTCGCAATCGCCTCGTCGTGACGCTGGAGGTCGTTCAGTGCGCTGCCGAGGTTGTTGTGCGCCTCGGCCAGATCGGGTTGGATGGCCAGCGCTTTTTGGCAACTCGCGATCGCCTCGTCGTGACGCTTGAGGTCGTTCAGCGCGCTGCCCAGATTGTTATGCGCGCCGGCGAAGTCGGGCTTGAGCGCCAGCGCGCTCCGGTAGCTCGCAATCGCCTCCTCGTGACGCTCGAGGTCGTCCAGCGCGTTGCCCAGGTTGAAGTGAAAATCGGCGAAGTCGGGCTTGAGCGCCAGCGCGCTCCGGTAGCTCGCAATCGCTTCCTCTTGACGCTTGAGGCCGTTCAGCAGATTGCCAAGGTTGTTGTGCGCCTCGGCGAAGTCGGGTTTGAGCGCCAGCGCGCGCTGATAACTCGCTATCGCCTCAGCGTGATGCCCGATCTCGTAATTGGTATTGCCGAGCATGAAGTGCGCCTCGGCGGAATCGGCCTTGACCGCTTGCTGGTTCGCCCAACGCAACGCGTACCGACCGCACAGCCAGCGAACAAGAGAATTCAACATTTGCATCAATCGCTAGAACGACAAGCGCAGTATAACAACCGTATTCCGGACTATTGGAGGCTGTAATATTCTCCTCTACCCAGCGATCCTATTCCCGGTCGAAATGCATTGCGCAGCGCGAGAATCGCTTCATGCTGATTGATTTTCTGAAGTTCTTGGTGAAATACCCCTTTGCTTCTGCTGCAAAGGACGCGCGTGCAATGAAATGTGTGGTGCTCAGCGAAGACATTGCCGTGGTTGCCGGGAGAGATGGCCTGTTCCTGATAAATCGCAATGATATCTATATCGGGAAAGGCCTTGAGGTCTACGGCGAATCTGCGGGGCTTGAGGGCACGATGCTCATGTCCTTGGTCCAGCCCGGGCAAACGGTTATTGAAGTTGGCGCGAATATCGGCTCGCATACTGTGGGGCTGGCGAAACGGCTTGGCTCTGCGGGGAAAGTGTTTGCGTTCGAGCCCCAGCGTGCCTGTTTCGCGTTGCTGCAGTCCCAAATAGCTCTAAACCAGTTGCACAGCGTCATAGCCTTCAATGAAGGAAGCGGTGCAGGTGAGTGCGAATTGTGGCTGCCCCGGATTGACTACTCCGCGCACGGAAACTTTGGTGGTGTGTCTTTGCAACGATCGGGTTCGGGGCGGCAAGAAAAAGTCAAAGTCCGACGCCTGGACGACGTATTTCCCGACACGCCCGTGCATCTCATCAAGATCGACGTGGAAGGAATGGAGCGGGAGGTGATAGAGGGTGCGAGGACGCTGATCGAACGCAGCAAGCCGTTTCTATATATTGAAAATGACCGGGTGGAGAAATCAGTTGCGCTGATTTCACTGATTCAGGATTGCGGGTACAGGCTCTGGTGGCATATTCCTCCACTTTTTAATCCCGACAATTTTTTCAACGTCAAAGAAAACCAATTCGGCGAACTTTCATCATTCAATATGCTTTGTGTTCATCGCTCATCGCCAATGAACATCGAGGGGCTGACGGAAATCAACTCGAGTACGGAGCGGCATCCTCTGGCTGAGTTGCGGCGCTAGAAGGACGGTATGCCGGTTGCGGATGGTTGCGGCTGCGAAATCGGGCGTTTTTCGATGACGAGCACGCTGTCGTAAAAATGAAGCGCGAACGTGGTCCGCGTCATTTCGTCCACCGCAAACCGGCTTGGTTCCTGCGAGTACCAGCCGTAAAGCCGGTCGATCAGCGGTTTGCTGTACTCCAGAAATGTCCCTTCGCGCCGGTAACCTCCTCCCCAATCGGCGAGGAACGATGTATGGATGTCCTCGCAAAGATATACCCCATGGCGCTGAATATGGGGGTATAGCTCTTCGAAAGTCGCAATCTGCTGGACCATCGTGTGTCCGCCATCGTCGATCAGGATGTCTATGTGCGGCACGCGCTCGCGCACCCCGGCAAGGAAATGGCGATCTGCCTGGTCACCGATCAGGATGGTGGTGGATTCATCCTCGAATTCCTTGCAGCGCGGATCGACGTCAATGCCGATTATTCGCGCGCCGTCGCCGAAGTAGTGACGCCACATTTGAAGGGAACCGCCGTGGGAAACGCCGACTTCGACCACCACCGGCGAGCGACCGCAAAACTGCGCGAAGTGCCGATGGTAGATCTCGAAGTAGTGGTGCCATTTGTCGATCAGCCGTCCGCGGTTGCTGAAAAAATATTCGGACAGAGGATTGACTGCTTGCGCCGGTATCGCCTCGGGCGTTCGCGCACCCTTTCCCGATAGCATCGAGCGAACCAAGTCGGAGAGGACGCGGCCAAGCACAGGGATGGTCGAAGAGCGGCAGGCCGCTCTAATGCCTCCGCCTCGTTACGTTGACCAGAAAATCCTCCAGCCCTCTGACGGGGGCGGTGTCGTTGAACAGGACATGGCGATCTGCCTGGATGCGTTCACGGATGCGCTGGCGATAGCCGGCATCCCGGGCCAGATTCACCGCTATGTCAATATATCCCTGTTCCGTCTGCCCGACCAACTCTGCCAGTCCCATCCGCTTCAGGATTCCGCTGCCCAACCTGCCCCGCATGAAGCGGCCGTCCAGAGCGACAATCGGCAGGCCGCATTCGATGGCCTGCATGGCGGTGTTAAAGCCTGAGAAGCCTAATGTATCGAGAAAAACATCGACCTGTTTCATCAACCCATAGAACTCGGAGGGCGTCTGCCAGGGAACAAACACGACGTACTTGCTGAAATCCAGCCCGGCTCGCGTGAATACTTGATCAAGCCTGTGGCGCAGCCTTGCCGACAGATTCTCCAAACGCAATCCAACAACAAATATGAACTGGCATTGGCCGAGCCTGCGCGCAATCTCAACAAGTATCCAATCGTGTTGAGGCAGGTACTTGAACGGAGCACCCGGGCAAAGCAAAAGAGGAGACTCCAAATCGATGTCCACACCGGCCAGGTTGGGAGAGGCGGAAGTAACCGGCAACGGCGGATAGCAGCACCCAAGATGAGGCAGCGTGACCAGTTGTTCGGTATAGTGTTCCTGCGCTGACTGTCCCCTGTGCGCGTTGGCGGGTTCGAAATCTTCCGCCGACAGGAAATAATCTATCGTCGGCAGTCCCGATGTTTGCGGATGACCCCAGGTCATGACCTGAACCGGCGCAAGGCGCATTCCGGCAAGCTTTGCCGTCATCCCGTCCATGCCGATTTCCGGATAAATCAGCACGTCAAGCTGACTGTTACGTACCACCTGGACCCATTCATGCAAGTCTTTTCTTCCCTGCTCAAAATGCGATGCCTGCGACTTCGCGAATGCGGTTTCCTCATCCGCGACCCCGCTCACGCTGAAAAGATGCAACTCGAACCGGGTCCGATCAAGTTGCAGCAGGAGACCTTTGATGATCGCATTCCAGACGGAATGGGTGCGAAAGTTCGCCGAAACGATGCCCAGGGCTATTTTCGGCCTGGCGAACACAACCGGAGCGGCAACTCGCGGCCCTTCCTGCCACGCCCTCATCAGCCGCGCGCACAGATCGCCGTAGCGGGACAGCAGAGCGCTGTTGTTCTCTTCCTGGTAGGCGAGGTAAAACGGTTGATGCGTACCAACCGCTTTGAATCCATTCGCCATCCTTTCGGGATCCGCCGCGAACCAGGCTGCCAACTCCGCAAGTTCACGAACAAATGCGTTTCTGAAATGCCGCGGGTCGGCGTCAACGTCGTAAAGCAGCGGTATTTGGGCCATCGTGTGGGCCCAGCGTGCCTCGGCGTACTCAGGCCTCAGCATTAGCGCCTTCCGGTAGCTAAGAAGGGCCTGCGCCCGATTGCCTTGCATCGCAAGCGCATGCCCCAGATTGTAGTGAGTGCCCGCCGCATCGGGATTGATCGCCAACGCTCTTTGAAAGAAAGGAATTGCGTCGTCCAACCGGCCTTGCTCGCTATACAAAATGCCCACGCTGTCATTCGCTTCCGTTAAATCGGGGTTGAGCGATAGCGCTCTCAGGCAACTGGCGAGGGCTTCGTCGAACTTGCCTTGCTCCTTGAGCGCCTTGCCGAGATTGCCGTGCGCCTGGGCGAAGTCGGGCTTGATCGACAACGCCCGCTGAAAGGAGAGGATCGCTTCGTTCCACTGGCCGCGCGCGCCATGCACGGTGCCCGCGCTACTGTGGGCATCGGCAAAATCCGGGTGCAGCGATATGACCATACTGTAGGAGGCAAGCGCTTCGTCCAGCCTGCCCAGAACCTGAAACGCATTGCCCAAATTGAAGCGCGCGCCGAGATAGTCCGGCTGAATCGCCAGGGCCTTCTGGTAATGGCCTATCGCTTCTTCAATCTGATTTGCCGCGCTATAAACAGTACCAAGATTGTAATGCGCAGTCGGGTCCGCGGGATCTACTGCAATGGCGAGAGAGATAAGCTCAATCGCGCGGGCGCGATGGCCCATCTGGTTCATCAATACCCCCAAAAGATGCAGCGCATCGAAATTGTTGGCATCGACGGCCAATACCTGCCCGTATATCGCCTCCGCCTCGGAAAAGCGTCCGGCAGTATGATGTTGCACTGCGGTCTTGATCGCGCGTGCCATGGGGTGGACTTGCCCCTCGCTAACGGGGTTTTTCCTGAACAACCGCCACCGCTTCATGGCCCTTCTCAATGCGTCAAGAACCGGCAATTTGGATCACCGCACCTGATCGCGGTGCTCATGGTCGATGCCGAAACTTTCGGGCGGTTTTCGCTCGCACCATCGTTGCCACATGATCCGCAACGCGTGCTCCAGCGACCGGGCAAACGCCTGCGTCTGGCACAGCGGCGAGGCAAGCAGCCGCGAGCGCAGGCTGGCGCGCAAGGCAGCCAGTTCCGGCAAACGTCGCGACCACTGCACTGCCTGCGCTACAAACGCGTCCTCTGATTCGGTGATGAATTCCGGCAGGCCAATGCTGGAATCTATGCTGACGCCCAAGCGGGAGGACATGGTGTTGCCGGCCAGCGTCAACACCGGCACCCCCATCCAGGCGGCATGGCAGGAAACCGTGAAGCCGCTGAAGGGAAAGGTATCCAGGATCAAGTCCACGTGATGATGCAAGGCCAGATACTCTGTCATGCTGGCGCGGGGATGAAAGACAAGCCGCCCCCTATCGACACCATGGCGCGCAAATTGCTCTGCCAGATTTTCCGTTCGGGAAGCGTCGGACGAGCTCCCCAGCCGCATCCGCGAACCCGGCACGGCGTTCAGTACCCGGCTCCATAAGGCCACCACTTCTTGCGCCAGCTTATCGCCGCGGTTGAAGCTGCCAAAGGTAAGCACGCCGCTTTCCAGCGCGGGTAAATCATTCACCGCGGGCGACTCGTCTAGCGACCGGAAAGGGGCCCATGCGGGCAGGCGAACGATCTTCTCGGTGAACAGGGAATCCAGCAATCCCGGCGGCGCGCTGAACCGGTCAGCCAGGTAGTAGTCCATTGCCTTCAAGCCGGTCGTGTTGGGATTCCCGATCCAGCTCACCTGGATGGGCGCCGGCTTGCGTGCAAAAGCGAGCAGGCGATGCCCCGCGGAATGCCCTGACATGTCGAACAGTATGTCAATACCGTCTTGGCGAATCCGGTCGGCCAGGTCCTCGTCACTCGTGTCCACGACCTTGCGCCACTGGTGGGCCAAGCCTTTGAGCCGCAGCGTGACTTCGTCCTCCAGGCGATGGTTGGAATAGGCCCATATTTCCACCTGCTTCGCGTCAAATGCCGCCCACAACGGCTCGATAAAACTCGACACAGCGTGAGCACGCAAATCTCCCGATACAAACCCCACTCGGAGCATGCGTCCGGGATCCGGCAGATTGCGGTGCTGTGGCCATCGACCACGCAAAGGAGCTTCAAAGCGCTCGGCAAACGCGCGATGCGCGGCAAACACCTCTTCCGGAGCCAGCCCCGGGTCATGAGATAGGTGGAAGAGGAAATTACTGTGCAGGAGGGTACTCTGACCCTCCGCAGAATCCAGACTGAGCGATAGGGCGCGGCGATGCGCGGCCACCGCTTCACCATTCCGCCCCATCTGCGCCAGCGCCGACCCCAGCTGGGAATGGGCAGCCGCAAAATCAGGTCTGAATGAAATTGCTTTGCGAAAACTGGCTATCGCGTCGCCAAGCTTGTCCTGGAGCCGCAAGGTAACTCCCAGGCAGTTGTAGGCTTCAGCGCAGCCGGGGTCGACTGATAGCGCTCTTTGGTAGGACACCGTAGCTTCATTCCACCGACGGTTTTCGTTATACACAAGACCCTCTGCGATATGGGCCTCGGTAAGATCGGGGGCGAGCGCTATGGTCCTATGGAAGCAGGCAAGAGCCTCGGCTGAATCGCCCTGAGCCGCAAGCAAGCGCCCAAGATTGAAATGCGCGTTGGCAAGGCTCGGGTTGATCGACAATGCCCTTCGGTGGGACGCAATGGCGTCGATCCGATCGCCTCTTTCCTCATGCACAACGCCTTCATTGCTATGGGCCTCGGCGTAACCAGGGTTGAGCGATATGGCCCGCTGGTAACAGGCAAGGGCTTCATCGAGCTGGCCTTGAAGTCTGCGCGCGTTTCCCAACTTGTAGTGTGCCTCGGCATAGTCTGGCTCAAGCGTCAATGCCTTCTCGAAGCAGGCCTGCGCTTCTTGAATACGGTTCATGTCGAGATAAATCTTGCCGAGACCGCAATTCGCGATGGGGTCCAGGGGATTTTGCGATACGATCTCGATCGCCTGTGCGAGAGTGTCAGGTTGATCCGCGCCAACGGGCGCCGAATCCTTGGACGATGCGGCCTTCTCGGGGGGGTGCGCGCCAGCAGGTCTTTTCCTGAACATCCACTGCAGCATCATGCGACTCCGGGGCGTCTCGGCTACGAATTACCCGGTTTTGCCTTGCGCCCAGACGGAGCTCGTGCCAGGCCAAGGACGACTTTTTGGGTGACGGCGTCGACCAGTTCTTTCTGGAAGCCCTTGTCCTTCAAGCCCCATTTCACTTCGTTGGCGCACTTGGCCTTTTTGAACACGCCGGGCCTCGGGTTGGCCGCCAAAAAACGGCCGATATGATGATCGACACTCACCAGCGCCGCCGCAAGCTGTTTCTTCGCGTGCGGCTTGCTCTCACCCTGCAGTGACGCGGGATAGCTGGACGCAAAATCCTCACAGATTTTCTTCGACAACTCGTTCAGTTCCTTCAATCCGGACCAGAACATCGCGCCTCCAGCCAACCCCTTTTGTCGTTCGTGATAATGTTTGCGCCCCTGGGGAATCTCATCGGCAATGCTTAAAGGTCTGGTACGGCGGTTCAGCAACCGCTTTGCTGCTCGCGCTGCCAAGCACGGTTATCTGAAAACCGCCGAGCGGCTATGGGCCGCGACTATCGCCAATGGCGACAACTCACCGGAGACGCATCGAAAACTGGGTGAATTGTACCTCCAGTTGGGCAACTATGAACGCGCGGGCGCTCTATTGAATGTCGCCGCTGCCTCCGCTTCGTCGGACGCAGTTTTGATCGCCAAGCTGGCGCGTGCCTGTCAGGAGTCCGGAGAACTCGACAAGGCAAAAACGCATTGGCTGCGGGTGAGAGAACTCGACCCGGGCGCGGCGCCGCTCCTTCAGCTCGGAATAATTCATCACCGGCAAGGCGATCTCGCCAGCGCCGCTGATTTCTATGCCGAGGCGATAGGACTTGACCGGTATGAAACCGGGGCGCATTTGAATCTCGGCAAGATACACATCGCCATGGGCCGTCTGGATGCGGCGCAAGCCTGCCTGGAGGCCGCGCTTGAAGTGTCTCCCGCCGAGCCGCGGGTCCTGGAAAGCCTGGGTGAGGTGAAGGGCATGCAGGGGGATCTTGATCGGGCGATCGGCTATTTTGAGAAAGCGCTCGAGGCAGCGCCGGATTTTGGGCCGGCCCTCGCCAATATGGGACTGGCACTGCAGAAAAAGGGACGCTTGCCGGAGGCGGTAAACTGGCTGCGCGACGCGATTCGCGTGGATCCGAGCAACATCAACGCGTCGTTGACGCTGGGTGTCGTGTACCGGCAAATGGGCCAGACGGAAGCGGCGATTCTCCACCTGGAGCGGGCGCTGGCGTTGTTCCCCGATCACCCGCGGATCCTTTCCAGCCTCGGCGCCGGTCACGCCCACAGCGGCAACTATGCCCTGGCGCAGCTGTATGTCGAGCGCGCGCTGGCGGCCGCACCGGAGCTTGTCGAAGCGCGCCTGAACCGCGCGTTCCTTCATCTGGTGAAAGGCGACTACCGACAGGGATTCGCCGAATACGAAATCCGCCTGCAAGAACCGCCGCTGCGGCAGCTTGTGGCCGGGGATCGGTGGCCGGCCTGGCGGGGTGAACCTCTTGCCGCGAGAAAAATAGTTCTTCGCGCGGAGCAGGGATTTGGAGATTCGATCCAGTTCATCCGCTTTGCGCAGAAGCTGGTGGATCAGGGCGCGACGGTTCTGGCCGTGGCGAGCCGGCCCTTGCTGCGCTTGCTGGCGGCAGCTGACGGCGTCTCGAGCTGCATTGAAGAGGCGAACAACGACGTGCAGGCGGATTTCTGCTGCCCGATCATGAGCCTGCCCCATAGACTCGGCGTCACACTCGACACGCTGCCCGCGAACGTGCCTTATTTCAAACTTCAGGATAGCGATATCGATCGGTGGCAAGAGAAGCTCAAGGCATGCAAGCCCCTAAAGATCGGAATCGCGTGGGCATCGGACCCCGGCAACTGGATCTCGATTGCGAAGAGCATTCCGCTAAACGAGCTGCTGCCGGTTCTTGACACGCAAGGCGTATCGTTTTTCAGTCTCCAGGTCGGGCATGGCGGCGAGCAGCTGAAGGAACTGCCGGCTTCGATAAATATTCTCGATCCGACCGGTGATCTCACGGATTTTTACGAGACGGCCTGTCTGATCGAAAATCTGGACCTGGTCATCGCCATCGATAGCGCGGTGGCGCACCTCGCCGGCGCTCTTGGCAAGCCGACATGGGTTCTGCTCCATCACGCTCCCGACTGGAGATGGCAGGTTGAAGGAAACGGCAGCCGTTGGTATCCAACGGCACGCCTGTTCCGGCAAGCCGAGCCGGGTCACTGGAACGGAGTCGTTGCCGCTCTTGCGCAGGCTTTGCCGCGATTTGTCCTGGAACGCGCCTGAACAAAAAAATCCCACGCCGCCCGTCGCGGCGTGGGATCGTCCGGATTATTCTTATATCGTTAGGTGCAGGCTTTCGGCTTGATCTCGGCGGGCAGGGTCGAGCTGCAGGACCACGCGCCAGTGGACGAATCGAACTGCAACGTAACTGTCTGGCTGATCACCTTGGTGCTAACACCGGTTGCACGGTAGGTGCCGACCAGGTTGCAACTCGGAGCCGCGAAACCGGGCACAATGCTCAACAGGTACTTACCTGAGATCACTGCGCCTACCGGGATCGCGCAACCGGCGGCGCTGGGGTCCTGAGACATCGATTCCGCGATCGGGGTCTTGAGACCGTCGAGCAGCGAAAACGCCTCGGTCGCCTGCGCCTTGGCGATGTAGTCCTGATACGCAGGAATCGCCACTGCCGCCAGAATGCCGATGATCGCGACCACGATCATCAGTTCGATCAGCGTAAAGCCCTTCTGTAGTTGTTTCATGCAATCAGCTCCTTTTGAGGCTTGTTGGACAGACGGCGCAAGCAGTACTTCGACTTGGCCCACCACACTACACGCAATCCGCGGGCCAGCCCGCCTTGTTCTTACTTTATTAATTAATATCAAAGTGTTATATAGCTAACACGCAGCGAGCGTGAGATAGTGCCGGGGAGCCGTAGGGTCCGAAGTGCCGAGAAACGTCACCCGGGTACCAGAATCGACACCAGCCAAGCCGTCAGGGCGAGTAGCCCGGGATTTTCGACTCGTCCACCTCGTCGATCTGCTCCTTGTCGAGAAACAGGTCGGCGTAGCGCCGGTAGACCTTCCCGCGCACAAAAACATCGAACAGGTCCGGGTCGATGTGGCCGTTGAGGCTGAAGCGGCCGAGGATCTCGAGGGACTCGGACAGGGTCTTGCCCTTCTTGTAGGGCCGGTCCTTGGCGGTTAACGCTTCGAAGATGTCGGCGATGCCCATGACGCGCGCCTGCACCGACATCTGCTCGCGCTTGAGCCCTTTCGGGTAGCCCTTGCCGTCCATGCGCTCGTGGTGCCCGCCGGCATATTCGGCGACGTTTTTCAGGTGCTTCGGCCAGGGCAGCGCCTCGAGCATCTTGATGGTGGCAACGATGTGGTGGTTGATGATCTGCCGCTCTTCCCCGGTCAGGGTTCCGGCGCGAATGGTCAGGTTCTGCAGCTCGTCCTCGCTCAGGAAATTCGCCTCGTGGCCCGAGATGTCGGTCCAGCGGTATCTTGCGATTCCCTTCACGCGCTCCTGGTCGGATTCGCGCATCGCCTCGCCGCCGACGTTGCAGGCGCGCAGGAACGCGCGGTCGTCGTCCAGGCGCCGCATGCGCTCGCGATGGCGCGCATCGGCCGCATCGTGTTCCGCACGCAGCGCGCCGTGCGCCACCAGCAGCGCTTTTTCCCGCAGCAGCTCGATTTCGGCATCGCGCTTGAGGACCTCGAAGCGCGTGTCGATGAGATGGACGCGATCGTAGATGGTCTCGAGCTTGGTCGCCTTGTCCACCACGTGCACCGGCGTGGTCACCTTGCCGCAGTCGTGCAGCAGGCCCGCGATTTTCAGTTCGTAGCGGTCCTTGTCGTTCATCGTGAAGGCCGCCAGCGGGCCTTCACCCATGGCGTTGACCGCCTCCGCGAGCATCATCGTGAGCTGCGGCACGCGCTGGCAATGCCCTCCCGTGTAGGGGGATTTTTCGTCGATCGCCGTGTTCATGAGGTTGATGAACGACTCGAACAGCTCTTCGAGCTGGATGATGAGCATCCGGTTGGTGAGCGCGATCGCCGCCTGCGAAGCGAGCGATTCCGCCAGGCGCTGGTCGGAGGGTGAGAACGGCACGATCTCGCCGCTGCGCGGGTCGGCGGCATTGAGCAGCTGCAGCACGCCGATGATCTCGTTCTCGTGATTCTTCATCGGCACGGTGAGGAACGACTTCGAGCGGTAGCCGGTCTTCTTGTCGAAATTGCGCGTGCCGGAGAAATCGAAACCTTCGGCCGTGTACGCATCCGGGATATTGACGGTCTTGCCCGTGAGCGCGACATGGGCCGCCACCATGCTGTGATTCGGCTTGCCGTCCTTGCCCATCAGGTGGATCGGATAGAAAGGCACCGGGTTGCCGGTGGTGCCGCCGAGGTAATACTCGAGCGAGGTCGTGCGCACGATCTCGAAGCGCAGCGTCTGGTCTTCGGCAACGCGGTACAGGGTGCCGCCGTCGGCGCGCGTGATGGCCTTGGCGGCGGTGAGAATGCTCTCCAGCAGGCGGTTGATGTCGCGCTCGGCGGAGAGCGAGGCGCCGATCGCGTTCAGCTGCTCGAGGCGCAGGCCGAGGTCTTCCCCCGCCTCGGCCGCAGCGAGCAGCCGCAGTTCCTGGGTGCTTTCGGCCGTCGAACCGCTCATGGGCGCCCGGGCGCCGCGGTCACTTGATGCAGACCGAACGCACTTCCTTCATGCTGGTCATGCCAATCAGGCACTTCTCCATCCCGTCCTGTTTCAGGGTGCGCATGCCCTCCTCCAGCGCCGTCGCGATCAACTCCGACACGCGCGCCTTCTCGGCGATCAATTTTTTGAGCGGATCGGTTGCGATCAGCAGCTCGTGCAGGCCGCAGCGTCCCTTGTAGCCGCCGCCGCCGCATTTGTCGCAGCCGACCGGCTTGTAGAACGTCAGCTGGCCCTTGTCGTTGCCGTAGGTTTTCACCCATTCGCGATAGACGTTTTCCATCGCCGCCTTGGGATCTTTCTTGAAGGTGCTGGTGTTCTGCAACTCGTCGCAGTACTCCTGGAGGAAGGACTTGATCTCCGTCCCCTCCGGGTTATAGGGCTGCTTGCAGCTGCACAGGCGCTTCGCAAGGCGCTGCGCCAGGATGCCCAGCAGCGCATCGGAGAAGTTGAACGGGTCCATGCCCATGTCGAGCAGGCGGATGATGGACTCAGGCGCCGAGTTGGTGTGCAGCGTGGCAAACACCAGGTGGCCCGTGAGCGAGGCTTCGATGCCGGTCCCCGTGGTCTCCTTGTCGCGCATCTCGCCGACCATGATGATGTCCGGATCCGCGCGCAGGAAAGCCTTCATCACCACCGCGAAATCCAGGCCGGCCTTTTTATTCACCTGCACCTGGCGCAGGCCCTTCTGCGTGATCTCGACAGGGTCCTCCGCGGTCCAGATCTTGGTGTCCGGCGTATTCAGGTACTTGAGCACCGAATGCAGCGTGGTGGTCTTGCCCGAGCCGGTCGGGCCGCAGACGAAAAACAGGCCGTAGGGCTTGCCGACCGCCTTCTGCAACTCTTCGAGGTTGTGCGCGGTGAACCCCATCTTTTCGAGCGGGATCGGTTCGCCGGCGGCGAGGATCCGCATCACCACGTCTTCCACGCCGCCCGCAGTCGGAATCGTGGCGACCCGCAGCTCGATGTCGAGCGGGCCGAATTTCTTGAACTTGATCTTGCCGTCCTGGGGTTTCCTCTTCTCCGAGATGTCCAGGTCGCACATGATCTTCAGGCGCGCGACAAGCGCGGAGCGGTAGCTCGCCGGCACCTCGATGTAGGCCTGCAGATCGCCGTCCTTGCGGAAGCGGATCTCGGTCTTCGCCTTGCCCGGATAAGGCTCGATATGGATGTCGGAGACGCCCTGGTTGTTGGCGTCGATGATGATCTTGTTGACGAGCTTGACCAACTCGTTGTCCGCCGCCGCCGAGACATCGTCCGCCGCCGAACCTTCGAGCGCCCCCACATCGCTTTCGTCGTCAAGGGTCGCCAGCATGTCGCCGATGTCGCCCGAATCGGCGGCTTCGGCACCGTAGAACTGGTTCACCGTCTCCTTGAAATCCTTCTGCGTCGCGACCTTGTAGACGAGCTTGGACTTGGGGAACACGTTCGAGGCGATGCGCGAACTGCGGATCCGCTCCGGGTCCAGGCACAGCACCGACAGGCCTTCCTTGGCCTCGTCGATCGGCAGCCACTGGTTCGCCTCGACGTATTCGCGCTTGAGGTTCTTGAGCAGGTCCATCGGCTTCACGCGGTCGGGCTTGAACGGCTCGTAGGGCACGCCGAAGAACTTCGACAGCGCGGCGCCGATCGCGGGAACCTTGACCTGGAACTCGTCAGCGAGCACGGCTTCGATGTCGATCGCCTTCTTGCGTGCCTGGCGCGAGGCGAGTTCGAACTCCCCGGCGGAGAGCACGGCGTCCGAGATCAGGTAGTCGTACTTGGTTTTGACCAGCTGCGGCTTGAGCCGCTGCTTGAACGCGATCGCCAGCGTCTGGGCCAGTTCGCTTACGCCTTCCTCTGTGAGCGGCCCGAACGGCGAGCCGGCCTTGTTGTTGATGATCTGGATCACGCCGATCAGCTCGGCGCCGCCCTGCTCGACGATCGGCGCCACGAGCTGCTGCTTGGTGCGGTAGCCGGTGCGCTTGTCGACCTCCTGCAGGAAGCGAAGATTCGGATTGATCGCCTTAAGCTCTACCTCGTCGTAGACGTCCTTGATGTTGGCCAGCTTGCGCGACAGCGCGACGTAGCCCGCGATCGAATGCTCCGCGATCGGCAGCTTCAGGTCCTTGAAGGAATTCAGGCCGGTCTTGACCTTGGAGACGATCGACTGCTTGTCCTCGCCCATCGAGTAGATCGTGAGGCGGTCGGCGTTGAACAGCTGGCAGACGTCCGCACTCACTTCCAGCATGATTTCGTCGATGTTGCTGGTGGCGTGGATCTTGTTCGTCACCAGCTGCAACTGCTTCTGGAACGCCAGCCGGACATTGACGTCGGTCTGCGTTGCCGCCGGATGATTGAGTACCGCGCTCATTGGATTCCCCCGTACATGGATCGCCTATCGTGGCCTCGGGCTGAAGGCAATTCTACACCCACGCCCCTGATTTTTAACATGCTTTTCCGGCACCGCGCCATAGGTGCACCTTCACGGCGTCGCTTGTTGGCCGCGTCCGGAGGCCCACAGGCCGCCTTCCAGAACGCAGACCTTGAAGCCGCTCTGGGCGAAGAGGAACGCCGCCGCCGAGCTGCGCCGGCCGCTCTGGCAATAGACGACGTACTCGCGTGCCGCATCCAGCACCGAAAAACTGTTGCGCACCTCGTTCAGCGGCACGTTCAGGGCGCCCGGCAAGCGGTCGTAGCGATACTCCGAGGGATAGCGCACGTCCAGCCAGGCCGCGCCGCGCCGCACGCGCTCGAGGCCTTCGGCATAGCTGACGCGCTGCAACAGCGGTTCGCCGAGAATCTCGTGGAAATCCTTCTTGCCCAGGCGCAGCAGCTTGCCGTCGGTGGCCATGGTCACCGTCGCATTGCGCCGTGTCTCCGAGGCGAGCGCTTCCTCGCCAAAGGCGTCGCCGCTCTTGAGCTCCGCCAGCGCGACCTTGACGCCGCCGACCGTGCGCTCGACCTGGCAGCGGCCCGATTCGATGACGTAGTAGTAGTCGCCTTCATCGCCCTCGCGGACGATGACCTCGCCGCGTTTCGCGGCCAAACCCTCGAAGCGCGCGAGCATGCCCTCGATGCGCGCCGCGGGCAGCCGTGCGAACACGCCATGGCGCAGCCTGGAAAGGGAAAAAATCCCGCTCACGAGGTGCTTGTCGCTGCGCGCCGCCTCCGCCATGGCGTTGTCCGAAGCCGCGTCCCCCGCGGCGACCTGGTCGAAAGTCACGAGGATGTCGAGCGCCTCGTCCTCCACGGTGAGCAACTCGAGTTCGCTGATTGCCTTGGAACGCGCGATCTTCGCCGCGCGCCGGTTCAACGCATGGCGGCCGTCGCCCATGCCGCCGACCACCACCAGCGTGCCGCCGCCTTCGTACATGAGCAGAATCTCGCCGCGCAGCAGGAAAACGGAGTGACTGGCGTCCTTGTGCGCAGCCAGCGGATCGCTGCCGCGCGCCGCACGCTCGAGCAGCGTGACTCCCGCCAGCTCGCGCTGCCGGCTCGGCGAAAGCGCGCCCAGCGGATCCAGGACCGAGAGCTGCTCGGGGCTCGCGCGGCGCGCGTCCGGACCCGCTGGCGTGGTCATGAAATCAGAACTCGAACACCTGGTCGTTCTGCAGCATGCGCGGCCGCAGGCTGCCGACGCTCGCCTCGATCTCTTCCATGATCAATTCGATCTCGCCGGGCTTCAGGTGCGTGATCCAGACCTCGGCATGGCGCTCGAACTTGGCCAGCTCGTCGGCAAGCATGGACGGGCACAGGTGCCGCGAGACTTCGGCGAGGTACCTTTCCTTGTTCGAGAACGCGGTCTCGATGATCAGCACCTTGAGGTTCGAAATCTGGTTGACGATGCGCCAGAGTTCGTCGTTCGGCGCCGTGTCCCCGGTGAAGACGAGGCTTCCCTCGCCGGAGTCCAGATGGTAGCCAACCGCAGGCACGGCGTGGATCGCGGGCAGCGCGGTGAATTTGCGCCCCGTGATGGTCAGCGTGCGCCCGAGCTCGATTTCCTCGTAGCGCAGGAACGGGGCCTCGGCCGTGGGAATTTCGGTGAAGTCCGGCCAGATCGCCCAGTTGAACAGGTGGTTCTTCAGAATCTCGATCGTCGGCCCGGTCGCATACACCGTGATGGGCTGGTTGCGCATCCCGCCCACGGTGTCCACCAGAAAAGGGATCGAGGTGACGTGGTCGAGATGCGAGTGGGTGACGAAGATGTGGTCGATGCGCGTGAGTTCGGCCAGGGACAGGTCGCCGACGCCCGAACCGGCATCAATCAGAACGTCGTTGTCGACGAGAAACGAGGTGGTGCGCAGGTGCCGACCACCGATTCCACCGGAGCATCCGAGTACGCGCAGCCGCATCGCCAGTCGGCCTATTTCTCGTCGAACACGGTAACGCCGTCCCAGCCCGCGGACGGCGGATTGCGCTGAAAACCAGCCACCCTGTTCGAGTACATCTCGTACAGTTTGTGGCCTGGATGGGTTCTGCGCAAATCGGCGAGATTGGCCTCGGCCGTGCCCCACTGCTGCGCGCGGTACGCGCTCAGCACCTGGTCCCAGAGCCCGAGTTCGTCCCGCATTTGCGCATCCACTTCCGCCTCCAGCCCGACAGGCGCGTATATGGCGATGGCTTCGTCCTTGCCCTTGACCTTGATGCGGTCGACCAGCCTGAAAACAACGTCCTTGACGGCATTGCGCGTCGATTCGCCGACCAGGATGCCGACGCCATAGTACTTGGTGCGGCCCTCGAGGCGGGAAGCCACGTTCACCGCATCGCCCATGACAGTATAGGCGCGGCGCACCTGCGAACCCATATCGCCGACCCGGACATTTCCCGTATTGAGCCCGACACCGATACTGAGCGCAGGCCAGCCGCGCGCAGAAAATTGCGCATTCAGCAATTCGCATTCCCTCTGCATCTCGAGGCCGGCCAGCACGCCGTTGCGCGCATGCCACGGATCTTCCACCGGGGCCCCCCAGAATGCCATGATCGCGTCGCCAATATACTTGTCGAGCGTGCCGTTGTATTTCGAGCGGATGATGCCGCTCATGACCGTGAGGTACGCGTTGATGTACTCGCGCAGTTCCTCCGGCTTGAGCGCCTCCGAGATGCCGGTGAACCCGCGCACGTCCGAGAACAGGATCGTCAGTTCGGCCGCCCTGGGCTCCATGCTGTACTTCTTCGGATCAGCCGCCATCCGGTCCACCAGTTCCGGCGGCACGTACTGGCCGAAGAGTTCGGCGAACTGGCGCTTCGCGCGCGTTTCGACGAAATAGCCGTAGGCCATGTTCATGGTGTAGATGAATGCGGTCATCAGGATCGAGGCGGCGAGCGGCAGGACCAGGTCCGCACGCGACCAGACCATGAAGTCAAAACCGGTGATGAGCACGGCGGCGAGCGCTGCAGTCAGGGTGGCCCACAACGGCGAGAGCATCGGCAGCAGGAACGAGAGCGCCGCGCCGCCGACCAGCAACAGCAGCACTTCGGCGCCAAGCATGAAGGCCGGTTTCGACTTGACGCCGTGGTTGATGATGCCGGCGATCATGTTGGCGTGAATCTCGACGCCTGGGTAAACGCTCTCGACCGGAGTCGAGCGCAGGTCCTGCAGCCCGGGCGCGGTGGTGCCGATGAGCGCGATCTTGCCCTTGAGCATTTCCGGCTTGACCCTGTCGCTCAGCACGTCGCTGAGCGAGAGATAGGCGAACGTGCCTTTCGTGCCGCGGTAAGGAATCAGCGCGGCCGCCTGGTCGTCCACCGGAATGTTGTACGGGCCGACCTTGACCCATTCCATGGCGGCATAATTTCCCGACAGCGCCTGCCCGGGCGGGAAGCCCGGCTCCACCGCCGGCAGGCTCCCCGTCTGCAGTGCGACATAGGTGCGCACCATGGCGAGCGAAAACGGCTCGTAGTAGGCGCTGTCGTATTCCATGAGCATCGGCACACGGCGCGAAACGCCGTCATCGTCGACGAGCGGATTAAAGTGTCCTGCGGCGGCCGCGTTCTTGAGGTAGATCGGCAGGTTGCCGGTATAGCCGTTCAAGCGCGCGAAGGCAATGTTGCGCCCCGCGAAAGTGCCCTTCGGCAGCACCGGCTCGGGGATCGCGTTCACCTTGACTGCGTTCTCCTCGCCGTTGAAATAGTAGCCGAGCACCACCGGCCTTCCCTTCAGGCTCGCTGCGAAGATGCCGTCGTAATCGAGGCGCGTGCGCAGCTGCTGGTACGCCGCCTGGAAACCTGCGGCATCCTTCAGATCCTTCTGCGCGAGTGTGTCCAGCACCTCCATTCCGGAACTCGTGTCGCGCTCGGCCCAGACGACGTCAAAACCCACCTGCGACACCTGGTACTGGTCGAACAGCTTGTCCATCAGCCGCGCCATCACGTTGCGGCTCCACGGCCACCGGCCGAGTTCGCCCAGGCTCTTTTCGTCGATGTCGAGGATCACGATGCGCGGGTCGCTCTTGCCGGGCATCGTCAGGCGCAGGCGCGCGTCGTAGATAATGCTGTCGAGCCGGTCGATGAGACCGACCTGATAGAAGCGCGCCGCGTGGCCGATGAAGAAGAAGGTGATCGCCAGACCGATCAGGATCCTGGCGAGGTGCTTTCTCACTCAGAGCCCGAGAGCGAATTCGCCGCGCGCGCCAAAGCCGCCTGGGTGTG
This sequence comes from uncultured Bordetella sp., assembly GCA_964616875.1. GTDB lineage: Bacteria > Pseudomonadota > Gammaproteobacteria > Burkholderiales > SG8-39 > RBG-16-66-20. Next base: position 12,637 of record CAZTSJ010000229.1, on the reverse strand, counting down.
GCTGATTCGCGAGGTCCACGAGGCCGATTCTAGCAAGCGCTCGAGACCGTCGATTGACGCTAACAGGTTGGGCAGTAAACGCGTACCGTGTTGAATTGCGAGGTTCCCGCGGCGCCGCCGAGAGCCACGCCGGCATGATCGCCTGCCGGCCCGATGAATATTCCCGCGGCCCTTCCCTTGGCCGCGAAGAACGAAGTGCCGTTGCACGCCATCGCCGGGCCGCCACTGTTGCAGCTCCCCGCTATGTTGTCCACCAGGAAATGGGCGCCGGCGCCGGGAGCGACGACGATGCTTCCGGTGGCGCCGCCGGCGAAAGTCCAATTCTGCGTGCCGGTGCCGACGTTCGGAAAGGCGACGTTCCATGCAGACAGGCTCGCTATCCGCGTCGTGAAGTCCACCGTGATGGTCGGCAGCACAGTCGTTGCGCTCGCCAGCGCGCCGAAGTTATTGCTCGGCGATGTCCCCAGGCCGCCCGGGAAGCTCGACTGCAGCGCGATCGTGCCGCTCTTCCCGACGATAACGTCCGACGGTGTCAGAGGACCGTACATGAAATGGCCCTGGGTTGCTGAGTTGAGCGTGATCGTCTGACCGCTGTCGACGATCGTGCCGCTCGCCCAGCGGCCCCAGAAGACCTTTTGCGTCGAGTTGGGAAACGTCGCATTTCCGCTTTCCGCCGGCGCACCCAGGGTTGCCGAGGGCGGGCTTGCGCAATCCGCGTTCGGTCCAATACAGTTGACCGGGACGGTGAACGCCTGCAAGACCCCACCAGGGCCGATCGTCAGCGCCGACTGAGGGATCAGCGCACCCCCCGCGACGAGATCGTGGAAACTGCCCGGGGTGATCCAGCCGGCGAGCGCGCCCGTATCCAGCATGGCGCCGACGACGGTCAGAGCGCCAGTCGAAGTCCTCTGTTCGGTGACGATGAAGTCGCTGGGTTTGGGCCCCGCAGGCACATCGCTGGGTCGGCTCTCGGCGTTGATGCCGCCCTCGGCGAGGGTCTCGCCCGTCTCCCTGCCCTTTTGGCCGCTGCTGCGTTTCTGGCCGTCCAGCCGGTCAAACAGGAACCCCGGGGGCACGAGCAGCCCCTGGGGCGAGGTGTCGCGGTTGGCGACGTAGAAATACTGTTTCGCCCCGAACTCCTGGTCGGCCACGTTATTGACCACCCCGATGCGGCCGTCGGTGACGCCGCCATAGGTGCCGTCCGGCACCGGCTTACCGACGGGTGCCGGCGCCTGTGCGAGCGGCCCCGCGTCATTCCGGGCGGCGGACGCCAGTTGGATCGGCGCGCCCGCCGTCCCACCCGCGCCGCGCGGCTCGAAGCAATCGTTCTGGCATTCGCGCAGCGTGTAGTGCGTGCCGCGGATGCCGATCGTGGAAGTGGCGGTGCGCACCGCATACTTCTCGGTGCTCCGCAGGTTGCCGATGATCCCCGTCACCGTGCGCATCCCGCCCGCGAGTAGGCTGAACAGGCTCTTCTCGCTGCCGTCCACCTTTCCCGAATACACGTATTCGTCAATCCGGAAGACGGTGCGCTCCCGAAGCGAAATGATCGATTCGTCGCTCATGCGGATCTGGGCGTTGCTGTCGGGCCCGAGGCGGACGGTGTCCCCCGACTCGACCGCCGCCCCCACCCCGAGGCGCAGCTCCTGCGCCCCGCGCACCGCCACAACGTCGCCCACCGCCATCAACACTCGCCCGGCTTGCGCGAACGCGGGCGAGGAGACGAGCAGGGCGGCAAGGAACGCAAGTCCGAATCTCAGCATGGCATGCCTCATTGGAATTCGTAGCGCAGCTTCACCGTGACCACATCGCGGCCGTACTTGTACAGAGACTGGTTGGAGCGGTTGTCCGAGTGCAGATAGTCGGCTCGCACGGAGAGCTGCTTCGTCCAGCGGTATGAAACACCCACGTCGAGACCGTAGTAGTCATCATCCCGCTTGCTGAGGAACAGGGGGTCGCTGTCCTTGAACCTGCTGTTGGTGTAGTTGATGCCGGCCGACAGGCCCCACTTCGGCGCCGGGGTAAGGCTCACTCCGGCGCGCAGCGTGTAGAGGTCGCGCGACAGGTCGTTGCGCACGGGCGAAGCGTCGTTACGCTCGCTGCCATACAGCGCCTGCAGCTGGATCACGGGTTGCAGCCGGTGAACGAATGCGCGCCGCCAGCCTGCCCCGAGCGCGTAGAAGTTCGCATCGCGCACCGGCTGGTTGGGATAGTCGAGCACCGCGTACTGCGCGAATAGCGAAAGCGTATTCAACTCGTCGAGCTGGCGGTGCCACTCGCCGCCGAGCGCGCTCACGTTCCGCAAGCGGCGGTTGTCCACCGAGAGCGTGGAATAGGAGCCGTTCACGCGGAACAGGTCCTTGTCGCGGATCACGGACACGCCGGCGTTGACGCCGAGGTTGCCCTGATCGAACTGCTGGTCGAAATTGTCGCGGTGGAGCTTGCCCTCGTAGCTCGCGCCGCCGTAGAGCGCGACGCCCGGCGCGATCGGGTAGGAGAACTGGCCGCCGGCGCCGAGATGCAGGAAACTGTCGCCCGACCTCACGCCCGCCTGCGCGAGCTGCACGGCGCCGAGGGTCGGGACATTGATGTTGGCGTCGCCGACGCCGCTATTGACGTTCGAGTCGAAGCCGCCGCCGATTTCGACATAGGCGGTCGCGCTCGCCTTGTAGCGCGTCTCCTGCGCGCGGATCGAGTCGAGGAAGCGGTCGATGGTGGTCTGCACGCCGGCCAGCGGCTTCTTCGCGGACACGGCCTCGAACTCCTCTCTCGCGCGCAGCAACTCGCCGAGCACGAAGTAGCCGCGCGCGAGCTCGAGGCGGGCACGATCGTTGTCGGGGAATTGCACGATGTAGCGCTCGAGCGCGAGCACGCCTTCGCCCGCGCGCCCGGTGTCGATCGCCGCGATGCCGAAGTGGAAATCGAAGCCGGGCTTGCCGAGTTCTTCCGGGTGCTTCTTGCCGAGCGCGTAGGCTTCGGCCGAACGGCCGGACTCGAGCAGCTTCTGGACCTCGTCCGCCGGGGCGGCGAACGCCGCGCCAGCCAGACAGGCGAGCGCGGTGCAAAATACGATCGCAAGTTTCCTAAACATTTGCCTCTGAGAACCCGCCGGACATCAGGACTTGAGGAAAAACTCCATCTTGATGCCGGCTATCTCCACCAGGTCGTGGTCCTTGAGCGCATGCGGCGCCGAACCGATTGCCTGGCCATTCACCGTGGGATGCGCGGCGCCTTCGACGTGGGTGATGAAGTAGCCCGTCGGGCGGCGCGTCAGCACCGCGACCTGCACGCCGGGCTTGCCCAGCGTGGTGAGAGGTTTCGCGAGTTCGAGTTCCTTGCCGGCATTGCCGCCCGACAGCAGCTGGATCGCGCCCAGCGGTTGCGACGGCTTGGGGGGCGTTGCGGCCGCAGCCGGCGCAGCGGCCGCAGCCGGCGCAGCGGCCGCGGCAGGCGCAGCGGCCGCGGCAGGCGCAGGCGGGGCCGCGTGCACCGCCGGTTTCTCGGCGATGCCCGCCGCCTGGGCGGCAGTGCCCACGGATTGCAAGGCGGCCTGGCGCGCGGCCTGCGCCGCCGCCGCACCCGTGAAGCCGGCTGCCTTGGCCTGTTCGGCCGCCGCCTTCATGGCCGAGGGGCGCAGCACCATGGTTTTCTCGAAATCCGCGGCTGCGGCCGCCGGCTGGGCGCCCGCTTCCTGGATGAATTTCAGCTTGTACTTGCCAAGCTCGATGATGTCGTTGTTCTGCAGGAAATGCTTCTTGACGGGATTGCCGTTGACCAGGGTGCCATTGGTGCTGCCGAGGTCTTCCATGAACGAGTCGTTCAGGATCGTGACGATCACCGCGTGCTCGCCGCTGACGGCGAGGTTGTCGATCTGGATGTCGTTGTGCGCCTTGCGGCCGATGGTGGTGCGTTCCTTGGAGAGCGGGATCTCCTTGAGGACCAGGCCATCCATGCTGAGTATCAGTTTCGCCATCGCCGATCCCTGACCTTATTTTTTAAACATACCCAAAAAGCCGCGAGGGGCGGGGTATTCCCGCAGGACGCGAACGAGTATAACCGATACGTTATCCTTGCCCCCGTTGTCGTTGGCCATCTGCACCAGCTGCTGCGCAGCGAGCTTCAGATTGCCGCCCAGGGCCTGCAGCGCCATTCCCATGTCCTCGTCCTCCACCATGTCGCACAGGCCGTCCGAGCAAAGCAGGTACACGTCGCCCACTTTGGTCGCGTAGTCCCTGACTTCGGGCTCCACCGCCGGGTCGATGCCAAGCGCCTTGGTCACCAGGTTCTTGTGTTGCGCGTGCTTCGCCTGCTCGGCGGTGATGATGCCGCTGTCGATCTGCTCCTGCAGCAGCGAATGGTCGCGCGTGACTTGGGAAAACTTGCCCTCGCGCAGCATGTAGAGGCGCGAATCGCCGAGATGCCCGACCGTAATCTTGTTGTCGTAGAACAGGCACACGACCAGCGTGGTGCCCATGCCCGCGTACTGCGGCTGGCTCTGCGCCGCCTGGTAAATCGACGTGTTCGCCTTCAGCACCTGCTCGCGGATCATGCGCCCGGCCATAGGCGCCTTGCTTTCTGCGTCCATCTGGAACGGCTGCACCTTGGTGAGCAGCTGCTGGATCTCGGTGGTGATCACCGTGGTCGCCATGCCGCTTGCGACTTCGCCAGCGTTATAGCCGCCCATGCCGTCGGCGAGCACCACCAGCCCGTTGGCCGGATCCGAGGCGATCGAGTCCTCGTTGTGCGATCGGACCATACCCGGATCAGTGCAACTGGCGATTTCCAGAATCTGGCTGTAATTCATGCAGCAGTCCGGGCTCTCCGAATTCTTGTGTTTTTCAGGCAGTCGTACGGCGCAAAAATTCTACGCCAGCCGCCATGCCCGGCAGGCGGGAGTCAAAGACCCACCCTGGACCCACGCTTCTCCCAAGGAAAACAGCTCCCTATCCCTCATTTTTGCAGCTAAATGTCAGCTACGTCAAATATTTGGGCGCACCCGGGCCTCGAGCCCGCGACTGGACAAAAGGGGCGTTTTCGGGTTCAGGAGCCGAGACGAAGGAGGCGCCTGCTCTGTCAGGCGCCGAGAATCTGCCCAGGCTTGATGCTTCCCGCAGCCAGCAGGTCGGCCGAGGCAAGCTTTTTGCCATCCCCGAGCTTGGCACGCAGCACCTCGATACGGCCGCCCTGGGCGGTTACCTGGAAGCTCGCCGGGCCGCTTTCCACGACTTCGCCGATTTTCCCCTTGACGCTGCCAAAGCTACGCACCGGCAGCTTCCTGCAGTCGAAAATCTGCAATTTCACGCCGTTCAGGCTGCTCCAGGCCCCGGGGGCAGGATTGCAGCCCCGGATCAGGTTGTAGACCACATCGACGTGGTTGGCCCAGTTGATGCGCGCCTCGCCCTCGCGAAACCAGCCCTCGTAGGTCGCCAGCGACTCGTCCTGGACCAGTTCCCGGTGCTTGCCTGCGACCACCAGGTCCGCAGCCTCCAGCATCGCCTGCACCCCCATCGGAAACAGCCGGTCGAAATACACCGTGCCCAGCGTGTCCTCCGGGCTGATGCGCGTTTCCTTCTGCAGGATCACCGGCCCCTCGTCCAGGCCGTCGGTCGGGCGGAAGATGGTCAGGCCGGTTTTGCTGTCGCCGCGCGATATCGGCCAGTTGATGGAACTCGGGCCGCGGTATTTCGGCAGCAGCGAGGGATGAAACTGGATCGTGCCGTGCTCAGGTATCGATACGAAATCCTGCGGCGCGAATTGCAGCACGAACGCCATGATGCCGATTTCGACGTCGAGTTTTTTCAGCGTGTCCCTGGCCTCGGGCGCCTTCAGGCCCGCAAACTGGAAAACCTGTACCCCCTTTTCCTGCGCCGCAACCCTGAGCACATCGGGTTTCGCGCCCGGTTTCTCCGGCGCGCAGAACACGCCCGCGACCTGGTCGCCGCGCGCGAGGAAGGCTTCCAGCACGGCCTTGCCGAAATCCTGCTGTCCGACGATGGCGACTTTCATGCGGCCTTCTTGGGCGGCGCGGAGAACGCGCCCGCCTGCCTGAGGGAATTGATCTTGCTCTCGTCGTATTTCAGCACTTCCTTCAAAACCTCATCCGTATGCTCGCCCAGCATCGGCGAGCGTTCGATCCGCGCCGGTGAGGCCGAGAGCTTGATCGGCATGCCGACGTTCCACCACTTGCCGCGTTGCGGATGGTCGAGCTCCACCCACATCTCGCGCCCGCGGACGTGCTCATCGTCCGCGAGATCCTGCGTGCCCATGATCGGCCCGCAGGGCACATCCAGGGGATTCAGGATCGCCATGAATTCGCGCTTGTTGTAGCCCTTGGCGAAGTCGGTGATGATTTTCCACATTTCATTCTGATTTTTTCTGCGCTCCGCGATCTTTGCAAAGCGGGAATCATTCGCCAGGGCATCACCGCCAATGCGCTTCGCGAGGCCTTCCCAGACCGCTTCCTGGACCACCACGTAGAGCCAGTCGTTCGGTCCGTGCGGCTTGCAGTGGATCGCGTTGCCCAGCTGGCCGCCGCCCGAGTCGTTGCCGCCTCGCGGCACGTCGCCCATGCCCTGCGCGGTCGGCACCGAGAACTCCGAGAGCGACTGGCGCGTCAGGCGCTGGTGGTCGCGGAATTTGACGCGGCACAGGTTCATCACGCCATCCATCATCGCCACTTCGACGTACTGCCCCTTGCCGGTGCGGTCGGCCTGCCTGAGCGCGGCGAGCAATCCTATGGCGAGGTGCAACCCCGTGCCGGTATCACCGATCTGGGCGCCGGTCACAAACGGCGGGCCGTCCGGAACTCCCGTGGTGCTCATCGCGCCGCCCATCGCCTGGGCCACGTTCTCGTAGGCCTTGAAGTCTGCGTAGGGCCCGCTGGAGCCAAAGCCCTTGATCGAGCCCATCACGATCTTCGGGTTGAGCTCGTGGATCTTTTCCCAGCTGAAGCCGAGCCGGTCGAGCACGCCGGGACCAAAATTCTCCATGATGATGTGGCACTTTTTGAGCAGGTCGACGAACACTTGCTTGCCCTCTGCGCTCTTCATGTTGACGGTGATCGAGCGCTTGTTGCAGTTGAGCATCGTGAAATACAGGCTGTCGGCCTTCGGCACGTCGCGCAGCTGGCCGCGCGTCGCGTCGCCCACCGGGTTCTCGAACTTGATGACGTCGGCGCCCAACCACGCCAGCAGCTGCGAGCAGGTCGGGCCCGCCTGCACGTGCGTCATGTCGAGAATCCGAACGCCCTTGAGTGCTTCCATGATTATTTTTTCTTTGCGCTTGGGTTGAGACTGGTAATCCGGCCGCTCTCGGTTCCCGCGGTCTCGTCGATCACGGCGTTGATGAGGGTGGGCTGCTTCGAGCGCACGGCCTCTTCCATCGCCTTGCGCAATTCGGCGGGGGTCGTGGCGTAGACGCCCACGCCACCGAAGGCCTCCATCAACTTCTCGTAGCGTGCGCCCTTGACGAACACGGTGGGCGCGACGTCCGCGCCGCCGGTCGGATTGACGTCGGTACCCTTGTAGACGCCGTTGTTGTTCATGATCACGATGCAAACCGGCAAGTTGTAGCGGCAAATGGTCTCGACTTCCATGCCGGAGAAACCGAAGGCGCTGTCGCCCTCGACCGCGATCACCTGCTGCTTCGTCACCACGGCGGCGGCGACGCAGTAGCCCATGCCGACGCCCATGATGCCCCAGGTGCCGACGTCGATCCTTTTGCGCGGCTGGTACATGTCGACGATGCTGCGCGTGAAGTCGAGCGCATTGGCACCTTCGTTGACGAGCATCGCGTCCGGATTCGCCTTGACGATGTCGCGCACCACGTTCAGCGCGCTGTGGAAGTTCATCGGCGAGGGGTTCTGCGCCAGCGTCTCGGCCATCTTGGCCACGTTTTTCGTCTTGCGCTCGTTGATCGCGCCGATCCACTCCGCAGGCGGCTTCGCCCAGCTGGTTTTTATTTCATTCAAAAAAGCAGAAATACAGGAGCCGATATCGCCCACCACGGGCGCGTCGATGCGCACGTTGCTGTCCGCCTCCTGCGGCGAGATGTCGACCTGGATGAACTTCTGGCCGCCCCAGGCCTTGTGGTCCTTGCCGCCCCAGGTCTTGCCCTTGCCGTGCGAGAGCAGCCAGTTCAGGCGCGCGCCGACCAGCATTACCACGTCCGCCTCGGGCAGCACGTAGGAGCGCGCGGCAGAGGCGCACAGCTCGTGCGTGTCGGGAAGCAACCCCTTCGCCATCGACATCGGCAAATAGGGAATGCCTGTCTTTTCAATCAAATTCTTGATTTCAGAATCAACTTGCGCATACGCCGCGCCCTTGCCGAGGATGATCAATGGTTTTTTGGAAGAACGAAGTAAATCAATGGCGCGCTTGACGGCGTCCGGCGCCGGGATCTGGCGCGGCGCCGGGTCGACCACCTTGATCAAGGAATTCTTCCCGGCTGCCGCGTCCATGCTCTGCGCGAACAGCTTCGCCGGCAGGTCGAGGTAAACGCCGCCCGGCCGGCCGGAGACGGCGGCGCGGATGGCGCGCGCGATGCCGACGCCAATGTCCTCGGCGTGCAGCACGCGGAAAGCGGCCTTGGCGACCGGCCTGGCGATCGCGAGCTGATCCATCTCCTCGTAGTCGCCTTGCTGCAGGTCGACGATCTCGCGCTCGCTCGAGCCGCTGATGAGAATCATCGGGAAGCAGTTGACGGTAGCGTGTGCGAGCGCGTTGAGCCCGTTGAGAAAGCCGGGGGCGGACACGGTCAGGCAGATGCCGGGCTTCTGGGTCAGGTAGCCGGCGATGGAAGCGGCGTAGCCGGCATTCTGCTCGTGCCGGAAAGAAAGCACGCGCAGCCCCGCCGCCTGCGCCTTGCGGGTCAGGTCGGTGATCGGGATGCCGGGCAGACCGAAGATGGTGTCGATGCCGTTCAGCTTCAGGGCATCGATGACCAGGTGAAAACCGTCGATCACTTGTGATTGCGCATCGGTCGTGATGGTCGTTGCGACTTGAGGTTCGACGGTGCCCATAGTGGCCTCCCTCGGAAAGAAGCGAAAAGGATAGTGATCCACGCCCCACGGCGACCTTGACTGAGGTCAAGCTTTTTCAGTCTAATCAAGGGTTCCCCATGACTGCCCTCGCCAACCATCCGCAACGCAACACTCTGCGCCTGCAATTGCACGAAAACCTGCTGCTGAAGGACATCCGCCCGGAGCAATGGGAGGCGCTGGAGCCGCTGCTGACGGTGGGCGAATACCGCAAGGGCGACCGGCTGGCGCGGCAGGGGGACGAGGAAATGCTGCAGTTCTTCATCCTCGAGGGCATGGTCAAGCGCGTGGTCTCCAATCCAGAGGGGCACGAGATGATCCTGCGCTTTGCCGCCGAAGCCGAGATGGACACCTCGTACGCGGCCTGGCGCCTGCGCACCCCGATCCCCTACTCGATCGTCGCGGTCACCGGCGCGCGCACCGCCGAGTTGCCGATGCCGCAGTGGGTGGAATTCCTCGAGCGTCAGCCCGAGATCAAGGCGCGCTTCGAGTACCAGGTGATGAAGCTGATGTCGGAGGTGATGACGCACACCATCACGCTGCACCTGCTGGACGCGCCGGGGCGGCTGTTGCGCTTCCACCGCAAGCATCCCGAGCTGGCCGGCCGCATCCCGAAGAAAGAGCTTGCCGCCTACCTGAACCTGACGCCGGAAACGCTCAGCCGGCTGAAGCAGAAGCTCGGGCGCAATCAGGCTATCGCGCGCGCAAACGGGCGATAAGCATCGACAGCAGGGGCCAGAAAAGCAGGAACAATGCCAGGCCGGTGAGCGAGCCCACCAGCGCGTTGGAAAAGAAAACCGACATGTCGCCCTGCGAGATCAGCATCGCCTGGCGGAATGAGGATTCGGCCCGGTCCCCCAGCACGATCGCGAGCACCAGAGGCGCCAGAGGGTACTGCAGCTTCTTGAAGGCATATCCGGCGACACCGAACACCAGCATCATCCAGACGTCGAACATCGAGTTGTGCACGGTGTAGGCGCCGATCGCGCAGATCACCATGATGATCGGCGCGATCACCGAAAACGGCACCCGCAGAATGGCGGCGAACAACGGCACGCAGGTCAGCACCACGATCAGCCCGACGATATTGCCCAGGTACATGCTGGCGATCAGGCCCCAGACGAAATCCTTCTGCTCGACGAACAGTAGCGGCCCCGGCTGCAGGCCCCAGATGAGCAGCCCGCCGAGCAGCACTGCCGCCGTTGGCGATCCCGGCACACCGAGCGTGAGCATCGGCAGCAGCGCCGCGGTGCCCGCGGCGTGCGCCGCCGTTTCGGGCGCCACCACGCCCTCGACCATGCCGGTGCCGAACTTGTCGCCGTCCTTGGAGAAGCGGCGCGCCACGCCGTAGCTCATGAACGAGGCCGGCGTCGCGCCGCCCGGGACGATGCCCATGAAGCAGCCGACCACCGAGGAACGGATCGATGTCAGCCAGTATTTCGGCAATTCCTTCCAGGTTTCGAGCACGACCTTCATGTTCATCTTCGCCTGCGCGCCCTTGAAGGCAAGGCCTTCTTCGAGCGTCAGCAGGATCTCGCCGATGCCGAACAGGCCGATCACCGCGATCAGGAAATCAAACCCCGTCAGCAGGTGCGTGCTGCCGAAAGTCAGCCGCAGCGTGCCGGTCACCGGATCGGTGCCGACCGCCGCCAGGGCGAAGCCGAGCATCATCGTCGCGAGCGTCTTGAACGGCGGTTCCTTGGACATGCCGACGAAGGCGCAGAACGTCAGCAGGTAGACCGAGAAGAACTCCGGCGGGCCGAATTCGAGGGCGAAGCTCGCCACAATCGGCGACAGGAAAGTGATGACGATGACGGCGACCAGCGCGCCCACGAACGAGGACGTGAAAGACGCGGTCAGCGCCGCGCCCGCCCTGCCCTGCTGCGCCAGCGGGTAGCCGTCGAAGGTGGTCGCCACCGACCAGGGCTCACCCGGGATGTTGAACAGGATGCTGGTGATGGCGCCGCCGAACAGCGCGCCCCAGTAGATGCAGGAAAGCAGGATGATCGCCGAGGTCGTGCCGCCCGGCGCCTGCGCCATCGAGAAGGTCAGCGGCAGCAGGATCGCGACGCCATTGGCCCCGCCCAGGCCGGGCAGCACGCCGATGATCACGCCGAGGATGATGCCGGTGAACATCAGCGCGACGTTCTTCAGCGTCAGCGCGATGGCGAAACCCTGCAGCAGCGACTGGATCTCGTCCATGGCTCAGTTCAGCCCGAGCATGGCTTCAAGCGGGCCCTTGGGCAGCGGGATCTTGAACCAGATCTCGAAAATCAGGAAAAACACCACGCTGTTGCCGATCGAGACCGCCGCGACCTTCCACCAGACGTACTTGCCGAGCCAGCGCATGAAGAGCGCAACGAACAGCGTCGAGGCGACGTAGATGCCGATCCAGCCGATCAGACCGACATACACGGCCGTGGGCAGGAGCACCGAGAGCACCAGCTTCAGCTGCCCGACGCCGACGAAAACGGCAGACTTCTTCTTCGCGGCGGCCAGCGCCGCGGCAAGGTTGACCAGCGCGGAGGCGCAGATGATGACGCCGATATAGAACGGGAAATACCCTGCCTGCGGTCCGTCGTCCTTCCAACCGAAGCCGAGGCGGGCGCTATCGAACATCACCAGCGCGCCAAGCGCGAGAAAACCCACGGCCACGACGATCTCCGCGGCCCGGACGCTGAATGCCGGTTTCCCCTCGCTGTTTTCCGACATGCCGCCCCGTTACTGGCCGGCGATGAACTTCGCGGCCTTCATCAGCTGGATGTGGCGCGCTTCCTCGCGCGCAACCCAGTCCGTGTACTCCTTGCCTTCGAGCGAGGTCTGGTTGAACGCGCCGCGCTCCATCAGGTCCTTCCACTCCGGCGTCGCCTGGACCTTTCTGAACAGCTCGACGTAGTACGTCACCTGGGCCGGCGTGACGCCGCCCGGCATGAAGATGCCGCGCAGCATCAGGTAATCCACGTCCAGCCCGCCTTCCTTGCAGGTCGGAATGTCGGCCCAGGACATGGTGTCGGTGACCTTGTTCTTGTACGGCATGCGCTTGGGATCGAACACGCACAAGGGCTTCAACTTGCCACCGCGCCAGTGTGCCACTGCCTCGATGGGATTGTTGACCGTCGAATCGGCGTGGTTGCCCACCAGCTGTACCGCGACGTCGCCGCCGCCGCGGAACGGAATGTAGATGAACTTGGTGCCGGTCAGCTGCTCGATCGCGGCGGTGATGATCTGGTCTTCCTGTTTCGCGCCAGTGCCGGCCATCTTGAACTTGCCCCCGGCCGCTTTCGCCGCCGCGATGTATTCCTTCGCTGACCTGTAGGGCTTGGAAGCATTGGTCCAGAGCACGAACTGGTCGAGCGCCAGCATCTTGACCGGGGTCAGGTCGCGCCAGTTGAACGGCACGCCCGTGGCGAGCGGCGTGGTGAACAGGTTCGACAGCGTGATGATGATCTTGTGCGGATCGCCCTGCGCGCCCTTCACGTCAAGGAAACCCTCCGCACCCGCACCGCCCGCCTTGTTCACCACCACCATCGACTGCTTCATCAGGCCGTGCTTGGCGATGATCGCCTGGGAAGCGCGCGCCATCTGGTCTGCGCCTCCGCC
>CAZTSJ010000228.1:0-3116 GCA_964616875.1 uncultured Bordetella sp. | reverse complement strand
TCCCTCAGGGTTTTCGCCGGTATGCCGCAGATTGGCGCCATTTTCTCGGGCGAGTATTTCTTTGCGTTTGCCTTCAGGGCTTCAAAGCCACTCGTCCTGTCGGCAACAAATTTCTTGTCGACAAGGTCTTCATCGATGATCGCGTGGATGATCGCGTTGAGCATCGCCACGTCGGTGTCGGCGTTGAATTGCAGCATGTAGGTCGCATAGCGCGCGAGATCGGTGCGCCGCGGGTCGGCGATGATCAGCTTGGTGCCGTTCTTCGCCGCATTCTTCATCCACGTCGCGGCGACGGGGTGGTTCACGGTGGGATTGGCGCCGATCACCAGCACCACTTCCGCGTTCATCACGTCGCTCACCTGGTTGGAGACCGCACCCGAGCCCACGCCCTCGAGCAGCGCCGCCACCGAGGAGGCGTGGCACAGGCGCGTGCAATGGTCGACGTTGTTGGTGCCAAAGCCGGTGCGCACCAGTTTCTGGAACAGGTAGGCCTCTTCGTTCGTGCCTTTGGCGGAACCGAAGCCCGCGAGCGCGAAGCGATCTTGATTTTTAATTTTTAGCAAACCTGAAGCAGCAAATTCAAGAGCTTCATCCCAGCTGGCTTCGCGGAACGCTTCCTTCCAGTTCGCCGGATCGACGGTGAAGTGCGCCGACTTCTTGATGCCTGCTTTTCGAATCAGCGGTTTGGTCAGGCGCTGCGGGTGCTGCACGTAGTCGAAACCGTAGCGGCCCTTGACGCACAGGCGGCCGTGGTTCGCCGGGCCGTCCCGGCCGGTGACGAACTTGATGATATTTGTGCTTTGCTGCACGTGATACGTGAGCTGGCAGCCGACGCCGCAGAACGGGCATACGGAATCCACCTTCTTGTCCACCACCTCCAGCCCCGCCTCGCGCGCGGGCATCAGCGCGCCCGTGGGACAGGCCTGCACGCACTCGCCGCAGGCGACGCAGGTGGAGGCGCCCATCGGGTCGTCCTGGTCGAACACGATTTTCGAGTGCTCGCCGCGGAACGCGTAGCCGATGACGTCGTTCACCTGCTCTTCGCGGCAGGCGCGCAGGCAGCGCGTACATTGAATGCAGGCATCCAGGTTCACCGTCATCGCCGGGTGGGAAAAATCGGCTTTCGGCTGCTTTCTCGCCTCGAACCTGGGTTTGCCGACGCCGAGTTTCTTCGCCCAGACGTCCACCTTGTTGTTGAGCGTGTACTGCGTCTCCGGCATGTCCGACATCAGCAGCTCGAGCACCATCTTCTGGGAGGCGAGCGCGCGCGGGCTGTCGGTGGTGACTTCCATGCCCTGCGTCGGGTAGCGGCAGCAGGCGGGCGCGAGCACGCGCTCGCCCTTCACTTCGACCACGCAGGCGCGGCAGTTGCCGTCCGGACGCAGCGTGCGGGAATAGCACAGGTGCGGAATGGGGATGCCGTTCTGGCGCGCCGTTTCGATGATGGGCTCGTCCGGGCGCCCGATGACGGTTTTGCCGTTCAACTTGAACTCGATCGGCAGCGTCGCGAGTTGCTTGGTGCTGATGCGGTCCATTACTGAACCTCTTGGGAAAAGAACTTCATCACGCTGAGGGCCGGGTTCGGCGCCGCCTGCCCCAGGCCGCAGATCGATGCGTCCATCATCGCCTGTGAGAGTTCCTTAAGCAACGGTTGGTTCCACTTCCTTGCGTCCATCAGCGTCAGCGCCTTGGCCGTCCCCACCCGGCAGGGCGTGCACTGGCCGCAGGATTCGTCCTTGAAGAACTTCATGAGATTCTTCGCCGCCGTTGCAGCTTTATCTTTATTGCTCAAAATAATAACTGCTGCAGAGCCTATGAAGCACCCGTGCGCCTGGAGCGTGTCAAAATCCAGGGGCAGGTCACCCAGCGACGCGGGCAGGATTCCACCGGAGGCGCCGCCCGGCAGGTAACCGTAAAACTCGTGTCCATCGAGCATGCCGCCGCAGAATTCCGCGATGAGCTGTCTCACCGTGATGCCCGCAGGGGCAAGGTGCACGCCGGGCTGCTTCACGCGGCCTGAAACCGAGAACGAGCGCAGGCCCTTGCGGCCGTTGCGGCCCTGCGCGGCGAACCAGGCGCCGCCTTTTTCCACGATCTCGCGCACCCAGTACACGGTTTCCATGTTGTGCTCGAGCGTCGGGTAGCCGAACAGGCCGACCTGCGCGACATAGGGCGGCCGCAGGCGCGGCATGCCGCGCTTGCCTTCGATCGATTCGATCATCGCCGACTCCTCGCCGCAGATGTACGCGCCGGCGCCCCTGCGCAAATGCATCGGCGGCAAAGGAAATGACACCTGGGCTTTTAGTTTGGCAAGTTCTTTTTCCAGAATGCTGCGACAACCCGCGTATTCATCCCTCAGATAAATGTAAATCTCCCCGACCCCGGAACACCAGGCCGCGACGAGCATCCCTTCTAGAAAACGGTGCGGATCGCGCTCCAGGTAGTAGCGGTCCTTGAAGGTCCCCGGCTCGCCTTCGTCGATGTTCACCGCCATCAGCCGCGGCGCCGGTTCAGCGGCGACGATCTTCCATTTGCGCCCGGTCGGAAAGCCCGCGCCGCCCAGGCCGCGCAGCGCCGAGTCCTCCATGATCCTGGTGACTTCCTCGCGCGTGCGCTTGCCCGCCAGGCAATCGGCGATCAGGCGATAGCCGCCGCCTTTCCGGTAGTTTTCGAACTTGACGTATTTCGTCTCTTTGCAGGAAAAAGACTGTTGGGAAATAACACCCAAAACCTTGTCCACAGTCGCATTGCAAACCGGGTTCTGGCCGACGACCGCCACTGGCGCCGATTCGCAGCGTCCGACGCAGGGCGCATGGAGCACGCGAACATCCTTTCCCAGCGAAAGTTCCTTGAAGAGTTTTTCCGCACCCGCCAGTTCGCAGGACAGCGAATCACATACCCTCACAGTCAAAGCCGGAGGCGGAGTCTCGCCTTCCTTCACCACGTCGAAGTGGTGGTAGAAGGTCGCGACCTCGTAGACCTCGGTCTGCGACAGGCTCATCGCCTCGGCCAGCGCTGCCAGGTGCGCGGACGACAGGTGGCCGTAGCGGTCCTGGACCTTGTGCAGGTGCTCGATCAGGAGGTCGCGGCGGCGAGGCTCCTTGCCAAGCAGCGCG
>CAZTSJ010000227.1:0-2205 GCA_964616875.1 uncultured Bordetella sp. | reverse complement strand
TTCGTTTGGGTAGTGCGATCCCGAGGCGATCGAGCAGCGCGGCTTGCGCGGGCTCGGGCTGTGTGACGCAGCGCAGGCGGATATCGCCGTGAGCCATCGTCGGCAGGACGACATCGTGCGATTGAATGCGGGCGAGTTCTTCGAGCACGGTGCGTGGGGAATTGCCGAGGCCGGCGCGCTGTTGCCACATCTCCAGGCTTTTCCACAGCACGAAGGCGAGGAAGCAGACCAGGATATGGGCTTGGGCGCGATCGGCGCGTTGATGCCAGATGGGGCGGACGCGGAGCTGATCTTTCTGGATGCGAAACGCGGCCGCGGCCTGGGTGAGCTGGATATAGGCCTTCCACAGCTGGGCATCGCTCCAGTCGATGATGTTGGAGCGCAGCAGATAGGCGCCCTCGGAGAGCGCCGCCCAGTCGTCGAACGAGGCATTGACATTAAGGTCGAGGCGAAACCCCGCCGGGCTGTCGTCCGCGACCAGGCGCGCCTCGAAGCGCGCGGCGGCGCGCTGGTTTTGTTGCAGAACGCGGCCGATCTGGCGGTTGACCTGGGTGGGGTCGACCGGTTTGCTTGAGCGCGCGAGGTGGGTGGCGAGGCGGGCGAGCGCGGTCTCGATCCGGCGGCTGAACTTCGCGTGCATCGCCTGCTCCTTGGTCCTGCGCTCGGCCGAGCGGCAGAGGATCACCGTGTCGCGGGTCACGGAGCAGCGCGTCACGGAGCAGCGCGTCAGCTTGACCTCGATGCCTTCGCGGATCTCGCGCCAGCCGGCCTCGGCCGCCAGCGCGCCGGCGAACTTCTTCAGCTCCGACTTCGGCGCGCCGATGATGTAGCGGCGATTGGTCTCGCGCAGCCACGCCAGATTGTCGGCGCTCGCCATGCCGCGGTCGGCGATCCACACCCGGCCGACCACGCCGTGCCGGGCCTCCATGGCAGTCACGATCGTCCGCACGGTCGTCGAGTCGTGGGTGTTGCCGGGAAAAACCTCGTAGCCCAGCGGGAAGCCGTCGAAGCTGACCACCAGCGCGATGCAGACCTGTTTGCAGTCGGGCCGATGATCGCGGGAATAGCCGCGCCGCGCGAGCGGGTTCGCCTCGGCCTTGCCCTCGAAGTAGGTGCTGGTCACGTCGTACAGCAGCACCTCGTTCTCGATGGCGAACAGCTCGCCGCAGCGCCGCGACAGGTGGGCCTCGAGCGCGGCCTTGTGCGCGAGCAACTCGTCGAGCGCTCGGTACAGCCGGTCCTTGTTGACCTGGGCGTCGTCGAGTTGCAGGAGATCGGCGAGCGCCGTCCGGCGGTACCAGTCCTCGGCGATGTGCAGTTCGCTCGACGGTTCGCACAGCCGCGCCGCCACCAGGACCGCGGCCATCTTCTCCCACGGTACGCTTTCCTTGCCCACCGGTAGAACCTGCTCGCACACGTCCGCCAAGCCCGTCCCGCGCCACAGCGCCAGCGCCAGATACACGTCGCCGAATCGCCGCGAACGCTCGACCCGCAGGCCCTTCAAACGCACCGGCACCGTCAGGTCTGCGCTGCCGTCGTCGAATAGCCGCGCCCGCTCGGGCGCGCCGATCAGCCGCCGGGCGAACGCCCGCGCCGCCAGCCGGCCGCGATCATCGAGTTCACCGAGGTGCGCCACAGTCTGTTGAATCACCCGCCGGCCGACCCGAACGCTACGCACCAAACGCCAATAGCGGTGAACCTTGCCGTCTTTCTTTCGCGTCGTGTAGCGCAGGTACATGCGCCGCATCAAAACCGATGAAACCGCAAAAGAAAATACCCTTGGTCGGCACTACACGCCCAAATCGCCGGAAACCATCACCCAAGCCCTTGATCCGATTCACCCGCCTCGCGAAAATACCCTTCAACCATCCACTAACTGCTCAAGTTGGGTTAGTTTGTCGCAGGCATGGGGCGAAGCCGGGCTCGCCGCGATCGGGAGATTAGACCCGGGTTCACCGAACTCAGTGGAGCTTCCGTTTCCGAGCAAAGAGCAGGCGCAGGCTATCGTCGTCGCGCACCTCGATTACTTTCGTATCAACCAGATGGAAGAAGGAACTATCAAGCCGCGGATTCAAGTAGCCAGTGCATAAAGTTTAGCGGTGTCTGGAGAGAGCGTAAAAGACCTCGTTGGGCGTTTTGAATCCGAGCGATTTTCTGGGCCTGCGGTTGAGCAGGCGTTCGACCTTCGCGACCGTGGCTTGATGG
>CAZTSJ010000226.1:0-4574 GCA_964616875.1 uncultured Bordetella sp. | reverse complement strand
GTTCTTCCAGGTGCCGTAGTCCTGGTGCCACTGCCAGACGTCGCCGTCGAAGGCCTGCTTGCCGTTGATCTTGAACTGGTGCATGTAGAGGTCTTCGCCGAACACCTGCCGTACCGGCTCGACCATGCGCGGGTGCCGGGCGAGGCGGGCAAACGGCGCACTGTAGAGGTGGGCGGCGAAATTGGTGCGCACCACGTCGCCGGTCTTCTCGCGCACGTTCTCGGGGCGGTGTTGGGCGTACAGGGCGGGGACCTCGTCCGACAGGACTTTGATCTCTTCCGGGCGAAAAAGGGCCGGGAAAAACAGGTAGCCGTCGCGGTCGAAGGCATCGAGCTGGATTTGCGTCAGTTTCATGGGCAGCCTCCCGGAGCCCGTGTATTATAGATTCTCCAAAGGAGAGAGAACCCCATGCGATTCAATCGATTCCTGGCCGCGGCAGCCGCGGCGCTGGCCCTGGCCGCCGTTCCCGCGCAGGCGACGCCGCTCAAATGGGCGGCGCAGAACGACATCCTGACGCTCGACGTGCATTCGCAGAACCACGCCACTACCAACTCGATCCTGCAGCACGCCTACGAGGGGCTGACGCGCTACACCAAGGACTACAAGATCGAGCCCGCGCTGGCGACCTCCTGGAAACAGCTGTCGGACACGCACTACCGCTTCAATCTGCGCAAGAACGTCAAGTTCCATGACGGCAGCCCGTTCACGGCGGATGACGTGGTGTTTTCGTACGGGCGCATCCAGCAACCGCAGGGCACGATGCAGATCTATGTCACCGGCGTCAAGGAAGTGAAGAAGGTCGACGATTACACGGTGGATTTCATCCTCAGCGGCCCGGTTCCCGTCCTGCTGCGCAACATCGTCGACTTCCGCATCATGAGCAAGGCCTGGTCGGAGAAGACCAACTCGCAGAATGTGCAGGACTTCAGGGCCAGACAGGAAACCCACGCCTCGCGCAACACGAACGGCACCGGGCCCTACATGATCAAGGGCTGGGCGCCCGACAAGGATATCGGCATGGAGTCCTTCAAGGGCTGGTGGGGGAAGATGGACGGCAACTCCACCGAGGTGACCTACAACCCGGTGAAGTCCGATTCCACCCGTGTCGCGGCGCTCATCTCCGGCGACGTCGACCTGGTGACCGATCTGCCGGTGCAGGACGTGGAGCGCCTGCGCAAGGAAGCCAAGCTCAAGGTGCTCGACGGCCACGAAGTGCGCACCATCTTCATCGGCATGGACCAGCACAACAACGAGCTCAAGTACGCGGACGTGAAGGGCAAGAACCCGTTCAAGGACGTGCGCGTGCGCCGGGCGCTGAACATGGCGATCGACCGCGAGGCGATCAAGCGCGTCACCATGCGCGGATTGTCGATCCCGGCCGGGATCATGGTGGCGCCGGGCGTGCACGGTTACTCCAAGCAGCTCGACATCGTGCCGAAGCTCGACGTCGACGGGGCGAAGAAACTGCTTGCCGAAGCGGGCTACCCGAACGGCTTCGAGTTCACGCTCGATTGCCCGAACAACCGCTATGTCAACGACGAGCGCATCTGCCAGTCGCTGGTCGGGATGTGGGCCAAGGCCGGGGTGCGGGTCAAGCTGAACTCCATTCCATTCACCCCCTTCATCCAGAAAATTCTCAACCTTGATTCGAGCGCCTATCTGCTCGGCTGGGGCGTCGCGACCTTCGATGCGCTTTACACCCTGCAGTCGCTGGTGCACACGAAGCAGACCGGTCCCGACGGCAACTTCAATCAGGGCCGGATCAGCGACCTGAAGCTCGACAACACCATCGGCGCGATCAAGATCGCAACCGACACCAAGGCGCGCGACGCGCTGCTCAAGGAAGCGCTTGAGAAGGTCCGTGACGAGGCGTATTACATCCCCCTACACCACCAGCTTAGGCCGTGGGCGATGAAGAAGAGCGTCACCGCCGTGCACAGCGCCGACGACCGCCATCAGTCCAGGTTCACCCGCGTTGGAGGCGGGACCTGAGAGAGCAACCTCAGAGAAGATTCTTGTAGAACCTTCCCGCTTTCATCACCGCCAGCAGGCCCTTCTCCGGGGCCTGCAGCGGGGCGAGGTTTTTGGTCGGATCGCCCGCGACGACCAGCAGGTCGGCCGCCGCCCCCGGCGCGATGACCCCGAGTTTCCCCTCCCTACCGAGCAGTCGCGCAGCGACGCTGGTCGCGCTCTGCAGGATTTCAGCCGGCGACATGGCGGGCAGCCGCAGGCCGAACTCGGCAGACTGGCGCGAGTGCATGTTGCCGAGCAGGTCGGTGCCAAACGCGATCGGCACACCGGCGGCCTTCGCGATACGGATGGCATTGATTCCTTGTTGCCTTACTTTCTCTAATTTTTGTATTGCATTCAACGGCAACCCCAAAGCAAAGGATTCCTCGCTGAGCGCGGCATAGGTTGCGAGGGTCGGTACGAGGTAGGCGCCGCTTTCCTTCATCGTCCGGGCGGATTTCTCATCCAGCAGGTTGCCGTGCTCGATCGAGCGCACCCCGGCGCGCACCGCGCGTTCGATGGAGCGCGGCGAATAGGCGTGCGCCATGACGTAGGTGTTCGCCGCCTCGGCCTCCTCGCAGATCGCGCGCAGTTCCTCGATCGAATACTGGGTTCCGTCGATCGGGTCGCTCGGGCTCATCACCCCGCCGCCGGCCATGACCTTGATCTGGTTGGCGCCGTTGCGCAGCTGCTCGCGTGCCGCGCGCCGCACCTCGGCGACGCCATCGGCGACCGCGCCGAACAAGCCGAGGCCGGCGCAGGTGCAGAACATGGTGCGCGCACCCTTCGGCCGCGCGTCGCCGTGGCCGCCGGTCTGTGTCAGCGGCCAGCCGGAGATGAAAAGCCGCGGACCCTTGAAGAGACCCCGTTCGATCGCCTCGGCGAGCCCGAAATCGGCGCCCGCGGCGTCGCGCGCGCTGGTGAAGCCGCGCAGCAGCATGCCTTCCAGCACGTCCTTGGCCAACGCGGTGATCAGGGACGGTGGCTGCATCGAGAGGCGCAGCACGTCGTGATCCACCGCCGTCACGTGCACGTGGCAATCGATCAGGCCGGGCAGCAGCGCCTTGCCCTTGAGATCGTAGACCCGCGCCGCCGCGATCCTGGTTTTCTGCCGGAAGACGACCTGCGCGATGCTGTCGCCTTCGACGACGACCGTGGCATCCCGGCGCATCACGCCGCGGCGGCTGTCGAACAGCGACGCGTTCTGAAACGCGATGCGCCCCGGCTCTCGCTTCACTCGCCCTTCACTCGCGCCTTGCGCCTGCGGAGACCTGGAAGAACACCTCGTCGTTCTTGACCATGCCGAGTTCGTAGCGCGCCCGCTCCTCGATCGCCTCATGGCCCTGCTTGAGGTCCCTCACTTCGGCGGCGAGGGCGTTGTTCCTGGTTTCCAGGCGCGCGCTCTTGGCGTGCTGTGCGTCCACCTGCCGGGCCACGTCCCAGGCGCGCAGCCAGCCGCCCTTGCCCAGCCAGAGCGGATACTGGATGGCGACGATGAGCAGGCCGAGAGCGAGCGCGAGAATCTTCATCTGAGCTGGAGAAACGCCTCCCGCCCCGGATAGCTGACCGAATCCCCGAGGTCTTCTTCGATGCGCAGCAGCTGGTTGTATTTCGCGGTGCGGTCCGAGCGCGACAGCGAACCGGTCTTGATCTGCAGCGCATTGGCGCCTACGGCGATGTCGGCGATGGTGGTGTCCTCGGTTTCCCCGGAACGGTGCGAGATCACGGTGCCGTAGGCCGAGCGCTTGGCGAGCTCGATCGCGGCGAAGGTCTCCGACAGCGTGCCGATCTGGTTCACCTTGATGAGGATCGCGTTCGCCGCGCCCTGGCGCAGGCCTTCGCGCAGCAGCTTGGTGCTGGTGACGAAGACGTCGTCGCCCACGATCTGGATTTTCTTGCCGAGCCGGGCCGTGAGCAGCTTCCAGCCCGCCCAGTCGTCCTCCGCCATGCCATCCTCGATCGACACGATCGGGTATTTCCCGGCCAGGCTGGCAAGGTAATCGGAAAATTCCTGCGAACTCAGGCTCAGCTGCTCCGATTCGAGAACGTACTTGCCGTCCCTGTAGAACTCGGTCGCGGCGCAGTCCAGCGCGAGCAGCACGTCCTGCCCGGCCGTGTAGCCCGCCTTGTCCACCGCCGCGAGGATCAGCTCGATCGCAGCGGCGTGGGTCGGCAGGTTGGGCGCGAAGCCACCTTCGTCTCCCACCGTCGTGGGCATGCCTTTGGCATCAATGATCTTCTTCAACGCGGCAAAAACCTCCGCGCCACAGCGCAGCGCCTCGCGAAACGATGCCATGCCCACCGGCACGATCATGAATTCCTGCATGTCCAGATTGTTGTTGGCGTGCGCCCCGCCGTTGACCACGTTCATGAGCGGCACCGGCATCTGCATCGGGCCCGTGCCGCCGAAATAGCGGTACAGGGGCAGGCCGGATTCCTCGGCCGCCGCCTTGGCCGCCGCCATCGACACGGCGAGCGTCGCGTTGGCGCCCAGGCGCGATTTGTTCCCGGTGCCGTCGAGTTCGATCAGCGTCTTGTCGATGAACGATTGCTCGGAGGCGTCC
>CAZTSJ010000225.1:0-6226 GCA_964616875.1 uncultured Bordetella sp. | reverse complement strand
TGGATGATCACTGCTTCGGTGCTGGTTCTGTTCATGACCCTGCCCGGCCTGGCGCTGTTCTATGGCGGCCTGGTGCGAGCGAAAAACGTCCTCTCGGTGCTGATGCAGTGTTTCGCCATCACCTGCATGGTCACGCTGGCGTGGGTGATCACGGGCTACAGCATCGCCTTCGGCGACGGCGGCACGCTGAATGCCTGGTACGGCGGCTTCGACAAGAGTTTTCTCGCCGGCATCGCCGTCGCCACGCTCAAAGGGAGCATCCCGGAAACCGTGTTCGCGATGTTCCAGCTGACCTTCGCCATCATCACGCCAGCGCTGGTGATCGGCGCCTATGCCGAGCGCGTGCGCTTTGCCGGCATGCTTTTGTTCACCCTGTTCTGGCTGCTGCTCGTCTATTGCCCGATCGCGCACTGGGTGTGGGGGGATGGCTGGCTGCAGAAAATGGGCTTGATGGACTTCGCGGGCGGCACGGTGGTGCACTTGAACGCGGGCGTCGCGGCGCTGGTCTGCGCGCTGGTGCTCGGGCGCAGGAAGGGCTTTCCGGATTCGCCCATGCCGCCGCACAACCTCGCCATGACGGTGACCGGCGCGTGCATGCTCTGGGTCGGCTGGTTCGGCTTCAACGCCGGCAGCGCGCTTGCCGCCGACGGCTCGGCGGGCATGGCGATGCTGGTGACCCACATCGGTGCGGCAACCGGCTCGCTGGCGTGGCTCCTGTGCGAGTGGCTGCGCTACGGCAAGCCCTCGGTGCTGGGCATCGTGACCGGCATGGTTGCGGGACTGGGCACGATTACGCCGGCCTCCGGATTTGTCGGACCGATGGGTGCGATCGCGATCGGCGCCGCCGCGGGCGTGGCGTGCTTCTTCGCCACGACGTGGATGAAGCGCACGCTGAAGATCGACGATTCTCTGGACGTGACGCCGGTGCACGGTGTGGGTGGAATCATCGGCACCCTGCTGACCGGCGTGTTTGCCGCGGCGAGCCTGGGCGGGGTTGGATATCCCGAGGGCATGACGATGGGAAAGCAGGTGATGGTGCAACTCACCGGCGTCCTCGCCGTCGGCGCCTGGTCCGGCATCGTGACCTGGGTGCTGCTCAAGCTGAGCGATGCGATCACCGGCATGCGCGTCACCGGCGACGAGGAGACCGAGGGTCTCGACCAGGTCGAGCACAACGAGAAGGGCTACAATTTGTAGGAATGCAGCGCCGAGAATTCGTAAAGTTTTGCGCCGCGTCCGCCGCCGCGGCCGGGGCGCAGGCGGTTGCCGCGGCCGATGCCACGCCGACGCTCTACGGGCGGGTCAGGCTCGTGGACGAAGGCGGTGCGCCGCTCAAAGCGGCGGCGGTTCCCGCCGAACGCAATCTCATTTTTCACTACCCTTTCGCCGCCACGCCCTGCTTCCTGCTCAACCTGGGGCGCCCGGCCAAGGCCTCGGCGCGCCTCGTTACCGCCGACCAGCGCAGCTATGAATGGAAAGGCGGCGTCGGCCCGCGGCGTTCGATCGTCGCTTACTCGGCGATCTGCGCGCACCAGCTCGCCTACCCCACCAAAGAAATCAGCTTCATCAGTTACCGCAGGGAGAAAAGCCCGCGCAACCGGCTCGCCAACGTCATCCACTGCTGCGCCGAGCACAGCCAGTACGACCCCTCGGAGGGCGCGCGCGTGGTCGCCGGCCCGGCGCCGCAGCCGCTGGCGGCGATCCTGCTCGAGCATGACCCGACGACCGACGAGTTGAGCGCGGTCGGCACGCTCGGCGGCGAAATGTTCAACCAGTTTTTCGCCAAATACGAGCTCAGGCTCTCGCTCGAGGGCGGCGCGCCGCGCGCCACTGCCGCCGCCACCAGCGTGGTGCACGAGCTCGAGAACTATTGCCGTCAACAGGTGAAGTGCTGACCGTCAGATGCTAGCCTGGCTGGAGCGGGACGATCCCTTTCCGCCCGTGGAGGCAGCGCTCAGGGAACCCAACGGCCTGCTGTGCGCGGGCGCCGACCTGTCGGTGGAACGCCTGCTGGCCGCCTACCGGAGCGGCATTTTCCCCTGGTATTCGGGCGCCGAGCCGATCCTGTGGTGGTCGCCCGATCCGCGCATGGTGCTCTATTGCGCCGAGCTCAAGGTCTCGCGCTCGCTCGGCAAGAACCTGCGCAACAAGGGGTATGAAGTAAGAATTGATTGCGCCTTTTCCAGAGTCATAAAAGCCTGTGCGGAACCCAGGCAAGGCGAAACCGGAACCTGGATCGGCAAGGAAATGCAGGCTGCCTACGTAGCGCTGCACCGCGCCGGGCACGCGCACTCCTTCGAAACCTGGCAGGAAGGCGAGTTGGTGGGCGGGCTCTACGGCGTCGCCATCGGGCGCGCGTTCTTCGGCGAATCCATGTTTTCCCGCGCCACCGACGCTTCCAAGGTGGCGTTGGTATCCCTGGTGGAGACGCTGCGCGAGCGCGGCACGCCGCTGATCGACTGCCAGCAGCGCACGCCGCTGCTGGCCTCGTTGGGCGCCCGCGAGATCCCGCGGCGGCAGTTTTTGCGCCGTCTCGCAGCATTGGTAAACTATCGCGAATTACCGGAGAAATGGACCCGCAGGGAAGCTGCTCCAAAACATGTCCCGGCTTAACGATCTCCCGCACGCGGTACTGCAGTTCTACGTCACTGCGCCCTACCCGTGCAGCTACCTGCCCGAGCGCATGGCGCGCTCGCAGGTGGCCACGCCGAGCCACCTCATCAATACCGAGCTCTACGGCGAACTGGTGAAAGCCGGCTTCCGCCGCAGCGGCATCTTCACCTACCGGCCGCATTGCGACAGCTGCCGCGCCTGCGTCCCGGTGCGCATCCCGGTGCAGGAGTTCAGCGCCAGCCGCTCGCAGCGGCGCGCCTGGAACCAGCACGCCGACCTGAGCTTCCAGGCCCAGCCCCTGAAATTCCGGCTGGAGCACTACGCGCTCTACCTGCGCTACCAGTCGCGGCGCCATTCCGGCGGCGGCATGGACAACGACAGCCGCGACCAGTATTCGCACTTCCTGCTGCAGAGCCGGGTGGACACGCGCCTGGTGGAATTCCGCGCCAACGGGCAGCTGGTGATGGTGTCGATAGTGGACTACCTGCCCGACGGCATGTCCTCGGTCTATACGTTCTTCGATCCGGAGCGCAAGGCGGCGAGCTACGGCACCTACAACGTGATCTGGCAGATCGAAGCCTGCCGCATGCTGGGCCTGCCCTACCTGTACCTGGGCTACTGGATCAGGGAAAGCCCGAAGATGGCCTACAAGTCGCGCTTCGAGCCGATCGAGGGCTTCGTCGGCGGCGAGTGGCGCCGCCTCGCGCCCGAGGACCTGGAATGAGGGTTTAGTGCTGTACCGGCTGGCACGCCCTCTGCTCTTCGCGCTGGATCCGGAAACCGCTCATAACCTCGCATTAAGGTTTTCCGGCATCGCCGGCCTGTTCACAAAGAATCCACCCGCTTGTCCCGTGCGCGTCATGGGGCTCGATTTCCCCAATCCGGTCGGGCTCGCTGCCGGGCTCGACAAGGATGCGGAACACGTCGCCGCCCTCGCAAGCCTGGGATTCGGCTTCCTCGAACTGGGCGGCGTGACGCCGCGGCCGCAGCCCGGCAATCCGCGCCCGCGCCTGTTCCGCATTCCCGCGGCAAGAGCGATCATCAACCGCTATGGATTGAACAGTGTCGGGGTTGATGCATTTGTTGCCAATCTTTCCCGTTTTTCGCCCAAATGCATTATTGGCGTGAACATCGGAAAGAATAAGGAGACGCCAAATGAACGCGCGGCGGACGACTACGAAGAGTGCCTGGAGAAGCTCTACCCGCACGTCGACTACGTGACCCTCAATGTTTCCTCACCCAACACAGTTGGGTTGCGGGATCTGCAAAGCGCAGAGGCACTTTCAGCTCTCCTGGCCAGAATAAAAGCACGGCGAGAAAAACTGCGTGAGCGGCACGGCCGCAACGTCGCGCTGGTGCTGAAGATCGCGCCCGACCTGGACGAGGCGCAGATTCGCGGCATCGCGGCGGTGGTGCGGCGCGAGCAGATCGACGGCGTGGCCGCCACCAACACGACCGTGTCGCGCGACGGCGTGGAGCAGTTGCCCGGCGCGAACGAGCAAGGCGGATTGTCGGGCGCGCCCCTGCGCGAAAGCTCCACCCGCGTTCTGAGGATTCTGGCGCAGGAACTCAAGGGCGAAATCCCGCTCATCGGCGTGGGCGGCATTCTTTCCGGCGCCGATGCCGTGGAAAAACTCGACGCCGGCGCCGCGCTGGTGCAGCTCTACAGCGGCCTGATTTACCGGGGCCCCGCACTGGTGAACGAATGCGTAACAGAAATTCTTGATGCCAAAGAGAATCGCGGTCGCCCAGGTTGACGAGGCGCGCTGCATCGGCTGCACGCGCTGCATTGATGCCTGCCCGGTGGACGCGATCACCGGAGCGCAGGGATTCATGCACACCGTCATCGCCGCCTACTGCACTGGCTGCGAACTTTGCCTGCCGCCCTGCCCCGTGGATTGCATCGAGCTGGTTTCGCCTCCGGGCGCCTGGAGCAGCGCAGACGCCCTGGCAGCCAAGAGACGCGCCGCATATCGAAAAGAAAGAATAGAAAGGAACCAGCCAAAGTCCACGTCTACCGACCGTCGCGCCGTGATTGCCACCATCCTGAAACGAAAAAGAAAGAAATGAATCCGCACCAGCGGCGCGAAATTTTTGCGCGCTTCCGGGCGGCCAACCCAGAGCCGAAGACTGAACTCACCTATCGCACACCCTTTGAACTTCTGGTTTCGGTCGTGCTGTCGGCACAGGCGACCGACAAATCGGTGAACCTGGCGACGGCAAAGCTGTTTCCTGTGGCGGATACGCCGTCGAAGATGGCGGCGCTGGGCGAAAAACGCCTCGAGGATTACATTAAGACGATCGGCCTGTTCCGGACAAAAGCGAAGAACGTCATTCAGCTTTCACGCCTGCTGATCCAGAACTTCAACGGAGAAATACCGCGTACCCGCGAACAGCTGGAAAGCCTGCCCGGGGTGGGCCGCAAGACCGCCAACGTGGTGCTCAACGTCGCCTTCGGCGAGCCGACCATGGCGGTGGACACGCATATCTTCCGCGTCGCCAACCGCACCGGCCTCGGGCCGGGCAAGGACCCGCTCAAGGTCGAGCGCAAGCTGCTCAAATTCACGCCGCCCGAATTCCTCATGCACGCGCACCACTGGCTGATCCTGCACGGGCGCTACGTCTGCGTGGCGCGCACGCCCAGATGCCCGGAATGTCCGATCAGGGATCTGTGCGATTACAGGAACAAGACAAAGCCAGCGCGCTAGAAGAACTTCGCCAGCTGCAGCCAGCCGCGGCTGGGGCGCGGCGTGTCCGAGGTCGCGGGCTCCTTGCTGGTGCGCCAGCTCCACGCCGAGCGCAGCAACCACCCGGAGCTGGAAACGACGTTGATGCCAATGCCCACGCCCGAGAGCTTGCGCGTGTTGGTGCCAGCCGCGAAGGCGCTGTGGTTGATGCGGGTTTGGCCGTGGTCGAACAGCGCGACCAGCTCCAGGCTGTCCACCGGGGCGCGCGGCATGCGGTAGCGCAGCTCCGCGGTAAACACGTACCCGTCATCGCCCGCCGCCTCGCCCTGGGGATAGGCGCGCACGCCGTACGGTCCGCCAAGGAGGAATTTCTCGGACGAATCGAGGTTCTTGCCCGCTTGCTGGCCGGACAACGAGACATAGCCCGCAAGGGAATCCTCGAACTGCTGCAGCCGCGACACCGCGTAGTTGAATTTGTTGAAGCTGCCACGCGTACGCGGCCCCGCATCGTCGGCCAGTTGCGCCGCCGTCGAATCGATCCGCAGGCGGCCGGATGCGAGGGCGAGCGAGAAGCTGTTCGACGCCTTGCCCGCGCCGTCCAGCCAGTTGCCTGAGAGCCCCGCGGTAAACACGTCGTTGCGCTTGGTGGTCTCGCTGGCGGTCGCCCCGACGCGATCCTCGAGCCGCTTGCCGTCCCAGGCGAGCTGGCCGGCGAGGTTGAACGCGAGCGAGCGCACCAACGGGTAGGAGGCATTGAGCGTGGCGACGCGCGCCTCGCCCGAAGCGTCGAGCACGCTGAAGTCCTTGCCGATGCGGTAGTCCGTATTCGAGTACGCCGCGCCCAGGCGCAGGCCATCGCCGCCCAGGGGCAGTTGGTAGGCGAGCCGTGTCGAGGTAAGTCCGCGACCTGTGGTGGTCAGCCGCGC
>CAZTSJ010000224.1:0-7395 GCA_964616875.1 uncultured Bordetella sp. | reverse complement strand
GCCGAAGAGAAAGCTGCCCCAGTTCTCCATGCCCAGGCGGATGACGATCGGCAGCAGGGTTACGAAAATTGCCCCGAATATGGAGCCAAGAATCGAGCCCAGACCGCCGATGATGATCATCGCCAGGTAGTCGATCGAGGTGACGAGGGTGAATTGCTCGTAGTTGGCGATGCCGAGGTAGTAGGTGTAGAGCACCCCGGTGACCCCCGCATAGAACGAACTGATGGCGAAGGCGAGCAGCTTGTAGCGGAAGATGTTGATGCCGATGATCTCGGCGGCGATGTCGTGGTCGCGGATGGCAATGAAGGCACGGCCGATGCGGCTGCGCACCAGGTTCAGCGTGCCGACGATGGCGAGCACGGCGAAAAACAGCAGGAACCAGTAGAGCTGGAACTGGGTTTTCAACTGCGTGCCGAACAGCGTGGGCCGCGGCACCTCGATGGAGGCCTGCACGCCGCCCGAGATCCACGGCACGTGATTGATAGTCCACTCGATGATGAGCTGTCCGGCCAGCGTGGCGATGGCAAGGTAAAGACCCTTGATGCGCAAGCTGGGAATGCCGACAATCGCGCCGATCGCCGCCGCCATGAGTCCGCCGGCGGGCAACGTGATCCAGAACGGCAGATCGAGGCGCACGGCAAGGTTGGCGGCGGTGTAGGCGCCAACCGACATGAACGCCGCATGCCCGATCGAGATCTGCCCGGTGTAGCCCACCAGGATATTGAGCCCCAGCGCGCCGACCGTGGCGACGAGGACCAGGTTGATGATCGATACGTAGTACTCGTGCAGGAAAAACGGCGCGCTGCACATCACGAGCGCGATCACGGCGACCGTCCAGCGCGCGATCGGCAGCGGGTAGAGCGCCATGTCGGCCGCGTAGCTGGTTTTGTAGTAGCCGCTTTCGCGATGAAACAAGTCCGCTGCTCCCCGTCTAGACGCGTTCGATGCGGCGTTTGCCGAAGATGCCGTAGGGCCGGATCATCAGCATCAGGATCATCAGCACGTAGGGCGCGAAGTCCTTGGTGCCGCCGCCCACCAGCGGATCGAGATAGCCTGCGGCGAGGTTCTCCACCACGCCGACGATCAGGCCGCCGACGATGGCGCCGAGCACCGAGTCCAGCCCGCCCAGGATCACGACCGGGAACACCTTCAGCCCGACCAGCGCGAGGTGCACGTCGACGCCAAGCAGCGCGCCCCAGGCGAGGCCGCCCAGCGCCGAAACGATGCCCGCCATGCCCCAGGCGATGGCGAAGTAGCGCTCGACGTTGATCCCCATCGCCATCGCGACCTGCTGGTTGTCGGCCACGGCGCGCATCGCTACGCCCATCCGGCTCTTCAGGAAAAACCAGCTGAAGGCGGCGAGAAAACCCAGGCTGAGCAGCGCGCCGACCACTTGCCCGGGCGGCAGGCTGAAGGGGCCGAGCACGATCGGCTCGTCCGAGATCGGCAGCGGCAGCGCCTGCGTTTCCGCGCCGAAAAAGAGCGGCGCCGCGCCGCGCAGCACCGTGGCAAGCCCGATCGTCGCCATGATCACCGCGATGATCGGCCGGCCGATGAGCGGGCGGAGCACGACGCGCTCGAGGCCGAAGCCGAAAGCCACCATGCCCAATACCGCGACCGGAACGCTCAGCCAGAACGGCGCCCCGGCGATCGCCAGCATCCCCGCGACGATGAAGCCGGCGAGCATGACGAATTCACCCTGTGCGAAGTTGATCGCGTCGGTGGCCTTGTAGACCAGCACGAAACCGAGCGCGATGAGCGAGTACATGAGCCCGATCAGCACGCCGTTGGTGACCAGCGCCAGCGTGAATCCCCAGTCAAACATGGACGTCCTCGATGGTGACCTTCGCGCGCACGGTGGCGCGCTGGCCGTCCTCGTAAGTGACTTCGGTGGCGATCTCGGTCTCGCTGGCGCCGCCGTAGAGCGCCTCGATCACCGCGGCGTATTTCTCGGCGATGACGCGCCGGCGCAGCTTCCTCGTGCGCGTGATCTCCGCGTCGTCGGCGTCGAAATCCTTGGCGAGCAGCAGGAAGCGCCGTACGCGGGTGGATTCGAGCAGGCCCTGGTTGCACTTTTCGATCTCGGCGCGGATCAGCCTGCGCACCTCGGGTTTCTGCGTCAGGTCCTGGTAGCCGCCGTAGGCGAGCCCCTGGCGCTCAGCCCAGTTGCCCACCGGCGCCAGCGCAATCGCAATCATCGCCGTGACCTGCGCCCGGTCGTGCCCGAAGGCGATCGCCTCGCCGATGTAGGGGCTGAATTTCAGCTTGTTCTCGATGAACTGCGGCGCGAAAGGCGTGCCCGCATGCGGCCCGGCGCCGAGCTTGCCGACGTCCTTGGCGCGGTCGATGATCGCGAGGTGGCCCTGCGGGTCGATGAACCCTGCATCCCCGGTGTGGAACCAGCCCTGCTCGTCGATCGCCTCGCGCGTCGCGTCCTGCTGCTTGTGATAGCCGCGGAACACGTTCTCGCCGCGCACCAGCACTTCGCCGTTTTCCGCGATGCGCACCTCGATGCCGGGTGCGGGCGGGCCCACCGTATTGGGATCGGCCGCGTTATCGGATTGCACGGAGACAAACGCACTCAATTCGGTCGAGCCGTAGACCTGCTTGAGGTTCACACCGAAGGCGCGGAAAAAACGGAAGGTGTCGGCCCCCAGCGGCGCGCCCCCGGTCAGGCACCAGCGCGCGCGGCGCAAACCGATCTGGTCGCGCACCGGCCCGTAGACGAGGAATTCCCCGATCGCAAGGATCGCGCGCAGGCCCGCCGGCACGGGCTTGCCCGCCGTGCGCAGCAGCTCGCCCTCGATCGCCTTGTCGCGGAAATACTCATAGGTATGGCGCTTCAGCCAGGAAGCATCCGAGGCCCTCACCTGGATCTGCGTGAGCAGGTTCTCCCAGATGCGCGGCGCGGCGAGGAATGCGCTGGGGCCGAGTTCGCGCAGGTCGCGTTGCACCGTCTCGGGGCTCTCGGGGCAGTTGCAGGCGAAACCCACGATCATCTGCAGCACCATGGTGTAGAGGGCATCGCCGATCCATGCCATCGGCAGGTAAGCGAGCCAGTCGTCCGCGGACTCAAGGTCGGTCTGGGCGAGGAACGCCGAGGCGCTGGCAATGAGGTTGCGGTGCGAAAGCATCGCGCCCTTGGGCTTGCCCGTTGTGCCGGAGGTGTAGCAAAGGAGCGCCACGTCTTCGGACTTGCCCTTCGCGATCTCGGCTTCGACGTAGCCAGGATGCAGCGCGCCGAATTCGCGGCCCAGTGCCACGATGGATTCGAAGGAACGCAGGGCCTCGTCGCGGTAATGGAACATGCCGCGCGCGTCCTCGTAGATCACGAGACGCAGTTTCGGCAGCTGCGAGCGGATGGAGAGGATCTTGTCCGCCTGCTCCTGGTCCTCGGCAATGACCACGCTCGCTTCCGCGTGCTCGAGCACGTAGACGAGTTCCTCGGCCGCCGCATCCTGGTAGAGCGGCACCGGCGTAGCGCCGAGGCACTGCGCCGCGATTTGCGCCGCATACAGCCGCGGGCGGTTGTCGCCGATCACCGCCAGCACGTCGCCGCGCTTGAAGCCGATGGAGGCGAGGCCGAGCGCGAATTCGCGCACCAGTGCGTAGTAATCCGACCAGCTGAGCGTGCGCCAGATGCCCATCGACTTCTCGCGCATCGCGGGGGCGCCTGAGCGCTCCTTGGCGTTGCGCGCGAGGAGGCGCGGGATGGTGGCATCTGCCGGCAGGGTGGCGGGCGTCATGCCGCTTTCTTCCCGAAGGGCTTGGCGCCGAGATAGGCGCGGATCACGTCCGGGTTCGCCTGCACGGATTTCGGCTCGCCCTCGGCGATGGCGCGCCCGCGGTCGAGCACCACCACGCGCCTGGAGATGTCCATCACCACGCCCATGTCGTGCTCGATGAGGATGACGGTGGTGCCGCGCTCCTCGTTGACATCGAGCACGTAGCGGGCCATGTCCTCCTTCTCGTCCTGGTTCATGCCGCCCATGGGTTCGTCGAGCAGCAGCAGCTTGGGCTCGAGGGCGAGGGCGCGGCCGAGTTCGACGCGCTTCTGCAAACCGTAGGAAAGCGCGCCGGTGGGCATCTTTCGCAGGTCCTCGAGCTTGAGAAATTCGAGCAGGTCCTCGACTTTTTCGCGGTGCGCGATCTCTTCCTTCTGCGCGAAGCCCCAGTAGACGAAGGAGGCGAACACCCCGGCCTTCATGCGCACGTGCCGTCCCAGCATCAGGTTGTCGAGCACCGTCATGCCTTTGAAGAGCGCGATGTTCTGGAAGGTGCGCGCAATGCCCAGTTCGGCGATGCGGCTCGGCGCCAGGTTGGTGATCTCCGCGCCCTCGAACGTGATGCGCCCGCGGTCGGGCCGGTAAAAACCGCTGATCATGTTGAGCAACGAGGTCTTGCCGGCGCCGTTCGGCCCGATGACCGAGACGACTTCGCCTTGGCGCACCTCGAGGCTGACCTCGTCGACAGCCATCACCCCGCCAAAATGCTTGGCGACGCCATCGATGCGCAGCTGAACCGTGCCACTAGCCAATTGAAGTCCCCCTCCAGAAACCTCGCTACTCATGATGCCGATACAATGCCCGCCATGCAACCAGAGAATTCAGCCGCAAAACGCTTCGACGAGCTCGAAAAACGGCCGCCGCAGGCGCGCGAGTCGGCGCTGATGGCAGCGCTGCCCGCGCAAATCGCGCACGCCATGAAGCACGCCCCTGGATTCGCGCGCATTCTCGCCGGCGTCGACGCCGCGGGAGTGAGCTCGCGCCAGGCGCTGGCGAAGCTTCCCGTGACGCGCAAGTCCGATCTGGGCGACCTGCAGAAGGCGCTGCCGCCGCTGGGCGGGCTAAACGCGACGCCAGTGGCGAAGATGGCAAAGCTCTTCGTCTCGCCCGGGCCGGTTTACGAGCCCGAGGGAACCGGAGCGGACTGGTGGCGCTCGGCACGCGCCCTGAACGCGGCGGGTTTGCGCGCGGGTGAGCTGATCATCAATACGCTCGCCTATCACTTCGTGCCGGCGGGGTCGATGTTCGAAAGCGGCGCGAAATCGATCGGTTGCACGGTGGTGCCGGCGGGCACGGGGCAGACCGAAATGCAGGTCTCGACGATCCGCGACCTGGGCATCTCGAGCTTCGTCGGCACGCCTTCGTTCCTCAAGCTCATCGTCGAGAAGGCGGACGAGATGAAGGCCGACATCTCCTGCCTGAAGAAAGCGCTGGTCGGCGCGGAGTACCTGCCGCCGGCGCTACGCAGCGCGATGCGCGCGCGCGGCATCCAGGTATTGCAGATGTACGGCACCGCGGACCTCGGTTTGATTGCCTACGAGACGCATGCGCCCGACGGATCCGTGAACGACGGCATGATCCTGGAAGAGGCGCTGATCCTGGAGATCGTGCGGCCCGGCACCGGCGACCCGGTGGCCCCGGGCGAGGTAGGCGAGGTCGTGATCACCACCTTCAACCCGGACTACCCGCTCATCCGCTTCGCCACCGGCGACCTTTCCGCCGTGCTCGACGTACCGAGCCCCTGCGGGCGCACCAACGTGCGCATCAAGGGCTGGCTGGGTCGCGCCGACCAGACCACCAAAGTGCGTGCCATGTTCGTGAGCCCCAAGCAGGTGAACGAGATCGCGCGCCGCCACGCCGAGGTCAAGCGGGCGCGGCTGGTGATCGACGGCGAGACCGGCGCGGAACGCATGCTGCTCAAGTGCGAGGTGGCGGGGAGTCCGCCCGGCCTGGCGCAGGCGCTCGTGGCGTCGATCCGCGACGTCACCAAGCTGCGCGGCGAAGTGGAACTGGTCGCGCCGGGCAGCCTGCCGAATGACGGCAAGGTGATCGAGGATCTGCGCAAGTACGGCTGAACCCGCGGACGGACTTCCCGCCCGCGGGTACGACGTGCAGAACGACTATTTCACTGCAAAGCAGTAGAAGCGGCCGTCGCCGCCGGTGCTCTCGATGCCCTTCGTCGTGCAGCCTCGCGTCGGGTGAGAGGAATTCCATGACGTCGCCCACGGGTGATCGATCGACCCGGCGCGATCGTGGTGACCCGTCATGGCGGAGCCTTCGGCACCGCTCTTTGTCCAGTTGCCGCAGGTCATGTCCGGGAAGAATCCGCCGGCAAAGGCTGTTCCATCGGGCCGTGAGCCGGTCAGGATGTCGTGCATGGGCGGTTTTTCGGTGCGGCCGTTGACGATCCCGCCCTTTTCGTTCAGCGCGGTCTCCTTGGTGATGTTGTTGCCCGCCGAATGCAGATCCTCGACACCGCGCGCGATGAGCGCGCCCTTGACGTTATGCCAAGGCCCGGCGCCGATCCGGTCGCGGGCATGTACGACCTTCGGATCGTTCAGCGCCGATCCCTGCGTGCTCAGGTAAGCGCGCCAGGTCCACCCGCTGCTGCCCGCCGCACTGGCAAGCGCCTGGCAATGACGATCTGCGCCGTCGATTCCGCCCAGGTCGCCGCCCTTGCCCGGATTGGTGCTGGTGACGAAGAACGTCATTCCGGTCGCGCAGCCGCCCAAGGCTGCCAAGGCGGCTACCAGTGCCGTGTATCGGATCGCATCACGCATCATGAATTTCCTTTCGGGTATCGGGTTTTTGAACTTCCGTGCCTTAACTAACATGTCCATATTTTACGCGCCGCACCTGCGGGCAGCGCGTCGAGGCGGCGCATTTCGGGATTGTGCACTGCGGCTGGATCGGCGAGGAACGCGCGCAGGAAATCCATCGAGTCCGCGCCCCAGAACAATTCGCCGTCGACCTCGATGGTCGGCACGCCGAATACGCCTCTCTGGATCGCGGTGTCGGTGTTTTTCTTCAGGGTTTCCTTGACCTCCGGGGAGGCGAGCGCGTCCGCTGTTACACGTAGTTCGTCACACAAGTCCGAAAATCTTCGTTGATCGGCGGCGTCCTCGCCAGTCGTCCAAATCGAATCGAAAATCTTGCGCACGGCATCCGGCTTTGAGCCGCAGGCGATGGCGAGGCGCAGGTGGTGCAGCGGGTTGAACGGGTGTGCTGCGGGATAACGCAATGGAATGCCGAGGCTGCCGGCCCACCATTGGCTCCAGCGATAGCTATAGCGGCGCTTGGTCGGCAGCTCTGCGGGCCCTTTCTGGCCCCAATGATTGAGCATCGCCGCGAACAGCACCGGGCGGAGTTCGATCGAGAGATCGGCGGGCAACTCCTTCATCCGCTGCAGGCCGATGTAGGCGAAGGGTGAAATGAAATCGAAATACCAGATGGCGGTGCGCATGGGTTGTTATCCTAGTCGCAAGGAGGAATCATGCGATACAGCACACTCAAGTACGCGGTCGCCGGCCGCATCGCCCGCATCACCCTGAACCGCCCGGCGCGGCTGAACGCGATCGACGACAGGATGCCGCGCGAAATCCGGCGCGCG
>CAZTSJ010000223.1:0-2151 GCA_964616875.1 uncultured Bordetella sp. | reverse complement strand
CCGATACGCTGGTGTCCTGCCGGATCAAGAACGAGTTCGAGTTGAAGGCGCCCGAGGACGTGCAGTACATGGACGTGGCGCCCTCGCAGATCGTTTCGGTGGCGGCTTCGCTGATTCCGTTCCTCGAGCACGATGACGCGAACCGCGCGCTGATGGGCTCGAACATGCAGCGCCAGGCGGTGCCATGCCTGCGCCCGGAGAAGCCGCTCGTCGGCACCGGCGTCGAGCGCACCTCGGCAGTGGACTCCGGTACCTGCGTGGTCGCCCTGCGGGGCGGGATCGTGGACTACGTGGATGCGACCCGGATCGTGGTGCGCGTCAACGACGACGAGACCGTACCGGGCGACGTCGGCGTGGACATCTACAAATTGACCAAGTACACGCGCTCGAACCAGAACACCAACATCAACCAGCGCGCGGTGGTGAAGCCGGGCGAGCGCATCGCCAAGGGCGACGTGATCGCCGACGGCGCCTCGACCGATCTGGGTGAACTGGCCCTCGGCCAGAACATGCTGGTCGCGTTCATGCCCTGGAATGGCTACAACTTCGAGGATTCGATCCTGATCTCGGAGCGGGTGGTATCGGATGAGCGCTTCACCTCGATCCACATCGAGGAACTGACCGTGGTCGCCCGCGACACCAAGCTCGGGCCCGAGGAAATCACGCGCGATATCTCGAACCTGTCCGAGGCGCAATTGTCGCGTCTGGACGAGTCGGGCATCGTCTACATCGGCGCCGAAGTCGAGGCCGGGGACGTGCTGGTAGGGAAGGTCACGCCGAAAGGTGAGACGCAGCTGACGCCCGAAGAGA
The DNA here is from genome assembly GCA_964616875.1 of uncultured Bordetella sp. Taxonomy (GTDB): domain Bacteria; phylum Pseudomonadota; class Gammaproteobacteria; order Burkholderiales; family SG8-39; genus RBG-16-66-20. Next base: position 1,341 of record CAZTSJ010000223.1, on the reverse strand, counting down.
AGCTGCTGCGCGCGATTTTCGGCGAGAAGGCTTCCGACGTGAAAGACACCAGCCTGCGCGTGCCCTCGGGCATCTCCGGCTGTGTCATCGACGTGCAGGTGTTCACGCGCGAAGGCATCGAGCGCGACAAGCGCAGCGCGTCGATCATCGAAGAGGAACTCAAGCGCTACAAGACCGACCTCGCCGACCAGATGCGCATCGTCGAAGCGGACACCTTCGAGCGCCTCGAGCGCCTGCTCACGGGCAAGACCGCCAACGGCGGCCCGAAGCGCCTCGCCAAGGGCAGCAAGGTCACCAAGGGCTACCTCGAGACGCTGGAAAAGTACGACTGGTTCGACATCCGGCTCGCCAACGAGGATGCCGCGGCGCAGCTCGAGGGCCTGAAGGACTCGATCGCGCAGAAGCGCAAGGAATTCGACGCGATGTTCGAGGCCAAGCGCAAGAAGCTCACGCAGGGCGACGAACTGCCGCCCGGCGTGCTGAAGATGGTGAAGGTCTACGTCGCGGTGAAGCGCCGCCTGCAGCCCGGCGACAAAATGGCCGGCCGGCACGGCAACAAGGGCGTGATCTCGAGGATCGTGCCGGTGGAAGACATGCCGCACTCGGCCGACGGCACCCCCGTCGACCTCGTGCTAAATCCGCTCGGCGTGCCTTCGCGCATGAACGTGGGGCAGATTCTCGAGGTGCACCTGGGCTGGGCCGCCAAGGGCCTGGGCATCAAGATCGGTGAACTCCTGAAAGCGCAGGCGAAGCTGGCCGAACTCAGGAAATTTATCGAGCGGATCTACAACGCCAGCGGCAAGGAAGAAGAGATCTCCAAGCTCTCCGACGCCGAAATCATGCAGCTCGCCACCAACCTGAAAGGCGGCGTGCCCTTCGCGACGCCGGTGTTCGACGGCGCTTCGGAGGCCGAGATCACCGCGATGCTCGAGCTCGCCGGGCTTCCGGTCTCGGGCCAGCTGACGCTGCACGACGGGCGTACCGGCGAGGCCTTCGACCGGCAGGTGACGGTGGGCTACATGCACGTGCTGAAACTCCATCACCTGGTTGACGACAAGATGCATGCGCGCTCGACCGGGCCGTACTCGCTGGTCACGCAGCAGCCCCTGGGCGGCAAGGCGCAGTTTGGCGGCCAGCGCTTCGGCGAGATGGAGGTCTGGGCGCTGGAGGCCTATGGCGCGGCGTACACGCTGCAGGAGATGCTCACGGTCAAGTCCGACGCCATCAACGGCCGCACCAAGGTGTACGAGAACATCGTCAAGGGCGACCACAAGATCGACGCCGGCATGCCCGAGTCGTTCAACGTGCTGGTGAAGGAAATCCGTTCGCTGGGTATTGATA
>CAZTSJ010000222.1:0-22069 GCA_964616875.1 uncultured Bordetella sp. | reverse complement strand
CGGCGCGGCGTGCCGCTTGAGGTAGTCGGGGCTCGCGCAGACCACTCGGCGGTTTGGTGCGAGCTTGCGCGCAGCGAGCGAGGAGTCTTCCAGCTCGCCGATGCGGATCGCGAGGTCGTAACCTTCCTCGATCATGTTCACGGTGCGGTCCGAGAGGCTGAGCGCAAGCTGGATTTTCGGGTAGCGCGCCGCGAACGGCGGAATCAGCGGCGCGATGTGCTTGTGGCCGAAGGAGGCGGGCAGCGCGACCTTCAGGATTCCCTGCGGCTCGACGCGCTGTGCGGCTGCCGCCGCGTCCGCATCTTCTACTTCACCCAGGATCCGTACGCAGGCTTCGTGATAGCTCGCACCCTCGTCAGTGAGCGCTAACCGTCGCGTTGTGCGGTTGACCAGGCGCACGCCGAGGCGCGCTTCGAGCGCCGCCAGCCTGCGGCTTATGACAGCAGTAGACACGCCCAGGTCGCGGGCCGCAGCTGACAGGCTGCCGGCCGCAACCACCTTCGCGAACACCGACATCTCGTAGAAAGAGTCGCCCACGGGGTTGAAAAGTTCGTTGCTATAACTGCAAAGGAGTTTTACTCCTGTGCGTTATTGTATATCGAACCGCAAAGCCGTAAATTTGATGCACCGCAGCACTGATTGCGGACAGAACACAAGAACGCGCCTTCCGCGGTCTCCTCCCTCCTCCTCCGCGGCGGGGTTCGTCCCCTCCGCACTTGCCGCAAGGCGGTGCGGAGAGGGACCGCGTCTGATGCGCCAACCTAGCGCAGCAGGGCGTAACCGAGATTCACAATCACGTACAGGCTTCCCAGGATCACCAGGATGCCGACCAGGCGCGGGTGCGCGCGCGCGAACTTGTCCGCTGATAAATGCATTTCCTCGAGCGGCTTGGTGCTCTTGCGCGCGGAGATGCGCCGGTCAGCCCAGGCTTCCAGCGACTTGAGGGCGCTGGGACGCACGATGAATACCAGGCCGAAGAGCAGGGCGCCGAAGTTGCCCAGCAGCAGGATGATTCGGAGGCTTTCGGAAAGCCAGGCGGACATTCGCGGCGGTCCGATGCCGCTCAGCGACTTCGTGATCGCGGCTTCGCCCGAAGGCAGGCCCAGCACGATCAACGAGTAGAGCGCGCCGGCGCAGATCAACACGCCCACGAGGCGATGCAGGCGATACAAGGGCCGGCTGACGTTGCGGTACTCCTCCAGCGGCCGGATTAAGGCACGGGTCGAGACCCAGCGGTTCATGCGATCGCTGATGCGGAACGCAGCTTGGCTATTGAAGAGCAGCAGCAATCCGGCGGCGAGCGCGAACACCGCGCCGAGAGCAAGGAAAATGAAGAGCGTCTGCTGGACGATGCCGGAAGCGAAGTTCAGAAACGGCGCGTAGGCGTTCATGCGGCGCCAATGATAAGCGCTCCTGCGGAGCGCAGCCAGAGCGAGGCCTGCGGGAAAGGCGGATAATGGCCGCCGCGCGGTGCGCGCATGGTGCGGGGAGTGCGAAGCAGGCATGGGACGTCCGGAAAAGATCAGGCTCGGCGACATTCTCGTCGGCCAGAAAATTGTCTCTCAGGAAGACCTGCGCGCTGCGCTCGAGCAGCAAAAGCGCACCGGACGCAAGCTCGGCCGCGTGCTGGTCGAGATGGGCCTGGTCACGGAAGACCAGATCGGCGAGGCGATTGCCCGCCAGCTCAACATCCCCTTCGTCAACCTGAAATTCTTCAATACTTCGCTCGACGTGGTGCGCCGCCTGGCGGAGACCCAGGCGCGCCGCTTCCGCGCCATCGTGCTCGAGGAGCGCGGCGGCAAACTGCTGGTGGGGATGTCGGACCCGACCGATCTTTTCGCCTACGACGAACTGACGCGGGTCCTCAAGCGCGAGCTACAGATCGCGGTGGTGAACGACGGCCTGCTGGTGCAGACCATCGACCGGGTCTACCGGCGCACCGAGGAGATCAGCGGTCTGGCGAAGGAGCTCGAACGCGACCTGGGCGACTACATCGATTTCGGCACGCTCGGCGTGGGTCTGGGCGCCGAGGACGCGCCCGTCGTCAAGCTGCTGCAGACGGTGTTCGAGGATGCGATTCAGGTCAACGCGTCGGACGTACACATCGAACCGCAGGAGTCGAAGGTCCAGATCCGGTTCCGCATCGACGGCGTGCTGCTGCCGCAAACCGAAACCGACGTCAAGATCGGCCCTTCCATGGTGCTGCGCCTGAAGCTCATGGCGAATCTCGACATCTCGGAAAAGCGCCTGCCGCAGGACGGCCGCTTTGCGGTCATCGTGCGCGACCAACCGGTGGACGTGCGCATGTCCACCATGCCGACACAACATGGCGAGTCGGCGGTGCTGCGGCTGCTGAACCAGAAAAGCGGCCTGCTCGGCCTGGATCACGTCGGCATGCCCGCCGAGATGCTGGTGCGGTTTCGCCAGGTCATCCGGCGCAGCAATGCCATGGTTCTGGTCACCGGCCCGACCGGCAGCGGCAAGACCACGACGCTCTACGCGGCGCTCTCGGAACTGAATACGGTGGACAAGAAAATCATCACCGTCGAGGACCCGGTCGAGTACCGCCTGCCGGGCATCAACCAGGTCCAGATCAACGAGAAAATCGAATTGAGCTTCGCGCGCGTCCTGCGCGCCGCGCTGCGCCAGGACCCGGACATCATTCTGGTCGGCGAGATGCGCGACGAGGAAACGGCGCAGATCGGACTGCGCGCGGCGCTCACAGGGCACCTCGTGCTCTCTACCCTGCACACCAAGGACGCGATCAGCACGCCGATACGCCTGATCGACATGGGCGCGCCGCCCTACATGGTGGCGACGTCCCTGCATGCAGTGCTCGCGCAACGGCTGGTGCGTCTGGTGTGCGAGAGCTGCGCCGAGCCGCACCAGCCCGATGGCGCGGAGTTGAACTGGCTCGCGGCGGGCATGGCGGGCGCCGACGTAAGCGGCGCCAGCTTCAAGCGCGGCCGCGGCTGCTCGCATTGCAACGGCACCGGGTTCCTCGGCCGCATCGGTGTCTACGAAATGCTCGAGATGACGCCGGACCTGGTGCGCGCGGCGGGCAGCAGCGACACCAATCGCTTCACCGAAGTCGCCAAGCGGCAGCTCGAGGGGCACACGCTCGGGCGCAATGCCTACAAGCTCGCGGCCGCCGGACGCACCACGCTCGAGGAAGCGATCCGCGTCGCGAGCGCGCAGGAGGAGTAGTTGCCCTATTTCACCTTCAAGGGGCGCAATACCCGGGGCGAGTTGATCACTGGAACGCTCGAAGGCGGGGACGCCAGCCTGATCGCCGACCAGCTCATGAACACTGGCATCACGCCGGTGGACATCCAGGCGAGCCAGCGCGCGATCGGCGATCAGATGCCGGATTGGTGGCGCAATTTCGGCCGCCGCGAAGTGACGCTGCTCGACCTGATGCTCTTCAGCCGCCAGATGTACACGCTGCTCAAGGCCGGGGTGCCGATACTGAAGGCGCTGGCGGGCCTGCAGGAATCGGCGATCAACCCGACCTTGATCGAGGTGATCAAGGACCTGCGCCAGAGCCTCGATAGCGGGCGCGAGCTTTCGGCCTCGATGCGCCGGCATCCGAAGGTGTTCTCGTTTTTCTACGTGAGCCTGGTGCGGGTGGGGGAACTCACCGGCCAGCTCGAGGATGTGTTCCTGCGGCTCTACAACCACCTCGAGTTCGAAAAGGAGATTCGCGAAAGCATCCGCGCGGCAGTCCGTTACCCGATGTTCGTCCTGTGCGCGATGGCGGGCGCCATCGTGATCGTCAATTTGTTCGTCATCCCCGCCTTTGCCAAGGTCTACGCCGGGTTCAAGGCCGAATTGCCCTTCCTGACCAAGATGCTGATCGGTTTTTCGAATTTCATGGTCGAGACCTGGTACCTGCAGCTCGTGGCGCTGATCGGCGTGGCGCTGGGCTTTCGCGCCTGGATCGCCACCCGCGGCGGCAAGTACAAGTGGGACCGCTTCAAGTTGCGCATCCCGATCGCGGGCAAGATCATCCTGAAAGCGACCCTGGCGCGCTTCGCGCGCAGTTTCTCGCTCGCGTTGCAAAGCGGCGTGCCGGTAGTGCAGGCGCTCTCCACGGTGGCCCTGGTGGTGGACAACGACTACATCGGCCAGCGCATCGAGCAGATGCGCGACGGCGTGGAACGAGGCGAGAGCGTGCTGCGCACGGCGGTGGCGGCGGGCATCTTCACCCCGGTGGTGCTGCAGATGGTGGCCGTTGGCGACGAAACCGGCGAGTTGGACAGCCTGATGCGCGAGGTGGCGGATCTGTACGAGCGCGACGTCCAGTACGAGGTGAAAACGCTGTCGCAGCAGATCGAGCCGATCCTGATCGTCGGGCTGGGCGGCCTGGTCCTGGTACTCGCTCTGGGCGTGTTCCTGCCGATCTGGGACCTCGGCAAGGCCGCGATGGCCAAATAAGGGAGTGACAGGCCTGACTCGCCCTCGCGGCTTCAGCCTGTTGGAGTTGGTGATCGCGCTCCTGCTCGTGGCGGTGCTGATCGGCGTATTCCTCGATCGCACCCTCTACTACCGCGAACTCGCGGAAAAATCCGCGATGGAGCAGGTGGCACTGGATCTGCGTTCGAGCGTCAACCTCAGGGTGGCCGAACTGGTGCTGGAGAGCCGGTTCGCCGATCTTGGGCCACTGGCGGCCCAGAATCCGATGGATTTGCTGCAGCGCAAACCGCAGAATTATCGTGGCGTCCTGACCGGCGCCAATACGCAAGCAGTTGTCACCGGCAATTGGTACTTCGACAATACTTCACAAGAAGTCGTATACTATGTTGATTCAGGGCGATATTTTGCCCCCGACGAAGAGGGTCGCATGCGTGCGGCCTGGCGCGTGAAGCTGGTGCAGGGTGTGGGCGGTGCCGCGGCGCCGCAGTGGGCCCGCCTGGAGCTGGTGCAGCCGTATCGTTGGTTTTGAATGGGCGCAAGGCGCCCGGGAGTCCGAGCAGATGCGTTCGTCGGGGTTCGGCAGCGGTTTCGGCGATCTTGGCAGGGGATTCACTCTCATCGAGCTCGTGGTGGTGATTGCGATCGTCGGCATTCTGGCGGCAGTAGCGCTGCCGCGGTTCATTTCGATGCAGAACTCGGCCCGTGCCGCGAAGGCGCAGGCGATGTTCGGCGCGGTGCGCTCGGCGTCGGTCCTGGCGCACGCGGGATGCCTGGCGAATGTCGGCGGCGGCTGCACGCCGACCGGCGGCTCGGTATTGATGGAAGGCGCTATCATCAACATGATCAACGGCTATCCGGCGGCGAATATTTCGACCACCACGCCGGGGGGCATCGTCCTCGCGACGCAGATCAACCCCACCAGCGACACGGTCACGGTCGCCGTCGTCGGCAATTCGGTCACCATCGACATCAATGGCGGCATCTCGCCCAATTGCCGTGTGACCTATACCGAGCCTGTCGCGATCAACACCGCCCCGGTCGTGGTGGTGGACGTGGGTGGGTGCTGATTTAGTTGTAACAACCTGCTTTGAGTTCCCGCTGCGGCGGGGGCGAAGAAGCGCACACTAGGAGACCGCAACATGGTCAGAAATCAGAACGGCTTTACCCTCATCGAACTGGTGGTTGTGATCGTGATCCTCGGCATTCTTGCCGCGGTCGCGATCCCCAAATTCACGGATTTGTCGGCCGAGGCGCGCCTCGCTGTCGGTGCGGGCGCATGCGGAGCGCTGCAATCGTCGGCGGTCCTGCTATATGCTTCGAACAAGGCGGCATCCACGGCCGCGGCGATCGTTGCCAACACGACGGTGACGGGCGGATCCTTCAGCATCCCAGCAAACTGCGCGACCGCGGCGGTGTTCACGCCAACCTCGTTAACCAACCCGACTACCTGTCAGGTGCTTGACAGCTCGATCTGCGCTCCCTAAACGCCGCCAGGCGGCGCGCGGCTGGAAGTCTTGGTCGCACTGGCTAGCATTGAAGGAACAAAGAGGGGCCTAGCGGCCCCTCTTTTGTTTCTGGCGGCGGTTGCCGCCGCCGCAGGCTCGACCGAGGCCTCGCCAGCCTACTGGGGGGCTGCCCTGGGGCTGCTGGCAGGCGCGGCCTGGTGCCAGCCGGAGCGGCTGACACCCGGCGTCACGCCGATCGCGCTCGCGGTCTGGGCCTACGCTCTCTGGGTGGTGGCGACAAATATGTTCGTCAGTCCTGCCTACACTGCCGCAGCGCCGTTTCACGCCGCTTTCCTCGCCGGCGGGTTTGCGCTCGCTCGAGGGTTCGATCGCGCAGCGCGCCAAGCGAGCTGCGTGCTGCTTGCGGGAGGCGCAGTCGTACTCGCCCTGTGGTCATTGTGGCAAGTCGCGCTGGGCGGCGAGGCACGCGGACACGCGCATTTCGAGACGCCGGCAACCCTTGCGAGCGTGCTGAATCTGGCGCTGGTGCCGATGCTGGCCGCTCTCCTGTGGGGGGCGCAGCGCGCGCTCGCGATCGTGCTCGGCGTCGTGCTGGCGGCGGGAGTCGCGGCCACGCTCAGCCGGGGCGGGTTCCTCGCCCTTGCATCCGGACTTCTAGTGGCGCTCGTGTTTGCGCGCCACATGCGCATCTCGGTCGATGCGGCCCGCCTGGCGACGCTTGGCGCGGTGCTCGCGCTGGGTTGGGGCTTCGCTGCGCTAGCGCCGCTCGCCGCGCAGTGGCTGCCGGTGGCTGCCGGCGGAGGTGTGGCGCCCGTCGCGCACGACGTGATCGGCACGGCGCCCGCCTCCGCGGGCGCGCGGCTCGAGCTGTATGCGCTCGCCGGCTCCGCGCTCGAAGGCAATTTCGGCATCGGCATCGGCTACCTTGGATTCAACGCGCTGCTCGAGGCCGGCCGCCAGGCGGTGCCTTCCTACGGCCCCGACGGGGTTACCTATTTCGCTCACAACGACTACCTGCAAACGCTGGTTGAGCTGGGCCTGCCTGGACTCGCCGCGTTGGTGGCTATCGTGGGGCTGCCTTTCTGGCTCGCGTGGCGCAAAGGGCGCGCGCAAACCTCCGAGCCGCTGGCGCTGGTGGCGGTGCTTGGGGCGCTCGCCACGATGGCCGTGCACGCGACGGTGGACTTTCCGTTTTACGTGCCTCTGTGCCTGTTGCTTTTCGGCCTGGCGCTGGGCGCCGCGGAGCGGCTGCTGGTGCCGCCGGACGCGCTTGCGGCGGGCTGGCATACCCCGGCTGCGCGCATTGCCGGGTTACTGATTGCCGCGGGAATCGTGGTGCCGATGACCGCGCCGGTGGCGGCCGAGGCAGCGGCGGGCCACGCCCAGCGCAGATGGCAGGCGGCGGACGCGCAGGCGGCGGCCTACTGGTTCGAGGTGGCGCGGCGCCTGGAGCCGCGCGACTGGCGCTATCACTGGTACGCGGGGCAGTTCTGGCTCGTGCAGGCGGCGCCGAATCGCAATCCGACCGCGGCGCGCCTCGCGGAAGAAGCCTTCGCGGCCGGCTTTGCGATCAACCCGCGCCAGCCGCAGAATCTCCTTGGCCGCATCGCGACGCAGCGCGGATTCGGCGCGCTGCTTGCGGTCCCCGCCGATGCTGGTACGCTGCGCGGCTGGATGAACCAGGCGCTCGAACTCGCGCCGCTCAACGCCGGCGTGCGCGCCGAGCAGGCGCGGCTGCGGCGGCATCTCTCGAACTCGGAGTCGAAGTGAAGCGTCTTGCCGCAGCGCCGGGATTCTCGCTGATCGAGCTGGTGGTGACGATGGTCATCGCCGCGATCCTTGCGGCGGTGGCGATTCCGCGCTTCACCCAGCCCGAAATCGACGCCAGCTGGTTCCAGGAGCAGGTGAAGGCGGCGGTGCGCTATGCGCAGCGCGAGGCGGTGGCCCAGCGCCGCTGCGTCTTTGTGTCCGTCTCGGCGACGCAGCTCGAACTCTTCTACGGCGACACCAGTTGCGCGATCACTGCAACGCGGCTCACGCAGCTCGCCACCGGCGCCAACTACATCTTGACCAAGCCCAGCGGCCCGACGCTCGGCCCGGTGACGACGTTCTCGTTCAATGGCCTCGGCCAGCCGAGCGCGGCCGTGACGCTTTCCGTGTCCGGCAAGCCGATCACGATCACAGCGGAAACGGGATATGTCCGCTAGGCGCCGCTCGCTCGGCCTGTCGCTCATCGAGGTGGTGCTGTTCATCCTGGTGCTCGGTATCGGCGTTGCCGGAGTCGTGACCCTCTACGGCCAGTTGACGGTGGCGAGCGTCGACCCGCTGGTGCGCAAACAGGCGCTGGCGGTTGCGACGTCGCTGCTCGAGGAAATCCAGTTGCGCGGCTTCACCTTCTGCGATCCGGACGATCCCAACGTGTACACCGCTCCGGTGCCGCCCTGCACGATCACCGAAGCGATCGGGCCGGAGACCATTTTGGCCGTTACCGAGACGCGCTACACCGACCCGCGCTTCGACAACGTCAACGACTACCACGGGTTCGCGATGTCCGGTGCGAACATCCGCGACGTCACCAATACCGTAATTCCGGATCTGGGTGCCTATGCCGTGACCGTATCGGTGGCGGAGATTGCGGCGGGCGAACTGGGGGCGGACGTGACCACCACCGCGGATGCGCTGCGCATCACGGTGGCGGTGAGCGGTCCGGCCGGAGTAAACGTGAGCCTGCAGGGCTACCGACTGCGATATGCGCCCAATACGCCCTGAGAGCGCACCGCGGTCTTGCCGCGGCGTGACACTGATCGAGCTGGTGGTGGCGATGGTCGTGATGGGCATCATCGTCGCGGCGACGGCCTACTTTGTGAACCCCGTTCGTCAGGCCGTCGATCTAACGGCCCGCGCCGAGCTAACCGACATCGCCGACAATGCGCTGCAACGCATCCGGCGCGACGTGGGCCTCGCGCTGCCGAACAGCGTGCGCGTCACCACCTCCGGCACGTCGGTGTTTCTGGAGTTTCTCCAAGTGCGCGCGGCCGGCCGGTATCGAGCCGAGGGCGGCGGCGCGAGCGGCGGCACCGATTGCGACAACGACGATGCGGCGCTCGGGGTGCCCGCCAACGACCAGCTCTCGTTCGACACGGTCGCCGATCAGTGCTTCAAGACGATCGGCAAGCTGCCGAGCGCGCCGGTGGTCGGCGATTTCCTGGTGCTGAACAACTACGGTGCGGGATTCACCGGGCAGGACGCCTACGCGACGGCAGGTACGTTGAACCGCGCGCAGATCGCGACCGTGGACACCGGCGAGGCCGGCCGCGACCGTATCCGCTTCACGGCGACGACTTTCCAGCGCGTGTTGCACGATTCTCCGGGCAAGCGCTTTTACGCCATCTCCGGACCGGTGAGCTATGTCTGCGACACCTCAGCGCGCACCGTCACGCGCTACTGGGGATATGCGATCGCGGATCCGCAGCCGACGAGTTTCGGTGCCGGCAGCTCAGCGCTGATTGCGGAGAGCGTGAGCACCTGCGACTTTGACTACTCGCCCAGCGTGGCGCCGCAGGTCGGGCTGTTCACCCTGCGCCTGAGTCTCGAAAAGATCCTTTCGGGTGGACAGACGGAACGGGTGAGCTTGTACCACGCGGTTCATGTGGGCAACGTGCCGTGAGCGGCCCGCGCTGCGCCCGCACGCGTCGCCAGGGCGGATTCGCGCTGATCATGGCGATCTTCCTGCTCGTTTCGCTCGCGGCGATCGGGGTGTATTTGCTCACCATTTCCAACGCGCAGGTGGAGGCCGGCGTACAGGACGAGCAGGGTGCGCGCGCCTACCAGGCCGCGCGCACCGGCATCGACTGGGGCGCCTACCAGGTGCTGCGCAATTCCGGCGGCGGTTTTGCGACGACCTGCGCAGGAGGTGCGCCCGCGAGCCAGACCATTACCCTGGCGCAAGGGCTGGCGGGCTTTTATGCCGAGGTCGCCTGCCTGCGGGTCGGCGACGAAACCGAGGGCGCGGTCACGGTACGCGTCTACCGGGTGACGGCCACCGGCTGCAACCGGAGCCCCTGCGGCGGGGCAATCGGTCCGACCTATGTCGAGCGGCAGCTGCAGTTGATCCTTACCGAATGAGAATTTTCGGTATTGTCCGGCGGTAGGGGCCGACTCAGTAGTTCTCGCGGAAGAAGATGAAGTTCCGCGGCTGAGAGCCGAACAGGCCGAAACCGGCGCGCGCGCTGGGATTGAAGGTGTACCCCGCCCCGCCCCAGTTGCCCTGCAGATAGGTCTTCGCCTCGGCGGCGAGGTCGATGGTCACTGTCGCTGCGCCCGGTGAGGTTGGAACCGGTGACGGCTTGGTCAGTTTGAGGCTGCCCACTCCGGATGCAAATGCTCCGCCCAGGCTGATATGACCCGGCGAGCCCATGTTCGTGCCGGTGATGCCGCCGGTGTAGGCGCCGATGGGAAGGTTGGCGGCGGTAAGCGAGGTGCAGCTATCGTCGGCGTTGGTCGCGAATACCGTGCCCGTCCAGTACTGGGCCTGGAGCGGGATCGGCAGGTCGATTTTTTCGCGGCCGGAGGCGTTCTGCATGCGCAGCCGGCCGAAGCGGAATTCGGTGTTGGCCCCGACCTGCTGATGGTCGTTGGTGAGGTCGTTGTCGACATCCAGGTCGAGCGCCGCGGGCACCAGTTGCGTGCCGCTCGCCGGGAGCGGATCGCTGTCGTTGGGCGCGATGCCGACGCGCGCTGCGGCGAACGGGCCGTCTGGCGCTGCGGCGCGCGTCACCCGCAGCGTCACAGTCAGTGCCGCGTCGCCGGAGACGAAACTTCCGCTCGGCGCGAGCGCCGTATCCAGGCGAGGGGTGAGATTGGTCGTGCCGTAGCGCGCGCCCAGGGCGAGCGCCGCGGCGGTGCTCAGGTCCAGCTTGGCGTAGGCACCCTGATAGTTCGTAGTCACCACACTGGCCGCGTTTCTCGCCCGCAGCGTGAAGCCGAGCTGGAAGTTCTCGTCCATGTAGGTAAAGGTCGAGGCTGGCGCGCAGGCGGATGCCGATCGGTTGGTGAGCGTGGCAGCGGCAACGAGGAAAAAGTGATCAGGCTTGAAGCGGCCGAAGCCGCTCACGCCGGTGGTCTGAGGTACGGCCGTGCTGCCGATCGAGCAGCCGTAGCGACCGGCGCCGTCCAGGGTATTGGAGAACCCGACATTGCAATCGCCCGGCGAAGAATCCACGGTGAAGCTGGAATCAAAGATGGCGTTGGCGGCAAGGCCGAAATTGCCGACTTCGCTGTAGGTGAAAGCCGAGTCGGTCGCCGTGCCCGTGCCGATCGGCGCGGCGCTGAAGCTGCCGCCGATCGCGCCCTGGGTCGGGGTTCCCACAACCATTGCGGCCGTGTTGTCGACGCTCGGGGTGCCGTTGTAGCCCGCCACCGACGCGGCGGTGAGATTGAAATTCGCCCCGGCCTTGATCGCCGGAGTACCCGAGGTGCCCGTGTTCGTGGCATCGGTCGAGCTGACCGTGAATACCGTCGGACGGATGGTGAAATTGTTGGTCGAGCACGCGACCAGCGTGCCCTGCGTCACCCGGACGCGCACTTCGCGCGCCGCACTGGTTTGTAACGGGATGGTGACGGTCGCGCGGCTGGAGGCCCATACCGGTGACAACGAGAACGACTGCAACGGGATCAAGGCCCAAGTAGCGCGGCAGTCGGTCTCGGCGTTGAGCGCGCCGGAGTTGTCGCTCGCATCGAGCAGCTCCACCGTGATCGGGTTGGTGCTGTAACCTGGTTTGACGCCGTCGCGCCGCGCGTTGACCGCGACCACGTCCAGGCCGAACGCGGTGCCGACGATCTTGGTGTAGACATTCCCCAGGTGCGCGCCCGCCCCGGTGACGGTCTCGAAGACATTGAACCAGCCCGCGTTGCCGATGGTGTAGGTCGTCTCGCCGATCGCGAAATCGCCGAATCCCGCGGCGCTCGTCAGGCCGTTGACCTGATTGCACAGGTTCGTTCCGGGCGTGGCGACGCAAGTCGCGTTCACTGTCGAGACAGTCCATGCACCACCGCTGAAGCGCTGGACGGTGAACTTCGCCGGGTCGGCGCCCGCGTCGAAGTCCACCGGCGAGCCGTTGATGAAATTGAAGGTAGCCGTAAATGTGCCGCCCGTTATCAGAGGGGCCGGGCCGTTGGTCAAGGTCCAGTACCGGTTGACGCTCGCGGCCGGATTGATCACCGAGCTGGGCAGGCCGATCGAAGGATGCTCCGCGCCGGTGGTGCTCGCCGTAACGTTGCCGGCCGTGGGCGCGACGCTGAACGCGGTCACCACCGGCGTGTAGTCGTTGCCGCTGCCGACTTCGAAGGTGCAAGCGGTAGCGGTGGCCGGAATGGCTTTCTGCAGAAAGCCGATCACGTGGCCGCTCGCGCGCACCACGCTGGGCACCGTACACGACGCAACGGTGACCAGGGAGTTGGCTCCGGTTGTGACGTTGCCGCTGGTGAAGGTGAGCGTTCCCCGGACGGCGACCAGACTACCGAGCGTGACGCCGAATCCCGTGGTGTTGTTGACGACCAGGTTGTTGAATCCACTGGCCGCGGTCAGTGCCGTGCCCGAGAGCGTCTGCGTCGTCACCAGCGGCGTCAGGCGGTTCATGGTCACGGTACCGATGCCGCGGGTGTAAGTGCCGTTGATGGTCGAAGTGGCGCCTCGCAGGAACAGTTGCGAAGCGCGGACGGCGTCGTGGGTGAAAGCGCCGCTGTTGGTGAAGGTGCCGTTGGCATTGACGATCGAGCCGGCCAATGTCGCCGCAAGAGTGATGGTGCCGGCGTTGGTGAGGGTGCCGGTGGCAGTGGCGGGGTTTCCGACCGTGATGTTGCCGGTGCTGGTGACAGACATGGTCTCGCCCGCCGCGTTGTTCAGGGTCGGCGTGGCGCCCGAGAGATTGAGCGTGCCCGTCGTGATGGTCGTGTTGGCGACGACGACGGCGCTTGTATTGTTGTAGGCCGAGGAGGCGCCGGTAAGATTGAAGGTGCCGGTTGCGATGGTGACCGTACCGCCGTTGTTGACGGTTCCGGCGACGTTGATCACGCCGCCGCCGGTCAGGTTTGTCACGGCCGTGCCGACGCCCCCGAGTGCGGTGGTCACGGAAGTCAGATTGCCGCCGAGATCGATCCCCACGCCGGCGCCGGCCGGGGGAAGGCTCGCCAGCAGCGACGCCGTTCCGCCGGTGCCGCCGATGCGGCCGTTGAGCGTCGTCACGCTGGCGCCGGGCAAGGAAAGCGTGCCCGAGGTGACCGAGGCCGTGGCATTGGTGTTGGCCGCGGAGCCGGCCGTGACCGTGAGATTGCGTGGAGTGGCGAGGATGCCGATGGTGATGCTGCCCGTCGTGACCGACAGTGTCGCGCCGGAGGGGTTGATGCTGCCCGCAGTGACGGTGGTGTTGCCGGCGATGGTGAGCGACCCGCTGGTCACGGTGGTGCTGCTCACGTGCGATGCCGCCGTGACGGCGGCATTGCCGATGGCGAATGTCGATGCCGCGTTGGTGGCCCGGAAGATCCCGGCTGCCAGGGTCATGGTGTCCCGGTTGTCGACGTTGCCGCCGACGTCGATCCGCCCCCCGGCAGCGCCCGTCATCGTCACTGAAGACGAGCCCGTGATGGAGGGCGAGAGCACGCTCAGGTCGCCGTTGAGCACGTAGCCGTTCCCGGCCACCGAGGCGCCGGCGATGGTCAGCAGCGCATCGTTGGTGGCGGCGATGCCGCCCGTCAGGATGGTATTGCCGGTAACCGTGACGCGCCCCGACGTAAGCGAGACTGTCGCACTGTCATTCTGAGTGCCGACGGTGGTTCCCCCGTTGATGATGAGATTGCCGCCGATGGTTGTGGCGGTGGCGCCGGTGCTGGTGGTCACCGTCATCCGGGCCAGCGTAGCAAGAGCCGCAGTGCCGGCCGTTCCCGCGTTGACGGTCACGTTTCCGGTGGCATTCAGCCTGCCCGAGGTTATGGTGAGTTGAGAGATATTGGTAGCGCCGGGTCCCGCTGTCCCGCCGTTGATGGTCACATTGCCCGTGACGGTCAGTATTCGCGAGTTGACCGAAAGCGTCCTGGTCACATTCCCGGTCGACCCGAAAATTGTCACGTCGCCGTTGACGGTCAGGTTGCCGCCAAGCGTGAGCGAGGTCGCAGTCGCACCTGCCGCGATGGCCAGCGAGGCCGCCGCCTGGGCTGCGGCGGGCGTCGTGATCACGTGGCTGTTGCTGATGGTCACCGTGTCGTCCGCGCCAGGCCCATCCGTCGCATTGCCGCCGGCGATGCTGCAGGGGTTCCCCGCCGCCCCCCAGGTCGCTACGGTGGTCCAGCTTCCGGATGCGACACTCGTGCAAGCCACCGCGCCCGCGTGCGTTGCGCCGCCCAGCAAGGCGGCAAACGACAGGAATAACGCGAACGATTTGGCAAACCTGCGCATCGAGGGGTTAAGAATACCGAGGGAAGCGCGATACGCAAGGCCGCCAGTCACGTCCTGCCGGCATTGCGTCGGAAAGTGGCGGCGTCTTGCAAATGCTCACAGCAGCGTTTGCCGCGCGCCCCTACCATTGCCGCCTCTTTCGCCGGCAGGCCGCGTAAGCTGCCAGAGAATTGGATAAACGGATAAATTTTCGCCCATCTCCGAATCGGCGAGCTTCGTGGGCTAAAACCCATTTGACAACAATGTGTTAGTAGTTTAACTTAAAGTCGGGTCAATCTCTGCGAAAGGCATGATGAACTGGTTTCGGGCGTCGAGGAAGGAGCCTGGCTGGCTGGCTATCTCGCTGGACGAGGGCAGGCTGAGCTACGTCCATGGCCGTTACGCGCCCGCTGGAAAATCCACCATTACGCGCTACGGCACGGCCGAGTTTGCCGCCAAGTCCAACGCGGTGGAGAAGCTCGCAAAGGATCTGCACGTGGATCGCTACCAATGCGCGACCCTGCTGCGCCCTGATGAATACCAGATGCTGCTGCTCGAGGCGCCCGCCGTACCGCCGGCGGAATTGAAGAGCGCGATCCGCTGGAAGATAAAGGACATGCTCGACTACCAGGTCAATGACGCGACCCTGGACGTGCTGGACATTCCGCCCGAATCCGATCTCCCGGGCCGCAACCACTCGATGTACGCCGTCGCGGCGCGCAACGAAGTGATCCGCGGGCGCATCAAGGCCTTCGAGGAAGCACGGATCCCGCTCGGCGTGATCGACATTCCCGAAACAGCGCAGCGCAATATTTCCGCCTTGCACGAGACCGAAGGCCGTGGTGCGGCGCTGCTCTATTTCAACCAGGAATTCGGCCTGCTCACGATCACCTGCCGCTCGGAGCTGTACCTGTCGCGGCGCATCGATATCGGCCTCGCGCAGATTCTGGGCGCGGCGCCGGAGGCGCGCGAGCAGTTGTTCGGCCGCGTAGTGCTCGAACTGCAGCGCTCGTTCGACCATTTCGAGCGGCAGTTCCAGCACGTGCCGATCGCCAAGCTGCTGCTTGGGCCCGAGCCCGAAGACACGGGCTTGTACACGCACCTCAAGGGGAACATGGATATCCCTGTCGAGCGCATCGAGCTGCTCGAGCGCCTGGGTTTCAACGGCCAGGGCGCGCCGGATGCGTCGCAGCAGTGGCAGCTGTTCCATCTGATCGGCGCCTCGTTGCGCCATGAGACCAAGGCGCTCTGAGCGCGCAGCACAGCCGACCCGCCATGGCCCAGCAGATCAACCTCTTCAACCCGGTCTTCCTGAAGCAGAAGAAGCACTTTTCCGCGGTCACGATGCTGCAGGCCCTGGCGCTCCTGCTGGGCGGGATCGTCGCGTTTTATGGCTACACGCTGCGCGAGACGCGGACATTGACGCGGGTGGCCGAGGAGACGGGGCGCCAATTGAAGGTGCAGGGCGAGCAGGTGGCCCGGCTGACGCAGGAATTCTCGCCCCAGGGTCGCAGCAAGATGCTTGCGGACGAAGTGGCCCGCAACACCGTGCGCCTGAAGCAACGCGAGGACATGCTGGCTGTGCTGCGCACCGGCGGGCTGGGCAATACCGATGGGTTTGCCCGTTATCTGGGCGCGTTCGCGCGCCAGTCGATGAACGGGGTCTGGCTGACCGGGTTCACCATCGGCGGCGATGAGGCCGAGCTTCTGGTCTCCGGCCGCGTGCTGCACCCTGATCTGGTGCCCGCGTACATCCGCGCGCTCAATCGCGAGGAAGTGATGCGCGGGCGCAGGGTCGCAGAATTGCGTCTGACCGCGCGCGAGGAGCGCGATGCGCCGGGCACCGCCGCGCCCGGGGCGAGCCCCGCAGCGGCACCGGCGGTGTCGCGCCGCTATGTCGAATTCAGCATGAGTGCGGTACGCGGCAACGTTGCCGCGGCCGCTCCTGATCCGGCCACGGCCAAGGCCGATGCCGGCGCGAAGGCAGTCGCCAAGTGAAGCGCCTCTGGCAACTCTATGTGGCGAAGATGGACGGCGCCTCGCTGCGCGAACGTGCAATGGTTTTCGCCGCATTGGCCACGGTTCTGATCGCGCTGCTCAATGCGCTGCTGATCGAACCGCAGCTCGTCAAGCAGCGGCGGCTTTCGACCGAGGTTGCAGCGCGCCAGGGCGAGATGCGCACGATGCAGGAAAAGTTGCGGGCGCTCGCGCTTGTGCGCCAGGAGGACCCGGACCGGGATATCCGGCAGCAGCTCGATGCGCTCAAGCAGAAGGTTGCGGCGACCGAGGCGAAGCTCCTCGAAGAACAACGCAAGTTCGCGCCCCCGGAGCAGGTCGGCGCTCTGCTCGGTGAAATGCTCTCGCGCAACCGCAAGCTGCAGCTCGTCGACTTGAGGACCCTGCCGGTGGCAAGTTTCGCGGGGAGCGCGGCCGAAGCCGACAAGGCGTCGCCGCAAAAGCCGGCAGCGGCGAAGCCGGCCGTACCTGCCGTCGGCGGCGGCCAGATCTACCGCCATGGCGTCGAGATCGCCGTGAGCGGCAGCTACCTTGATCTGCTCGCCTACCTGAAGGACCTGGAGAAAATGCCGAACCAGCTCTACTGGGGCAGGCTCGAATTGAATGCGGCGACTTACCCGCAGGTGACGCTGAAGCTTTCGGTCTACACGCTCAGCCTGAACCTGGCGTGGCTGGTGGTATGAAAGCTACGCGCTACTGCGCAGTGCTATTGGCGATCGTGCTGCCGATGGCTGGCGCGCAGGCGCAGGCGCTGTCGGATCCGACGCGGCCGCCTTCGGCGCTGTCAACGTCCGGTTCGACTGTGGTCCAGGAAGAGATCGCGGGCACGCAACTGCAAAGCATCCTCCTGTCCAGGGGGCGAAAAGTTGCGGTCATCAACGGCAGCATGGTGTCAATTGGCGGCATGGTGGGCGAGGCGCGCGTGGTCAGGATTACCGAAACACAGGTGGTGCTCAAGAAGGGCGAGGAAACCGAAGTTCTGATGATGTATCCGGGCATCGATAAGCGGCCGGTCAAGCGCACTGCCGCCCGGCGAGGAGAGTCAAAATGAAAACAAAATTCGCACTTTGCGTCGCAACGCTGGTTTCGGCCGGCTGCGCGCTGCCGCCGCCGATGAAACCAGGACTCGATCCCGGCATCGTGGCCGAAATCAACAGGACGAGCGAGCGCAAGGCGGAACCCCGGCCCGAGGCGGTCGAGAAGGCGCTGCTGCCGCCGTTGCGCATGGAAATGCCCTCGGCGCGCGGCCAGCCGATCGATCCGCGCTTCGACCTGTCGGTCAACAACGCGCCCGCCAGCCAGGTATTTATGTCGCTGGTATCCGGCACGCGCTACAGCATGCTGGTGCATCCCACTCTGACCGGGACCATCTCGGTCAATCTCAAGGATGTCACGCTGCGCGAGGCTCTCGATTCGATTCGCGAACTCTATGGCTACGACTACAAGGTCGAGGGGATGCGGATCCTGATTCAACCCGCGGGCATGCAGACGAGGCTGTTCCAGGTCAATTACCTGCTCGGGCAACGGCAAGGAACATCCGACCTGCGCGTCCAGTCCGGATCGGTGACCGACGCCCAGGGGGGTGCGGCGCCAGCTGCGACAGCACCGGGGATCGTGCCGCCCGCCGGCGGCGGGCGCGGGCTCGAAAGCAGCCGCGTCACGACGCGGATCCAGAACGATTTCTGGGGCGAACTGCGCGCCTCGCTGGTGGCGATTGTCGGCACTGGTGACGGTCGCAATGTGGTGATTTCTCCGCAGTCGGGCGTGGTCCTGGTGCGCGCACTGCCGGCGGAGTTGCGCGGGGTCGAGCAGTACCTGCGCGCGACACGCCTTGCGGTCGAGCGCCAGGTGATGCTCGAGGCCAAGATCATTGATGTCGAACTGAGCGACGGCTACCAGTCAGGGATCAATTGGGCGCTGCTGCCAAATCGGAACCTGGCCGCCGGACAGATCGGGGTCGATACCACCCTCAGTACGACAACCGCGCCCACCACCCCGGGTCTGACGGCGACCCCGGGGGCGTCGTTGTCCACGCTGGGAGGTGCCGCACTGCTGTCGAGCAACCCTGCTGCTGCGCTCTTCGGCCTCGCACTTCAGGTGCAGAACTTCACCGCGCTGATCCAGTTCCTCGAGACCCAGGGCAAGGTGCAGGTGCTCTCCAGCCCGCGTGTGGCGACGATGAACAACCAGAAGGCGGTGCTCAAGGTGGGGACCGACGAATTCTTCGTCACCAACATCCAGTCGGCCACCACCGTCGCAACGGCTGCCGGAACAACCACGGGTACGCCGGTGCCAACCGTAACCGTGCAGCCGTTTTTCTCCGGCATCGTGCTCGATGTGACGCCGCAGATCGACGAAAACAATCAGATCATCCTGCACGTACATCCATCGGTGAGCCAGGTCAATACGGACAACAAGGACATCAGCCTCGGCGCGGCCGGGACGTTGCGGTTGCCGCTCGCGAAAAGCACCATCAGCGAGACCGACACCATCGTGCGCGTCACCGATGGCAACATCGTCGCGCTCGGCGGC
This sequence comes from uncultured Bordetella sp., assembly GCA_964616875.1. Classification (GTDB taxonomy): domain Bacteria; phylum Pseudomonadota; class Gammaproteobacteria; order Burkholderiales; family SG8-39; genus RBG-16-66-20. Next base: position 3,211 of record CAZTSJ010000222.1, on the reverse strand, counting down.
CTGATGAAACTTGACCTGCGCGACAGCCGGGGCGGCCTGCCGGGCACCGGGGACAACGCGATCGGGAGTTTCTTTCGCAACACCGGCACTCAGGTGGTGAAGAAGGAAATGGTCATCCTGATCAAGCCGACGATCATCGTGGGCGACCGCAGCTGGGACGAGGACCTGGCACAGACGCGCAACCGAATCGAGATGCTCGGTGCGCCGGCGCCGGGCGCGCCGACGGGAACAGTAACGCGGTGAATTACGTCACTTACTTCGGCTTGCGCGAGCCGCCGTTCGGCATCACCCCGGACACGAGTTTTTTCTACGCCTGCCGCAGCACCCAGGAGGCGCTCAACACGCTGCTGGTCGCGATCTCCAACGGCGAAGGCTTCATCAAGATCACGGGCGAGGTGGGCACCGGCAAGACGCTGCTGTGCCGGAAATTTCTCGCCACCCTGGATGCCGGCTGGGTCAGCGCCTATATCCCGAATCCGATGCTCGATCCTCGCGGCCTGCTGCTGGCGATCGCCGAGGAACTCGGCGTGTCGATCGACGTGGGCGCCGATCCGCACCGGCTGCTGAAGGGAATCACCAAATGCCTGCTCGACCTCGCCCGCCTGCGCAAGCGCGTCGTGCTGTGCATGGACGAATGCCAGGCGCTGCCGCTGGAAACGCTGGAGGCGGTGCGCCTGCTGACCAATCTTGAGACCGAGAAGCGCAAGCTGCTCCACGTGGTCCTGTTCGGGCAGCCCGAACTCGACCGCCGGCTGGCCGATCCGTCGATACGGCAGCTGCTGCAACGGATCAGCTTCCAATACACGTTGAAAGGACTGGCCGAAGAGGAGATCGGTGCCTATATCGCACACCGGCTCGCAGTGGCCGGCTACAGCCGCGGGGCGATGTTCAGCGATGGCGCGGTGCGCGCGCTGCATCGCGCCAGCCGCGGCGTGCCCAGGCTGATCAACATGCTCGCGCACAAGTCGCTGCTGCTGGTTTTTGGCCAGGGCGCAGCCAAGGTCGAGCGCAGCCACGTCAGTGCCGCGGTTGGCGACACGCCGGCGGCGGCCCCGCTCACGCGAGACTGGTGGCCGAGATTCAGATTCACGCGCGCGGCGGATTGAGCCGGGGTTTCGCTCGATGAGCATCATCAACAAGATGTTGCAGGATCTCGATCGCCGCCAGGGAGCCTCCGATCCGCAAGGCACGCTCGTGCAGCAGGTTCGCAGCGTGCCGCCTGTGCGCAAAGACCGCGAATGGTTCTGGCGCATCATGGCTGTGCTCTTGGTTGGCGCTGTGGGCTGGGTCGCATGGCTTGCCTGGCAGCTGCAGCCGCGCGAGCCGATTGCAACCGCACAGGCCTTCAAGGCCGCGCAGAACGCGCCTCGCCCGCTGTCTCCCGCGCCCGTGGCGGTGGCCGAAGCAAAGCCCGTCGTCCAGGAGCCGGTGGTACCGAAGCCTGCCGCCGAATCCAAGCCGCCCGAGGCCGCAAAACCGGTCGTGGAAACGAAACCGGTCGTGCAGGCGAAACCCACCGCACCGAAATCCGCGCCCAAGGCAGCAGCTGTGCCAAAGCCAGCGCCAATGGCTAAAACGGTGGCGCCCAGCCCGCCGACGAAGACGCTCGGCCTTGATATTCCCCCCGCGCGCATTCAGCAGGCACCGGTGCAAGGGGTGGCACGCGTGGAAAAGCGCGACCGCTCGCGTTCGGCGGAAGATCGAGCCGAGAGTGAATTCCGTCGCGGCGCAGTGTTGCTGAACGAAGGCAGGGTCGCCGAGGCGGAAGATGTCTTTGCTTCGGCGCTGGCAATTTCTCCCGCCAATGAGGCGGCGCGCCAGGCGCTGGTCGCCCTGCACCTGGAACAGGGGCGGATCGACGAGGCGCGCCGGCTGCTGCAGGAAGGCGTGGCATTGAATCCGGCCAATGCGCGCTTTGCCTCGGTCCTGGCCCGGGTTCATATCGAGCGGCGGGATTTTGCTGCCGCGCTGGGGGTCATCGATGCCCTCAAGGCGCCGGAGCAGGGAGGGGCGGAAATTCAGGCGATGCGCGGCACCGTGTTGCAGCAACTCGGGCGGCATGCCGAGGCCGTCGAGGCGTACCAGGGCGCCCTGCGGGGCGCCCCGCAGAACGGCGCAGTGTGGATGGGCCTCGCGATCTCGCTCGAAACCGTGGGAAAGAGACCCGAAGCTGCGGATGCGTTCCGGCGCGCCGCTGCGACCGGATCAATAGGCGCCGAGGCGCGGGCCTACGCCGAGCAGCGTGCGCGCCAACTGCGCTAGCACAGCTGGCGCTCCTGCACGCGCTAGGCCGCGCCCTCCGGGCTGATCTGTTCCAGCCGATAGCCGTAGTTGTAGACCGGCACCACCCTGAAGCCGGTCTCGGAGCGCAAATCGAGCTTCTTGCGTACCTGGCTGACGTGCGTATCCACGGTCCGCGTCGCCAGATCCCCCGAGCGGCCCCAAACCGACTCCTGCAGGTGGCCGCGCGACATGAGCCGGCCAATATTACGGAACAGGACCACCGCCAGGTCGAATTCCTTGGGTGTGAGCTCGATTCTTGAGCCGGCGCGGCGGATTTCGCCGCGCTGCGTATCGATGTCGAAGGGGGGAAAGGACAGCTGCTTGTCCTCCACGCGCGGGTAGGCGCGCCTGAGCAGCGCGTGCACGCGCGCCAGCAACTCGTTCTGCCGCGCCGGTTTGATCATGTAGTCGTCTGCGCCGCTCTCGAGCGCGAACACGATGTCCTGTTCGGAGTCGCGCACCGTGACGAACAGGACCGGGACTGTTTGCGAGACATTCGCGCGTAGCCACTGCAGCACCTCGGTGCCCGACACGTCGGGTACCTGCCAGTCGAGAATGAACAGGTCGAAGCTCTCCCGCGTCGCGCGCATCATGGCCTCGCGGCCCGTCAGGTAGCCGTGCACGTCGTGGCCGTCCTGTACCAGCCAGCGTTGCAGCAGCGCCAGCTGGTCCGGGTCGTCCTCGAGGATTGCCATGCGCATGCCGGGATGATAATGCCCCCGCCCAGGGAACGAAACCGGGCCCCGGCGGCATTAGCCGGGCTTGAACGGCCCCTGACAGCTTTCCATGGATTGGATCTTGCCTAACTGACGGAAACAAGACATAATTTCAGGTTCCGCCGGAGGGGTGCCCGAGCGGCTAAAGGGGGCAGACTGTAAATCTGTTGGCCTTGCGCCTACGTTGGTTCGAATCCAACCCCCTCCACCAG
>CAZTSJ010000221.1:0-33640 GCA_964616875.1 uncultured Bordetella sp. | reverse complement strand
AGGCGGGAGGCGCCGGCCGCCGCCGCTCCCGAAGAGCCCGAGTCCCGTTAGCGAGGAGGCCGACTCGGCGATCCGCTCCGTTCGGGGCTAGCCTCACCCCCCCAACGGAGAGGTCATGGCACGACTCGATCGGAGCGTCGATCCCAAGCGCGAATACGAGCGCAAGCTGATGACGCCGGAGCAGGCGGCGGGGCTGATCGAGTCGGGGGATCTCGTCTGGATCCCGAGCACGCACGTCCCGCCGGCGATCCTGGCCGCGCTCGCGACGCGCGAGGCCGAGCTGCGCGACGTGACGATCCGCAGCGTGAGCATCCCGAACATGGGTTGGTTCCGCGAGGACGCCGCCGACGCGTGGAACCTCCAGGTGCAGTACGCGATCGTGCCCGACAACCGCCAGGCGCTCGCTGACCGGCTGATCGACTTCCACCCGTTCCACATGATCAACGAGCACAAGGTGCGCGACGCGCGCGAAGGGGAGGGGCGCCCGATCGATGACCTGTTGCTGGTGGTGTCGCCGCCGAACCGGCACGGCTATGTCTGCGTCGGCAACGCGGTGTGGGACGCGGTGACCAGCGCGTCGCGCGCAAAGCGCGTGATCGCCGAGCAGAGCGATGCGATGCCGCTGACGCAGGGCGACAGCTGGCTGCACGTGTCGCAGCTCGACGCGATCGTCCCGGGCACGCGCCCGCGGCTCGCTGCGCCAGAGCCCGACCCCGCTGACTTCCCGGCGTCCGATCACGCGATCGCCGCACACCTCAAAACGCTGGTGGTGGACGGCGCCACGATCCAGCTCGGGCTCGGCAAGCGCACGACCGCCGCGACCATGCTCGGGGTGTTCGACGACGCGAACGACCTCGGCTACTTCGGCGAGCTGACCGTCCCCGGCACGATCGAGCGCGCGCGGCGCGGCATCATCAACAGCAAGTACGCCGAGGTGCACCCCGGCCGCTTCGTGGCGTGCAACATGGGCAACAGCCACGAGGACCTCGACACGATCGAGAACAATCCGTTCTACCAGCTGCGTTCGTACGAGCACACCAACGACCCGAAGGTGATCGCGCGCCACGACGACATGCTCGCGATCAACTGCGCGCTGACGATCGACCTGACCGGGCAGATCGGTGTCTACGCGCTCGGCCCGTCGGTCTACACCGGCCTCGGCGGTCAGCTCGCGTTTCACCTCGGGGCGTTCCTGTCGAAGCGCGGGCGCGCGGTGACGCTGATCCCGTCCTCGGCGAAGAACGGCGCGCTGTCGACGATCGTGCCGCAGTTCCCGGCGGGCCAGATCGTGTCGATCCCGCGCGAGCTCGCGGACACGGTCGTCACCGAGTACGGCATCGCGCACCTGTTGGGCAAGAGCGTGCGCGAGCGCGCCGAGGAGCTGTGCCGGGTCGCCCACCCGGCCCACCGCGACCGGCTGCGCGACGAGGCAAAGCGGCTGTTCTATCCGTAGAATCGGGGCACGAGCGGCATGGCCGTCGCGGCCCGGACGAGGTTGGTGAACGGCGCGCGCGCTGCGCGCTACTCCGACGCCTTGCGCGACGCCTTCACCTGCTGCATCAGGCCGGACACGTCGCCGCCGAGCGCGGCGAGGTGGGGGCCGGCCTGGAGGTCGCCGCCGATCCGGACGACCGACCGGCCACCGCGCGCCTCGAGCGCCGCGTAGACGAACCGCTTGTTCACCGTGACGACGGCGGGCGGCACTTCGGTGATCCGGCGCGCGATCTCGAACACGCGCGCTTCGAGCTCGTCATCGGGAAACGCCTGGTTCACCAGACCGACGCTGGCCGCCTCCGCGCCGCTGTACTCGCGGCCCGCGACGTGCAGCTCCATCGCGTGGCGGGCCGACATCAACGCCGGGAACCATGCGAAATCGGGCAGGCCCGCGAAGCGCAGCACCGGATGGGCCAGGCGCGCCGTTGCGGCCGCGTACGCGAGGTCGCAAGCGCCGGCCAGCTCGAGGCCGCCCGCCAGCGCGTAGCCGTGGATCATCGCGATCACCGGCTTGGCGAGGTCCCAGAGCGACATCCAGCCCTCGCTGACGTGCCGCGCCCACTGCAGGCCGACGTTCGCCGTGAAGTAGGGCTGATTCGCGCCGAGGTCGCTCTTCAGGTCGTAGCCCGACGAGAAGCACGGACCGGCGCCGCGCACGACCGATACGCGCACCGCGGCGTCGCCGTCGGCGCGCTGGAGCGCCTGCAACAGCTCTCCGCGCATCTGGTTGTCGATCGCGTTGCGCTTCTCGGGCCGATTCAGCGTGACGATCTGGACGCCCGGCGCTGCCTCGGAGATCGCAATCCGTTCGTAGCTGCTCATCGAGCGTTCCCCCCTCCCGATGGTCTTCGCTCGCCTTCGGCTCGCTGCGCGCGACTTGCATCGCTCGCGCCGACCAGGTCGGCCATCAGCGCGTAGGCCTCGTCCTGCTGCGTGCGGACGGTGAGGCCGGTGTAAGGCATGCCTTCCCAGTCCGAGCGCCAGCGCTCGCGGATCCGCGCGACCGGGCCGAACAGGCCGCCCTCGTCGATGTACTCGTCGGGGACGGCCGCGATCGCCTCGGCGCGCTTGCCGGCCTGGAACAGCTCGTGGATCCGGTTCGCCGCCTCGCCCCAGCCCTCGCGCTCCATCCGCTTCTTGTGGAAGTTCTGCTTCGGGTGCCCCATGCCCCCGACGTAGAGCGCGACGAACGGCTTGCCGGCGGCGAGCGCGGACTTCACGTCGTCGGTGATCGCCACCGTGACACCGCCGTGGATCTCGAAGCTCGCGAGGCTCTTGCCGTTGCCCGCGCGGCGGAAGCCCTCCTCGAGCCAGGCCATGACCGTGCTCACGTTCCCGGGACGCAGCCCGAACGGCAGCCAGCCGTCGGCAATCTCCGCGGTCAGCGTCACTGTCTCGCGCGCACCGGTGCCGAGCCAGATCCGCGGCGGCGGATCGAAGTGCAGGATCGACTTGAGCGGCTTGCCCATCCCGGCTGATCCGGGGCCACGGTACGGGAGCTGGATCTCCTTTCCGTCGTGGGTCACCGGCTGCTCGCGCGCGAAAATCTTCTTCAGGATCGCGACGTAGTCGCGCAGCCGCTCCACCGGGCTGCCCCACGGCGCGCCGTACCAGCCCTCGACGATCTGCGGTCCCGAGACGCCGATCCCGCCGATCACGCGTCCGCCGCCGGCCAGCGCGTCAAGCGTGCCGAGCTGCATCGCGGTCATCGCGGCGCTGCGCGCGGCGAGCTGCATCACGCCGGTGCCGAGGCGGATCCGTTGGGTGTGCGCGGCGATGAATGCGAGCGGGGTGATCGCATCGGAGCCGTAGGCCTCGGCGGTCCAGACCGAGTCGTAGCCCTGCGCTTCGCAGCGCTGGATCCGCTCGATCGGAACGTCGACGCCGCGTCCGGCATACTCGATCGCGAGTCCGAGCTTCATCGGGAGCCTCCGCGCCTGTCGCGCACTATCCGGCGTCTTCGAGGTGCGCCTTGACCGCGCCGCCGACCCGCTCGCGGTCGATCAGGAACGTGTCGTGACCGTAGGGAGCATCGAGCTCGACGTAGGTGATCGGGGCGCCGTTCTTCTTGAGGGCGGTCGCGAGCTCGCGCTGCTGCCAGACCGGGAACAGGATGTCCGAGCTCGCGCCGATCACGAGCGTGGGGCACGCGATCCGCTCGACGCCCGGCCGTCCGTCGATCCCGTCCGTCAAGTCGAAGAGGTCCATCGCCTTCGAGATGATCAGGTAGGAGTTTGCGTCGTACTGCAGGCAAAACTTCTCGCCCTGGTGGGCGAGATAGCGCTCCACCTCGAAATCCTCGTCGAGCCGCGGAACCGCACGCTCTTCCACGCGGGCGCGTCCGAAGCGGTTCTGCCACTCGGGACCCGAGCGGTAGGTGATGGTGCCGATCTCCCGGGCGATCTTCTGGCCGCGGTGCGGAAAGCTCGCGCCGTAGTATTCGCCGCCGCGCCAATCGGCGTCGGCCATCACCGCCTGTCGCTGCACGAAGCGCAGCGCGATCGACTGCGGGTGCGAGCGCAGCGCCGCGGAGATGCTGACCACCCGGCCGACGCGCTCGGGAGCAATCGCCGCGATCAAGAGCGACTGCATACCCCCCAGCGAGGCGCCGACCGACGCGTAGAGCCGTTCGATCCCGAGGTGATCGAGCAGCGCGAGCTGCGCGCGCACCATGTCGCCCACCGTCAGGATCGGAAACGCGCTGGCGTAGGGCCGGCCGGTGCGCGGATCGGCCGAGGCGGGTCCGGTGCTCCCGTAGCAGCCGCCGAGCAGGTTGGTGCAGATCACGAAGAAGCGGCTCGTGTCGATCGCCTGGTCGGGGCCGATGAAGTCCTCCCACCAGCCGGGGCTCGGGTTGCGCGCGTGGCTGCGCGCGTGCGAGGACGCCGACAGACCCGTGTGCAGCAGCACCGCGTTGTCGCGCGCGAGGGAGAGCTCGCCCCAGGTCTCGTAGGCGAGCGAGAACTCGGGAAGCTCACCCCAGTCGCAGCGGAACGGCTGCGGGTGGTGGAACGTGGTGTAGCCCGACACGACGCGGTCGTAGTGGGGCTCGGGTCCTTCGTGGCGGGTGGGCTTCGGCGTGCATGCCGTCGGCGGCATCCTGGGTGCGCTCCTGACCGGCGTGTTCAACTCGCCGTCGCTCGGCGGGCCCAGCTTTCCGGTGGATTGGGTTACCGGCACGATGACGGCGGCAAAGGACTACTCCATCTGGGGACAGTTCATCATCCAGGCCAAGGCAGTCGGCGTGACCGTCATCTGGTCCGGCGTGGTGGCGTTCATCGCCTACAAGCTGGTGGACCTGACCATCGGCCTGCGCGTACCGGAAGAAGAAGAGCGCGAAGGCCTGGATGTGACTTCGCACGGCGAGGCCGCGTACAGGATGTAGGTTTTACCCGGAGATTTTGCCCAGCAGCGCGAGCAACTGGCGGCGCTCGGCAAGCGTAAGACGCGCCGCGATGCGCTGCTCGTGCCTGGCGATGTTGCGCAGGGCGCGCGCGAGCAGCGCGCCCCCCGCGCGCGTCAGCCACAGCCCGTTGGTGCGCCGGTCCGCGCCGCGGCGGCGCTCGATCAGGCCGCGCGCCTCGAGCTGGTCGAGCACCCCGACCATGGTGGAGCGGTCGCGCTCGGCCGCCTCGGCGAGACGGCTCTGGGTCACGCCCGGATTGGCGTCGATGTAGATCAGGAGCCCGACGCGCCCCGGCGAGAGCCCCTGCACGCTGGCGGCAAAGTCGCGGAACACGGCCTGCTGGGCAAGGCGCAGGCGGTAGCCGAGCAGCCCGGGCAGGGCGCCGGGATGGAGTTTTTGTTTGGGGTCCAAACAGTTATCCTAGGGGAAACACCAACCCGCGGCAAGAAAACCGCACGTGACAGGATCCAGCCTGAACGCTGTAGAGCACTTTCTCGGCAGCGCGGCGCTCGCGCGGCACGGCGCGCGTACCGCGCTGATCTGCGGCGCGCAATCGCTCAGCTACGCCGAGCTGGCCGCCGCCGTCGCGCGTGCCGCCAATGCCCTGCGCTCGCTCGGCGTCGCGCCCGGCGAGCGCGTGCTGCTGCTGATGCGCGATACGCCGGAGTTCGCGGCGGCCTGGCTGGGGGCAGTGCACGCGGGCGCGGTGGCGGTGGCTCTCGACAGCAGAATTTCTCAGGACGATTACCGCTACATCCAGGCAGACAGCGGTGCGCGGCTAACTATCGTCGAGAACCAGAATTCGTGGCTCGATGCGATCGCGCGCGCCGTCCCGCAGGCCACGCCCCACGCCGTGCGCGCCGAGGATCCCGCCTTCTGGCTCTATTCCTCCGGCACCACCGGCAAGCCCAAGGGCATCATCCATGCGCACCGCAGCCTGTTGCCGGCGGGGCAGGCGCAGCGCGAGGTCATCGGCCTCGCCCCCGGCGACCGGTGCTACACCACTTCCAAGCTGTTTTTTGCCTACGCGCTGGAGCATGGACTGCTCGGCCCGCTCGCAACCGGGGCCACCGCGATCCTCGAGCCCGACTGGCCGGACGCGCGGACGGTGCTCGCGCACGTGGCGCGCGACCGGCCCGCGGCATTCTTCAGCGTGCCGACCTTCTACCGGCGCCTGCTCGCGCTGGGCGCCGCGCAGCTCTCGCCGTTTCGCGCGGTGCGCCGCTTCGTCGCAGCCGGCGAGAAGCTGCCGGCGCAACTGATCGAACAATGGCGCGCGGCAACCGGCGGCGAAATCCTGTCCCTGTACGGCATGTCGGAAACCTTCTGCGCCTGCATCGTGACGCCGCCCGGCACATCGGACGGGTCGCACACCGGCAAGCCGCTCGCCGGCGTGGAAGCGCAGCTCAGAACGCCCGCAGGCGAGCTGGCGGCCGCCGGCGAGAGCGCCGAGCTGTGGCTGCGGCATCCGGCGCTCGCGCAGGGCTACGCGAATCGCCCCGAGCAGAGCGCAGCGCAGTTCCGCGCCGGCTGGTTCTGCACGCGCGACCTGTTCGTGCAGGACGCCGCAGGCTTCTTCTCGCACCAGGGCCGCTCCGACGAGCTCGTGAAAATCGCCGGGCAATGGGTGCAGCCGGGTGAACTGGAGGCAGCGGTGGCCGGCAACGCGGCGATCACCGAAGCCGCCTGCGTCCAGGTAACAGACGCCGAAGGTTCCGAGCGCCTCGCCCTGTTCGTCACGGCCGCCGGGGACGCCGCCTTCGCGCTCGCGGCAGCTGGCGAAGCCTGCGAGCAGAAACTGCCGCGCTTCAAGCGGCCGAAATGGATTCGTGCAGTCGCCGAACTGCCGCGCACCGCGAGCGGCAAGGTGCAGCGCTTCAAGCTGCGCGAATTGCTCGAAGCGGAGCTGCGCGCCAAGCCCTAGGCGGCCTACTGGGCTGCTATCAGGCTGGCGAGGAAATCGGGTTCCCGGCGCAGGCGCTCCGAAGCCCCGTCGTATACCAGCCGGCCCCGGTCCATCACCACGGTGCGCTCGGAAAATTCCAGCGCTACGCGGCTGTTCTGCTCCACCAGCACGATCGACAGGTCGCCCTCGCCACGCAGCCTGGCGAGCACCTTGCTCAACGCCTGCACGATGACTGGCGCGAGGCCCTCGGTGGGCTCGTCCATCAGCAGCACCGTGGGGTTGGTCAGCAGCGCGCGCGCGATCGCCAGCATCTGCTGCTCGCCGCCCGAGAGCTGCGTGCCGGCGTTGCCGAGGCGCGGCTCGAGGTTGGGAAACAGTTCGCAGATGCGTTGCAGGGTCCACGCGCCAGGCCGGGCGCACAGTTCCAGGTTCTCGCGCACCGATAGCGAGGGGAAGATTTCCCGCTCCTGCGGTACGTAGCCCAGGCCGGCGCGGGCGCGCTCGTGCGCCGGCGCCGGGTCGATGCGCGCACCTCGCAGGCCAATTTGCCCCGCATGCAGCGTGGTATGGCCCATGATCGTTTCCAGCAGGGTGGACTTGCCGACGCCGTTGCGTCCGATCACCGACAGGCTCTCGCCTTGCGCGAGGGCGAGATCGATGCCTTCGAGCACGTGCGTCTCGCCGTAGCCGGCGCTGACGCCTTTCAATTGCAGGGCCTCGCTCATCCGGCGTTTCCGAGGTAGACCGCACGCACCTCGGGATTGTCGGCAATCTGCGCCGGCGTGCCCTCGGCAAAGATCGCGCCGCTCACCATCACGGTGATGCGTTCGGCGAAGCGGAACACGAGGTCCATGTCGTGCTCGATGATGAGCACGGCGATGTCCTTGGGCAGCGTGGCGATGGCGTCGAGCAGGATGTGGCTCTCGGCACTGGGGATGCCCGCCGCCGGTTCGTCCAGCAGCAGGGCGCGCGGATTCAGGCCCAGGGCGATGGCGATTTCGACCAGGCGCTGGCGCCCGTAGGGCAGCTCGACGACTCGCCGCCCGGCGTCCTCGTCCAGTTTGAGCACCCCGATCAGGCGCGATGCTTCCTCAATGACATCGGCGCGGGCGCCCGCGGGCCGCAGCATCGAACCGCCCACGCCCAGGCGTTCGGACACCGCGATGCAGACGTTTTCCAACACGCTCAAGCCGCGGAACAGTTGATTGATCTGGAAAGTGCGCGCAATGCCGCGCTTGACCCTTTTCGCCTGCGCGAGCGAAGTCACGTCCTCGCCTTCGAGCAGCACGCTGCCGCGCGACGGCGGCAACACGCCGGTAAGCAGGTTGATGAAGGTGGTCTTGCCCGCGCCGTTGGGACCGATCAGGGCATGGCGCGCGCCGCGCTCGAGGCGAAAGTCGATCTCGCGCGCGACTTCCAGGGCGCCGAAGCTCTTGCACAGCCCCTTCGTCTCGAGCATTGCAGCGGTATTCACCGGGCGGATCCGGCGAAGCGCCGGCGCAGGGATGCGATGATCCCCAGCACCCCATTGCGCGCGTACAGCGCCACCACGACCAGCGTCAGGCCGAGCCCGAGCTGCCAGGCCGTCGGGTAGGCCTTGGCGAGCACGTGTTCGAGCACCATATAGGTGATCGCACCGACGAACGCGCCGTAGAGTCGCCCGTAGCCGCCGAGGATGAGGACGATCAATACCCCGGCAGAGCGCTCCAGGCCGAGCACGGCCAGATTCGCGTAGCCATTCGCCTGCGTGAACAGCGCACCTGCCACGCCGGCGAGCGCCGCCGAAACGGTGTAGGCAAGAACCTGGCGCGCTCTTACCGGGGCACCCACGGCGTGCATGCGCAGGAGGTTCTCGCGGATCCCGGTGAGGCTCTGGCCAAAGGACGAGTAAACCAGCATGCGCACGATCACGAAGCATAGGAACAGTACCGCCAGCGAGTACAGATACTGGGAGCGAAAATAAAGCACGTCGAAGGAGAAGATGCCGAGGATCTTCGTGAACGAAAGTCCAGGCATGCCGTCGAATCCGCCGGTCCAGGCCGCGCCCATGTTGGCGGCCTGCTCGAGCAGCGCCATCGTGCACAAGGTAAGCATCAGCAGCGCGAGGCCATGGGTGCGCAGCAGCACCAGTCCGCTCGCCAGGCCGATCGCGCCGGCGACCAGCGCCGCCGCAAGCAGGCCGGAGAGCGGCTCGCTCCAGCCCCAATGCATCGCCATCATCCCCACCGTATAGGCGCCCGCGCCGAAGAACGCCGCATGCCCGAGCGTGACGATGCCTGCGTAGCCCAGAACCAGATCGAGCGACAGCGCGAACAGAATCGTGATCAGCACCTGGGTGCCGAACGCGAGATAAGTGGGAAAAAGGAAGAAACACGCGATGCTCGCGATCCAGGGCAGCGCTTCCCACCACTGCAGGCGGTGTCGACGCGCGAGTTCCAGTGCCGCGTTCATCACGCGATCTTTCTTCCGAACAACCCCTGCGGCCGCGCGAGCAGCAGGATCAGGGTCAGCGCGTAAATGAACATCGTGCCGCCCTTGGGAAAGTAGATCTTGAGCACGAAATCGAGCACCCCGATCAGCAGCGCAGCGAAAAACACGCCGCTGATGCGCCCCATCCCGCCCACGGCGACGACAATGAGAAAGTAGGCAAGGTAGCGAAATGGATACTGCGGGTCGAGGCCCAGAATCTCCGCACCTAGGCCCCCGCCGATCGCTGCGAGCCCGCTGCCCAGAGCAAACGTCAGCGTGAATAGGCGTCCGACGTCGACGCCCATGGACTGGGCCATGCGCCGGTTGTCCACCGCGGCGCGGATCTGCGCACCGATGTGCGTGCGCTCGAATCCCAGCCACAGCGCGATCATGAGCGCGGTCCCAGCCACGATCAGCGCGAGGCTGTAGCTGCGGTAACTGATGAACCCCAGATCGGTCTGGCCGCGCAGCCACTCCGGCAGCATCACGGACTGCGTCTCGGGACCGACGCTCAGCGTCACCGTGGCGATCATGACGAATATGAGGCCTATGGTGAACAGCACCTGGTCGAGTTCGGTGGCGCGGTACAAGCGTGTGTAGAGCGTTCGCTCGAGCACCACGGCAAGCGCCGCAACAGCGACAAAGCCAAATGCGAGCGCAGCAGGAAACGGCAGGCCCCAATGCTTCATCGACAGGACGATGGCATAGCCGCCGAGCATGGCGAAGGCGCCGTGCGCGAGGTTGACGAAGCCCATCAGCCCCATGGTGACCGAGAGGCCCACCGAAACGATGAACAGCACCATCCCGGCGGCCATCCCGCCCAGCAGGATGCTGGCGAAGCTGCTCAGGTCCATAAAATGAAACCGCCGCCCCGGAGGCTGGCGCGGGCGGCGGTGGGCTGCGTCCTGTGAAGAGGGCGCGCTATTGCTTGCAACGCCCTTCCCCGAGTTCCTTGCACATGTCCTTGACCGCGACGATGGTGGCGATGTTCTTCTGCACCAGCCGCCCGCCAGTCTTGACGACTTCGCTCAGATACTCGTTCATGACGATGTCGCGGGTCCGCGGATCGATCGAGATTGGGCCGCGCGGACTGTTGAACTTCCAGCCGCGCAACGCGTTGATGGCCGAGTCGGCGTCAATCTTGCCGTTCAGCGTGGTCACGATGTGGGCGATCGCCGCCATGCCATCGTAGCCTTGCACGCCCATGAAATCCGGCGTCGAGTCGGCGCCGTAATCCTTTTTCCACGTCTCCACGAATCGCTTGTTCTGCGGATTGTTGAGATCGGCGTTGTAGTGGTGGATCGTGATCAACCCCACGGCGTTGTCACCCATCGCCTGCAGCTTGATGTCCTGGGTAATATCCCCTGGTCCGATCAGCTTGATCCCGGCAGCACGCATGCCCAGGGCACCGTAAGTCTTAAGCACGCCGAGCGCGTGGTCGCCGGCGGGCACGAAAACAAAGAACACGTCGGGCTTCTTGTCCTTGGCGCGCTGGAAGAACGGCGTGAAATCCGGTACCTGGGCCGGCCCGCCCATTGGAATTTCGTCGATCACCTTGCCGCCGTTGGCCTCGAAGCCGCGCTTGAACGCATCCAGGCTGTCCTTGCCCGGCGGGAAGTCAGAATAGCCGACCACCGCGGTTTTCGCCTTCAGGTTTTTAGCAGCGGCCTCGCCCATCGCATGCCCCGCATGCCACATCGAAAACGAAACGCGCGAAATCATCGGCGACAGGTTCGTGATCCAGGCGGTACCGGCATTCATGATCACTGCCGGCCGCTTGGCTTCGGTAAACAGCGACGCCGAGGCGATCGCATCCCCCGAGTAGATGAACCCAGTGAGAATGTCCACCTTCTCCTGCACGATCAGTTCCTGCACCGCGATCTTGGCCTCCGCGCCGCTCGGATTCTTTGAATCGCGCTTGACGATCTGGATCTGGTAGGCGCCGAAGGCCTTCGGATTGTGCTTCATGAAAGTCTGGATGCCCCGGTCCACCTGCTGCGCGAACTCTGCGCCGCCGCCGGTGTAGGGCAGCACCAACCCCACCTTGACCGTCTGCGCAATCGCGCCGGTCGCGAACGCGGCCAGCAATGCCGCGGCGAATGCCGGCGCCAGTTTGATATTCATCGTCCCCTCCTTTGGTGGCGATAAGCTGCAAGGTCATCCTAGCACTAGAATTCCGTTTCTTCTAGGAGAGCAATGCATGGCACACGTCCTATCGCTGTGGAGTATCCCGTCGCTGGCCGTCAGGGACTCGCAGGACCAGTTCCCGGTGCGGCGGATTTTCTGCGTCGGCCGCAACTACGTCGAGCACCAGAAGGAAATGGGCGGCGACGGCCGCGAAATGCCGTTCTTCTTCATCAAGTCGGCGCATGCCCTGGTGCCCGGCGGCGGCAACGTGCACTACCCGGCGAAAACCTCGAACTACCACTATGAAACCGAAATGGTGGTCGCCATCGGCAAGGGCGGGCGGCGCATCGATGCGAAGAAGGCGAGCGAGCATGTCTTCGGCTACGGCGTGGGCCTCGACATGACGCGCCGTGATCTGCAGCAACTGGGCAAGGACCATGGCCGCCCGTGGGACTTCGGCAAGGATTTCGACGAGGCCGCGCCCTGCAGTGCGCTCGTGCCGGCCGCCAATATCGGACATCCTGCCAAAGGCGCGATCTGGCTCAAGGTAAATGGCAAGGAGCGTCAGAAAGCCGATCTCTCGGACATGATCTGGTCGGTGCCCGAACAGATCGCTTATCTGTCCGAGTACTACACGCTCGAGCCCGGCGACCTGATCTACTCCGGCACGCCCGCTGGCGTCGGGCCGGTGAAACCGGGCGACGACATGCACGCCTGCGTCGAGGGCGTCGGTGAGCTGAAGGTCAAGATCGTCCCGGCGCTCTAGCCGACGAGCGCGACTGCAATGAAGCTCTACACCTATTTCCGCAGCTCCGCCGCGTTCCGCGTGCGCATCGCGCTCAACCTGAAGGGCCTGCCTTACGAGGCGGCGTTTGTGCACCTGGCCAAGGGCGAGCACCGCGTTCCCACCTACGGCGAAATCAATCCGCAGGCCCTGCTGCCCACGCTCGAGGATGACGGCAGGCTGCTCACGCAATCGCTCGCCATCATCGAGTACCTCGACGAGACCCGGCCGACGCGGCCGCTCCTGCCCACGGACGCGCCGGGCAGGGCGCGCGTACGGTCGCTTGCCATGCTGGTGGCCTGCGAGATCCATCCGCTCAACAATCTGCGCGTGTTGCAGCACCTGAAGCGCGCACTCGGTCAGAACGACGAGCAGGTCAATGCCTGGTACCGCCACTGGATCGCCGACGGCCTGGCGAAGTTCGAGGCCGATCTGACCACCGGCGGGGGCACGGGAAAGTTTTGCCACGGCGACGCGCCGACCATGGCAGATTGCTGCCTGGTGCCGCAAATCTTCAATGCGCAGCGCTACCAGTGCGACACCGCGTCCTATCCGGCCGCGATGCGCGTGTTTGCGCAGTGCATGCAGCTCGACGCTTTCGAGCGCGCCCAGCCTTCGAAGCAGCCCGATGCAGAAAAATAGGCAGGAGACGAAAAGCGTGGCAGGACGCAGCGGCTATCGCCGGCCGCTGCCCGGCACGCAGCCCGGCTACCTGTTTGCGCCGTACGCCTCGACGCTCAAGCGCGCGCCCACCCGGCCGCTGGTGATGCTGCGGCAGACGCTCACCGAGCTGACCGGGCCGGTGTTCGGCCGCGACGAGGTCGAGCCCGGCGACGCCGACCTCACCAGGCAGCACAGGGGCGATCCGATCGGCGAGCGCATCATCGTGAGCGGCCGCGTGCTGGATGAAAACGCCCGCCCGGTGCCGCACACCCTGGTCGAGATCTGGCAGGCGAACTCCGCGGGACGCTATCCGCACCATACCGACCAGCACGACGCGCCCACTGACCCAAACTTCACCGGCTGCGGCCGCGCACTCACCGACAAGCACGGCCGCTATCGTTTCGTCTCCATCCGGCCGGGGGAGTATCCCTGGCGCAACCACCATAACGCCTGGCGCCCGGCGCACATCCACTTCTCGCTCTTCGGGCCCGCCTTCGCGACGCGCCTGGTGACGCAGATGTATTTCCCGGGCGACCCGCTGCTCGCCTACGACCCGATGTTCAACTGCGTGCCGGATGAAGGCGCGCGCAGCCGGCTCATTTCCGCGTTCGACCTGGAAACCACGATTCCCGAAACGGCGCTCGGCTATCGCTTCGACATCATCCTGCGCGGCCCCGGTGAGACTCCCATGGAGAAGAATTCATGAGTCTCCATGCCACCACCTCGCAGACGGTTGGGCCGTACCTCCACATCGGCATGACCTGGTTGATTATCGAGAACCTCGCA
Organism: uncultured Bordetella sp.; assembly: GCA_964616875.1. Classification (GTDB taxonomy): domain Bacteria; phylum Pseudomonadota; class Gammaproteobacteria; order Burkholderiales; family SG8-39; genus RBG-16-66-20. Next base: position 20,005 of record CAZTSJ010000221.1, on the reverse strand, counting down.
CCCAAGGGCGTCGCCGGCGAGCGGATTTCCATTGCCGGGCGCGTCATCGACGGCGACGGCAAACCAGTCACCGATGCGCTGCTCGAGATCTGGCACGCCGACGCCAAGGGTAACTACGGCACACGCGGCTTTCGCGGTTTCGGCCGTTCGGCCACCGATGCCAAGGGCGCGTTCAGATTCAGGACCATCAAGCCGGGCCGGGTCGCAGGCCCGGGAGGCAAGCTGCAGGCGCCGCACATCGCGGTCAACGTCTTCATGCGCGGCCTGCTCAAGCAGCTCGTGACGCGGGTCTATTTCGCAGATGATCCGGCCAACGCCGAGGATGCAGTGCTCGCGCTGGTGCCGGCCGCGCGCCGCGGCACCTTGCTTGCCCGCAAAACCGCTGGCAAGCCCCGCGCGCTGGAGTGGAACGTGATCCTGCAGGGCCGCGACGAAACGGTATTCTTCGACTGCTGATGCCCGCCAAGGACTGCCGATGACTGCACGCTCCACGCCGCCTTTCCGCGCCGACCACGTCGGCAGCTTTTTGCGGCCGAAGTACCTGCTCGAAGCGCGCGCGCGCAAGGCGCGCGGCGAGATCGGCGCCGCCGAGCTGCGCAAGGTGGAGGACAAGGCGATCGCCGAGATCGTGAAGTTCCAGGAAGACACCGGCTTGCAGGCGATCACCGACGGTGAATTCCGCCGCACCTATTTCCACATCGACTTCCTCGAGCAGGTCGGCGGCGTCAAGACCGACATCCCGGTGATGGTCAAACGGCCCGACGGCACCGAGGAGCTCGCACCGCCCGTGATGCGCGTGATCGACAAGGTGCGCCACACGAAAGACATCCAGCTCGCCGATTTCCTTTACCTCAAGTCCTGCACCAAGCGCACCCCGAAGGTGACGATCCCTTCGCCGACCATGCTGCACTTTCGCGGCGGCCGCGCCGGCATCAGCAAGCAGCACTATCCCGAGCTGGAGCCCGATTTCTACGAGGACGTGGCCAAGGCCTACGGCGCGGAACTGGCGTCACTCTCCAAGGCCGACTGCAATTACGTGCAGATGGACGACACCAATCTGGCCTACCTGTGCGACGACAAGATGCGCGCGGCGGCCAAGGCGCGCGGCGATGACCCGGACGAGCTGCCGCACCGCTACGCGAAATTCATCAACCGCGTCGTGGCACGCAAACCCGCCGGCATGACGCTCGCGATCCACCTGTGCCGCGGCAATTTCCAGAGCACCTGGGCCGCGCAGGGCGGCTACGAGCCGGTGGCCGAGGCCTTGCTCTCGGAGATGAACGTGGACGCCTATTTCCTCGAGTACGACGACGCGCGCTCGGGCGACTTCAAGCCGCTGCGCTTCCTGCCCAAGGGCAAAACCCTGGTGCTGGGCCTGGTCACCACCAAGCTGGGCGCCCTGGAGAAGAAGGACGACATCAAGCGGCGCATCGACGAAGCGGCGAAGTTCGCGCCGCTCGAGCAGCTGGCGCTCAGCCCGCAGTGCGGTTTCTCCAGCACGGTGCACGGCAACAAGATCGCGGTCGAAGCGCAGCGCGCGAAACTGCGCCTGGTAATCGAGACCGCTGAAGAAGTTTGGGGAACGGCTTAGTTATCTAGCGCACGGTCGACCATCGGGCCCGCGCTTCCCAGGTAGTTACGCGGATCGAGCAACCGCTCGAGCTCGGCGCGCTCGAAATGCGGCCCCACCTGCGGGTTCGCGGCCAGCACCTCGAGCAGCGCCCTGCCACTATCCGCCGCCTCGCGGCAGGCGTCATAGACAATGTCGTGCGCGACCTGCCTGCCGAGCTTGGGCGCCAGTCCCATCATGACGGCCTCCGCCACGATCAGGCCCGAGGTCATGCCAAGGTTGTGCGCCATGCGCGCAGCGTCCACCGTGAGCCCGGCGAGCATCAGCTTCGCCTGCCTGAGCGCGCCGGCCGTGGCGAGGAAACTCTCGGGCAGCGCGATCCACTCCGCGTGCCAGGGGCCGGTGGCGCGCTCGAAGTCCTGCACCATTGCATCGAGCATGAGTGCGCCGTGCTGGCGCACCAGCTTGGCGCAGGCGACGATCAATTCCGAGGAGATGGGATTCCGCTTCTGCGGCATGGTGCTGCTGCCGCCGCGCCCGTGCTCGAAGGGCTCGAAAGCTTCGCCCAGCTCGGTCGCCATCATGAGCATCACGTCGGTGGCGATCTTGGCAAGCGAGCCCGTGACGAGTCCGGTGAAGAGCACCGCTTCGGCGAGGCCGTCGCGCGCCACATGCCAGGTAATCGCCGGCTCGCCCAGGCCCAGTTCGCGCATCAGCGCTGCGCGCACCGCCAGTCCCTGGTCGCCAAGCGAGGCAAGGGTGCCCGCCGCGCCGCCGAATTGCCCCACCAGCACGCGCGGCCGCAATTGCACGAGACGCTCGCGATGGCGCTCGATCGGCGCGCGCCATACCGCGGCCTTGAAGCCGAAGGTGATCGGCAAGGCCTGCTGCAGGTGGGTGCGTCCCGCCATCGGTGTGTCGCGGTAGCGGCGCGCGAGCGCTTCGAGCGCCAGTGAAACCGCCGCAAGATCGGCGGCCACGAGATCGAACGCCGTGCGCAGCTGCAGGACGAGCGCGCTGTCCATGATGTCCTGCGTGGTCGCACCCCAGTGCACGTAACGCCCCGCGTCGCCCGCGCAGGCCGCGGCGAGCTGGCGCACCAGAGGCAGGATGGGATAGCCGACGATTTCGGTCTCGCGTTTCAGGCGTTCGAGATCCAGAATGGCGGGATCCGCCCTGGCGCTGATCTCGCGCGCCGCTGCGACCGGGATCATGCCCAGCGCGCCTTGCGCGCGCGCCAGTGCCGCCTCCACCTCGAGGCAGCGCGCGAGGAATCCGGCATCCGAAAACACGGCGCGCATCTCGGCCGTACCGAACATGTCGCGGTAGAGGACCGAATCGAAAACCGTCGAACCCATGTGCTTCGCCTAGCGCTTCGCGAACAGGGTTTTGAGTTCCTCGCCGATCCGCTCGCCCTGCATCGCCGAGCCGGGCCCCTCGGTGTAGCGTCCCCAGACCCGCGTTTCCGATCCCTGCGCGAGCAGGATGCCGTCCTCGCGCACCACGTCATGGGCGACGACGAACGACTTGCCACCCCAGCGCAGGATCCGCGAACGCACCTCGGCGCGATCCTGCTGCTCGGCGGGGTACTTGAACTGGCAATCCGCGGCCACCAGCGGCATCGCCCGGTGCTCGGCGCGCATGCGCTTGGCGTGGTAGCCGGCCTGCGCGAACATATTCCAGGTTGCAGCGTCAAACCAGCGGAAGTAGGTCGGATAGAAGATGATCCCGGCCGGATCGCACTCCCCCCACTGCAACTGCACCGGGAATACCGCAACTATCGAGTAAAACTCGTTTCCTGCCGCGTTTTCCTTCATGGCGCCGGATAATATCAGCAGGATCGACCATGGCTGAACCTGGCAACTGGGCATTCCCCGCCGCGCTGCAACCGAGTCCGCAGGACACGGGCTTCGATCTTGAGGCCGCGCTTGATTCGGTCGTCCTGCTGCGTGCCGAGATTCCGGAGGACGCGTTCACCGCGCCCATCCTCGGCACCGAGCGCGCGGGCAACGGCGTCGTGATCCGCGACGACGGCCTGGTGCTGACCATCGGCTACCTGATCACCGAGGCCGAATCGATCTGGCTCTCGACCAACCGCGGCACCGTGGTGCAGGGCCACGCGCTCGCCTATGACCAGAGCACCGGCTTTGGCCTGGTACTGCCATTTGCTGCGCTCGGCGTGCGGCCGCTCGCGCGCGGCTTGCCTGCCGGCGCGGCTGCCGGCGACGAAGTCATCGTCATCGGCCACGGTGGCCGCGCGCATTCGCTCAAGGCAAAAATCGTCGCCAAGCGCGAATTCGCCGGCTACTGGGAATATGTGCTCGACGCAGCCCTGTTTACCGCGCCCGCCCATCCGCAGTGGGGCGGCGCCGCGCTCGTGGGCAGCGACGGCCGCCTGCTCGGCATCGGCTCGCTGCTGGTGCAGGAATCGGTCGCCGGCAGAACAGTGGACGGCAACATGTTCGTACCCGTCGATCTGCTCGCGCCGATTCTGGACGATATGCTTGCGTCGGGCCGGGCGGCGCGACCGCCACGCGCCTGGCTCGGCATCTACGCCACCGAAATGGACGGCCATCTCGTCATCGGCGGCCTCGCGCCGGGCGGCCCGGCCGAACGCGCCGGCGTGAAGCTCGGCGACCTCGTGCTCGAAGTCGGCGGCGAGCCCGTTGCGGGCCTCGCGGCGATGTTCCGCCGCATCTGGAACGCCGGCCCCGCCGGCAGCAGCGTCACGCTGACGCTGTCGCGGCGCGGCGCTGCATCGAAAGTCCAGATCCGCTCGGCCGATCGCGGCGATTTCCTCAAAAAGCCGCGCCTGCACTGATGATAGACGTGAGGTAAAATGCGGTCCGCGCCGATTTGAAGTTCAGCTTGCGGGCGCCGAACCACTCCCGGGTGGGGACAAACAAATACGGCTAAAGAGACGCGACGCAGTGAACGGGAGACTCGTCTCCCGTACCCTAAGACGCTCGTTTCTGCGCAAGCTGAACGGGCGTTTTTGTTTTTGGAACCGGATGAACGATCGCGCTTCCCTGCTGCAGTCGCTGCTCGCCGACAGGATCCTGGTCCTCGATGGCGCGATGGGCACGATGATCCAGCGCGAGCGCTTGAGCGAAGAGCAGTTTCGCGGCGAGCGCTTCCGCGGCTGGGCACGCGACCTGCGCGGCAACAACGACCTGCTCACGCTGACGCAGCCGGCGCTGATCCGCCGCCTGCATCTGGACTACCTCGCGGCCGGCGTCGACATCATCGAGACCAACACCTTCAACTCGACCGCGGTGTCGCTTGGCGACTACGGCATGGAAGAGCTCGCCTACGAACTCAACCACGCCGCTGCGCGCCTCGCGCGTGACGCGGCGGACGAATGGCAGAAGCGCGACCGTTCCCGCCCGCGCTTCGTCGCCGGCGCGCTCGGACCCACCACCAAGACCGCCTCGATTTCGCCGGACGTGAACGATCCGGGCTTTCGCAACGTGAGTTTCGATGCGCTGGTCGCCGCCTACACCGACGCACTGCGCGGACTCATCGACGGCGGCGCGGACCTGGTGCTGGTCGAAACCATCTTCGACACGCTGAACGCCAAGGCGGCCCTGTTCGCGATCGAAACCGAATTCGACAAGCGCGGTGCACGGCTGCCGCTGATCATCTCGGGAACCATCACCGACGCCTCGGGCCGCACGCTCTCGGGCCAGACCACGGAGGCGTTTTACAACTCGGTGCGCCACGTCCAGCCGCTCGCGGTGGGGCTGAACTGCGCGCTGGGCGCGAAGGAGCTGCGCCAGTACGTCGAGGAGCTCTCCGGCGTGGCCGAGGTGCCCGTGTCCTGCTACCCCAACGCGGGCCTGCCCAACGCGTTCGGCGAATACGACGACACGCCGCAATCCATGGCGCAGGAACTGGGCAGCTGGGCGCGCGCCGGATTCCTCAATCTGGTGGGCGGCTGCTGCGGCACCGCGCCCGAGCATATCCACGCCATCGCCGAGGCGGTGCGCGGCGTCGCGCCCCGCCGCGCGCCCGAGCGAGCGCCGATGCTGCGGCTCTCCGGACTGGAGCCGCTCAATGTCGGTGACGGATCCTTGTTCCTGAACGTCGGCGAGCGTACCAACGTCACCGGCTCCAAGGCTTTCGCGCGCCTTATCCTGTCCGGGAATTACCCCGAAGCGCTGTCGGTCGCGCGCCAGCAGGTCGAGAACGGCGCCCAGATGATCGACATCAACATGGACGAAGGCATGCTCGATTCGGAAAAGGCGATGGTGACCTTCCTCAATCTGGCAGCCTCCGAGCCCGACATCTCGCGCGTGCCGGTGATGATCGACTCTTCGAAGTGGAGCGTGATCGAGGCCGGGCTCAAATGCCTGCAAGGCAAGGGCGTCGTCAACTCCATCAGCATGAAGGAGGGCGAGGAGGAGTTCCTGCGCCAGGCGCGCCTGGTGCGCAAGTACGGCGCCGCCGTGGTGGTGATGGCTTTCGATGAGCAGGGCCAGGCCGACACGCTGGAGCGGCGCATCGCGGTCTGTCGCCGCGCCTACGACCTGCTGACGCAAAAAGCCGGGCTCGCACCGGCGGACATCATCTTCGACCCCAACATTTTCGCCGTCGCCACCGGGCTGGAAGAGCACGCGCGCTACGGCCTGGATTACCTGGAGGCGGTGCGCTGGATCCGCGCCAACCTGCCGCAGGCGAGGGTTTCGGGCGGCGTGTCGAACCTGTCGTTCTCCTTCCGCGGCAACGACGCGGTGCGCGAAGCGATGCACACCGCGTTCCTCTATCACGCCGTGCAGGCCGGCATGACGATGGGCATCGTCAACGCGGGGCAGCTGGGCGTATACGAAAAAATCGAACCCGGGCTGCGCGAGCGAGTGGAGGACGTGATCCTGGCGCGGCGAGCCGACGCCACCGAGCGCCTGATCGAGCATGCCGCGGGCGTCAAGGGCGGGCTGCGCGCCTCGAAGGAGGACGATGCCTGGCGCCGCGGCACGCCCGAAGAGCGCCTGTCCCACGCCCTCGTCAACGGCATTGCCAGTCACGTCGTCGCTGACACCGAGGAGGCAAGGCTCAAGTTCGCGCGCCCGATCGAGGTGATCGAGGGGCCGCTGATGGACGGCATGAACATCGTCGGCGACCTGTTCGGCGCCGGCAAGATGTTCCTGCCGCAGGTCGTCAAATCCGCACGCGTCATGAAACAGGCGGTGGCGCACCTGATTCCCTACATCGAGGCGGAGAAAGTGCGCAGCGGCGAAGCCGCCAAGGCCAAGGGCAAGCTGGTGATCGCCACGGTCAAGGGCGACGTGCACGACATCGGCAAGAACATCGTCGCGGTGGTGCTCCAGTGCAACAACTACGACGTCGTGAACCTGGGCGTGATGGTGCCCGCCAGGACGATCCTCGAAACCGCGCGGCGGGAGAACGCCGACGCCATCGGCCTGTCAGGCCTGATCACGCCCTCGCTCGAGGAAATGACGCACGTCGCGCGCGAGATGCAGCGCGAAGGCTTCAGCGTGCCGCTGCTCATCGGCGGCGCGACGACTTCGCGCGCGCACACCGCGGTGAAAATCGCGCCGCACTACCCCGGTCCGGTGGTCTACGTGCCGGATGCCTCGCGTTCGGTAGGCGTGATGCAGAACCTGCTGTCGATCGGGCAGCGCGACGCCTACATCGCCGGCGTGCGCGCCGACTACGAGAAGATCCGCATTCAGCACCAGGGCAAGAAAGGCCCGGGGCCGCTGGTGCCGATCGCCGCAACCCGGCGCCTCGGGCACGCAACCGACTGGTCCAGCTATCGGCCGCCCGCGCCGCGCGATCTCGGCATCCAGGTACTGCGCGACTACCCGCCGGAAAAGCTGATCCCGTACATCGACTGGACGCCGTTCTTCCAGGCCTGGGAACTCTCCGGCCCCTATCCCAGGATCCTCGCAGACCCGGTGGTGGGAGATGCGGCGCGCAAGCTCCACGTCGAGGCGCTCGAAATGCTGCAGACCATCGTGCGCGAAAAATGGATCTCGGCCAACGGCGTCTTCGGCCTCTTCGCAGCGGCGCGCGTGAATGGCGACGATATCGAGATCTATGCCGACGACGCGCGGCGTGCCGTCGCCATGACCTGGCACAACCTGCGGCAGCAGAATCAGAAGCCCGCTGGCAGGGCCAACCAGTGCCTCGCCGACTTCGTCGCGCCGAAGGAATCCGGCGTGCCGGACTGGATCGGCGCCTTTGCGGTCGCGGTGGGCGGCCTGGAGGCGAAACTCGCGCAGTTCGAGGCGCAGCACGACGACTACAGCGCGATCATGCTCAAGGTGCTTGCCGATCGTTTGGCGGAAGCCTTTGCCGAGCACCTGCACGAGCGCGTGCGGCGCGAATTCTGGGGCTATGCGCCCGACGAAAAACTCAGCGGCGCGCAAATGATCGCCGAGGCCTATCGCGGCGTGCGCCCGGCGCCAGGCTACCCCGCCTGTCCCGACCACACCGAGAAGGGCGCCTTGTTCGCGCTGCTGGATGCGCAGCGCAACGCGGGAATCACGCTGACCGAATCTTTCGCGATGCTACCTGCATCGGCGGTTTCGGGTTTCTACCTGTCGCACCCGGAATCGAGTTACTTCGCGGTCGGCAAGATCGGCCGCGACCAGGTCGAAGACTACGCGCGGCGCAAGGCGATGAGCGTGGAAGAGACCGAGAAATGGCTCGCGCCCTACTTAGGGTATGAACCAGGCGGCGTATGAGCCGGCCGATATAATGCCCGGCACTTCAACCTAGAAGGAACGAAATGGGAAAAGGCGACAAGCGAACCAGGCGCGGCAAGATTTACAAGGGCAGCTACGGCAAGTCGCGCCCGCAGCGTATCAAAAAGAAAAAGAAATAATCTAGCTCTCTTCGCGCCGTCCGACCGGCAGGCCGAGCGCCTTCAGTTTGCGGTACAGGTGCGTGCGCTCCAGGCCGGAGCGCTCCGCGACTTTCGACATACTGCCGTTCTCGCGCGCGAGCAGGTGCTGGAAATACAGCCGTTCGAAGGCCTCGCGCGCTTCGCGGTAGGGACGATCCAGCGCGATCTCGGGCGGCGGCGAGGAAGCGGCGTGCGCCGCCACCACGCGCTCGACATCCTCCAGCCCGATATCCTCATCGAGCGCGCCGAGCGCGAGGTTCCTCACCACGCTGTCGAGCTCGGCAAGATTTCCCGGCCAGGAGTGGTGCCGCAACGCGTTCAGCGCCGCCACCGAAAACCGCCGCGGCGGGCAGGCGCGCGTCTCGACCAGCTGCACCAGGCTCATCGCGGCGAGATCGGGCACGTCCTCGGCAAAATCGCGCAGCGCCGGCAGCTTGAGCACAAGTTCCGAGAGCCGCGCGACCATGCCGGCGTCATATTCATGCTTCTCGATCAGCGTGCGCCCGTCGATGGACGCGAAGGACACGACGCGCGCCTTGTGCTTGTCGGCGCGCGCCAGCAGGAATTCGAGGTTCTTCTGGTCCGCACGCCCGAGCAGCGCGAGGTCGCCAACGAACAGCACCCCGCCCGCGGCGCGCGCCAGCGTCTCCGAGGAAGCGCCCGCCATCACCTCGCGACCCTCGACGAACGGTGCGCCGGCTGCGGTGAGCAACCGGGCAAAGAGTTCAGGGCGCATGCCGCGTTCGCCACGCAGCATGAGAGGCGCGCCGGCCAGCGCGAGTTGCGCCAGGCGCTTGCGCGCTTCAGCCAACGCCGGCGAGCGGCCCAGCGTGGCGAGCGAGAGTTCGCGCGGCGCCACCGCCTCGTGGTTGCGCAGCGCCCGCTTGACCGTGGCGAGCAGCCGCTGCAGGGCGATCGGTTTTTCCAGGTAGTCGAGCGCCCCGATGCGAGTCGCCTCCACCGCGGTCTCGATGGTGCCGTGCCCGGACATCATCACCACCGGCATGCCGAGCTGTCCGCTGGCGGCCCATTCCTTGAGCAGCGAGATACCGTCGGTATCCGGCATCCAGATATCGAGCAGCACCAGGTCCGGCCGCTGGCGTTCGCGCAGGCGCCGCGCCTCGCCGGCGTTCTCCGCGAGCAGCACCTGATGGCCCTCGTCGGCGAGAATCTCCGAGAGCAGTTCCCGGATCCCGACCTCGTCGTCCACCACCAGAATCTGCGCCATGGCGTCTAGGCTGCCTTTGCTGCGCTGCCTTGCGCGGCGGGCGCACGGCTGTCCGCCACGGGCAGCAGCATGCTTACAGACACGCCCTGCGCCGGGCGATTCTCGATTGCCAGTTCGCCGTGGTGCTCGTCGACGATTTTCTTCACGATCGCCAGGCCCAGCCCGGTGCCGCGCGGCTTGCTCGTGACATAGGGCTCAAAAATGCGCGCCATCATTTCCTCTGGAAAACCACCGCCATTGTCCGTCACCGCAAGGCGCACCTTGTCGCCCGCCAGTTCGGTGCACACCTCGATCAGCGGCGGCTCGGCGCCGCTCTTGCGGTGCTCGAGCGCGTCCTGCGCGTTCTGCACCAGATTGTGCAGCACCTGGCGGATCTGCGCGGAGTCTGCACGCACTTCGGGCAGCCCGGGCGCAAGTTTGCGCGCAATCGGCGTACTCGAGGTCTCATACAGGGCCAGCACTTCCTGCGCCAGCGCGTTCAGGTCCAGCGGCGCGAAGACGGGCGCCGGCAGGCGCGAATAGTCGCGAAAATCGTCCACCATGCTTTTGAGTGCCGCGACCTGGTTGACGATGGTGCGGGTGCCGCGGGCCAGCGTCTCGGCATCTTCGGCCGCGAGCTTGCCGGAGAGTTTCATCTCCATGCGCTCCGCCGAAAGCTGGATCGGCGTGAGCGGGTTCTTGATCTCGTGCGCGAGCCGCCGCGCCACTTCGGCCCAGGCGGTCGCGCGCTGCGCCTGTATGAGCTGCGTGATGTCGTCGAACACCAGCACGTAACCGCCCGCTGGATCCTCCGACAGCGCCGTGCCGCGCACGAGGAGCGCCTTGCCCGTGTTCTTGAGCTCCACATCCTGCTGCCAGGCCAGCGCGCCGTGCGCGCGGAACTGCTCGCGCATGTCCGCGGCAAATACATCCAGCTCGGCGCCCAGAATCGCCAGCGCGCCGTGGTTGGTGATCGTCAATCCGAGCTCGCGGTCAAACACCAGCACGCCGGCCGAAAGGTTGGCGAGAATGTTCTCGAGCCTGGCCTTGGCACTCTCCAGTGCCGTGCGGTTTGCCTCGACCACCCGCCGCGCGTCGTCGAGCTGGCGCGTCATCGAATTGAACGATTCGATCAGCACGCCCAGTTCGTCCCTGCTCGTGACCGGGGCCTGGCGGCTGAAATCGCCGCGCGCCACCGCCTGGGTCGCCTGGGCCAGATTGGCGAGCGGTTCGGAGAGCCGGCTCGCCAGCACCACCGCAAGCGCAATCGCGACCAGCAAAGCCATGCAAAGCGCCAGCGTGAGCGTGACGATATAGATGCGTTTCAGTCCCTGGCGCGCCAGCACGAGTTCGCGGTAGTCCCGGTACGCCGCCTCGACTGCCTCGGCGCTGCGGCCGAACTGCTCGGGCACCGACTGGCGCAGCTGCAAGTAGCGCGCCTCGTCGGTGAGCGCGAGGCTCGCGACCGGCACCACCACGCGCAGGGCGAGCGGCTTGCCGGCAGCCGCATCGACTGAGGTATAGCCGCGCGAGCTGCGCGCCTGCCGCAGTACCTGCGTCGTAGGCAGCTCCGGAACGAGGCGCGAGACATCCTCGCTCGAACTCGCCAGCACGCGCCCGCTGCCGCTCACGATTACGGCCTCTTGCACGCCGGCCCGGTCGCGTAGGCGGTCCAGCAGCACCACCTGCTGGCCGGCTGGTCCGTCCGCCAGTTCGGCGGCGATCGCGCGCGCCTTGGCCTGCAGTTCGCCCAGCATCTGGTCGATCGCCGAACGGCCCAGATTGATGCCGCCTTCGAGCGCCGCATCGACCTTGACGTCGAACCAGGACTCGATGCTTTTGGCGAGGAATTGAACCGACACGGTGTAGACGAGCGCTCCGGGCACCACCGCCATCAGCGCAAGCAGCAGCAGCAGGCGCACCGTAAGACGCGAACCGAAAGCCCGTTCCCGGTATCTGCGCCACAGCATGCGAATCTGCCAGGCCACCAGCAAGGCAAGCAGCGCCGCCAGCGCCGCGTTCAATCCCAGCAGCAAAGGGTAGTGATCCGCGAACACGGTCGTATTGCCGCTCGCCGTAGCGAGCAGAAACAGCAGCACGCCCGCGAGCGCCGCGCCCAGGAGTATCAGCAGCCTCATCGCCCTTCCGCCTCCTTCGGCTCGCGGCTTTCGACCGGCGCGGGGAGAGCCGCGGGCGGCCGGAAGGTGAAGCGCCGCCACGGCGATTCCAGATTGAGCTCGCGGTTGGTGATGGCGCTGAGTTGAAATGGCCTGGGCAGCAGGGTGAGGTCCAGGCGCATGCGCACTGCCGCATCGTAGTTGGCGTCGGCAAGCGCGACGCCGCGCTCCACCACCTGCCAGTTGCGTACGCGGCGCAGCACGTTCAGGGCCTCCTCCAGCGTAGCGTAGTTGCGCTGCAGAACGCCGGTCGAAAGCCGGTAGTGGCGCGAAAGCGCGTGGTAGGAAAGGCGCAACTGCAGGCGCTTGGCGGCAGCCTTGTCGTCGAACCAGTACCAGCGCGGGCGCGTGAGTTCGAACTCGACGACGAAATACAGGGGCACGCCATTGGTGACCACTTCGGCGAGGCGCGGAGTCAGATCGAACGCGAAGTCGGCGGCCAGCACCACGCCGTCCTCGGTTACGGCGAGGCGCGCGTCGGTGACCTCGATGTCGTCGGCGCGCGCGGCAAACGCGGGCAGAAGCGCAGCGACTCCCAGCGCGAGCGCGGCCAACAGCTTGTTGCGGAGAGCGAAGCCTCGCATCGCGCGTCGCCTCGGGTTCGTCCTAAGCCGGCTTCTCTAGCAGGGCGAAAAAGAATCCGTCGTGTTCGGGACCGGGCACAAGCTGCGCCGCGGCGCCAGCCGGCAGGGGCACCCGGCGTGCGCCAGGCGTGCGCGCGGTGAAAGCATCGACCACCGCAGTGTTCTCTTCCGGGAAAATCGAACAGGTGACATACAGCAATTTACCATCCGGGGCGAGCGTGCGCCAAAGCGCATCCAGAATGCGCGCCTGGCGCAGCGCAAAGGCGGCGATGTCCGCGTCCCGGCGCAGCCATTTGATGTCGGGGTGGCGCCGCGCCACGCCGGATGCGGAGCAGGGCACGTCGGCGAGTATCCGCTCGAAGGCGACGCCGTCCCACCAGGCCTCCGGCACAGTGCAGTCCGCGGCGCGCACGCGAGCGTTGAGCCCGAGCCTTTCCTGGTCGCGGCTGATGGTGGCGATGCGCTCGCCATCGACATCCATCGCAGTCAACTCGACATCGGCCGACTCGAGGATGTGGGCGCTTTTGCCGCCAGGTGCGGCGCAGGCGTCGAGCACCCGCTGACCAGCGCGCAGGTCCAGCAACCCCGCCGCGCGCTGCGCGCCCGCGTCCTGCACGGAAACCTCGCCCTCGGCAAAGCCCGGCAGGCGAGCCACCGGCAGCGGCCGTTCCAGCAACAGCCCTGCAGCGCCGACACGGCTCGCGGCGATTCCCTCCGCGGCCAGGCGCGCGGCATAGGCCTGCGGCGAAGCGCGGCGCGCATTGACGCGCAGGCACATGGGCGGGTGCGTGTTTCCGGCCGCGAGCACCTGCTCCCAGGTCGACGGATACGCCGCCCGCACGCGTTCGATCCACCACTTCGGGTGCCAGTGACGCGCGAGTTCGTCGTTGCCCAGCCTCGCCTCCAGCCCGGCGCGCGCGCGCAGTAAATTGCGCAGCAGCGCGTTGACGTAGCCCTTCGCGCTCGCGCGCTGCAGCGCGACGCAGGCGCGCGCGGCCTGATCGACTACGGTGTATTCCGCGTAGCGACCCGATTCGAGTGCATAGAAGGAGCACCACAATAGCGCCTCGACCAGAGGATCGGTGGTGCCGGCGCGGCGCGAAAGCGCGTTTACGATCGCCTGAGAGCGGCCATAGCGCCGCAGCGCTCCATAGCAAAGGTCCGCGAGCGCGGCGCGCGAGCCGTCGAGCGGATCCGGGCCGGCGCGTTCGAGTTCGGCCGACAGGCTGCGGCCGGCCGCCACGCGGGCGACCAGCGCTGCTGCCGCCGCAAGCGCTTCAGCGAGCGGCGCCAAGGCATTCGCCAGGCGCGATCGGAAAGCCGCGCAGGAATTCCGCCGCCGCGAGGCGCGTACCGCCCGCGCGTTGCAGCTCCGTAGCCAGCAGCGCGCCCTCGCCACAGGCGATGCGCACGCCCTCGGCGCTGCTCTCGAGCACCTCGCCAGGCGCCCCCTTGCCTGCGACGCAGAGCGCGCGCCAGATCTTCGTGGCTTCACCGCGCAATTGCGTTCGTGCGCCAGGCGAAGGTCGCAAGGCCCGTACCGCGCGCTCCAGTTCGTCGCAGTTCTTCGTCCAGTCGAGCGCGCTTTCGTGCTTGCCGATTTTTCGCGCGTAGCTTGCGCCGGCCTCGGACTGCGGCAAGGGCTTGGCGCGTCCGGCCGCGAGCTCTGCGAGCGTGCCGACGATCGCCTCGGCGCCGAGCACCGCCAGCCGGTCATGCAGGGACTGCGCATCGTCGTCCTGCGCAATCGCCAGCCGATGCAACGAGAGCATCGGCCCGGTATCCAATCCTGCATCCATTTTCATGATGGTGATCCCGGTTTCGCTATCACCAGCCAACAACGCGCGCTGAATCGGAGCCGCACCCCGCCAGCGCGGTAGCAGCGAGGCATGGATATTGAGCGCGCCGTGCGGCGCGACCTCGAGCACGCGTGGCGGCAGGATCAATCCGTACGCCGCGACAACCAGGCCCTCCGGGCGCGCAGCGGCGAGGCGCTCGAGAACGCCATCCGCGATCAGGGTTTGCGGCTGAAAGACCTCCAGGCCGCGGGCCGCGGCGAACTGCTTGACGGCGCTCGCCGATGAACGCAGGCCTCGGCCCGCCGGCCGGTCCGGCTGGGTAAGGACCAGCGCAACGTCGTGGCCAGCATCGAGCAAGGCCGCCAGCGCGCGTGCCGCAAATTCGGGAGTACCGGCGAATACTAGACGCAGGAAGGTGTCAGGCGAGCGAAGGGATCAAGCGCTTTTGCGAAGCTGCTTCGCGAGCCGCGCGCGGATGCGCTGCTGCTTGAGCTGCGAGAGGCTCTCGACGAACACCTTGCCCTTGAGATGATCCATTTCGTGCTGGATGCACACCGCGAGCAGGCCCTGCGCCTCGAGCGTGAACAGCTTGCCGTTCTGGTCGTGAGCGCGCACCTTGACGCGCTCGGCGCGCTCCAGCGTGTCGTAAATCCCGGGCACCGAGAGGCAGCCTTCCTCGATATCCGAAACGCCGCTCGCCTCCACAATCTCGGGATTGATCAGCACCACGAGCGAATCCCGGCGCTCGGAAACGTCGATCACGATCACCTGGCGATGTACGTCGACCTGGGTGGCCGCCAGTCCGATGCCCGGCGCCTCGTACATGGTTGCGGCGATGTCGGCGACCAGCTGCTTCAGCGGCGCGTCAAAAACCGTCACCGGGGCCGCAAGCTTGTGCAGGCGCGCGTCGGGGTAGCGAAGGATGTTCAGGAGGGCCATAAATCAGCAATTTGCTTGCAAATTGAATCGATTACGTGCAGTATCTCAGGCTGTAGTTAAACAGTTGGGGCTTTATGCTACATTTGGGTACGCAAACCGCAATCTCAACCGGCCCGGAATGTCAGCCACCGATCGGGGGCTCTATGTACCAACAATGGCGTAAGTCTATCACAACGCTGGCTTTTGTCCTAAGCGGGGCGCTCTCCGCCAGCGCTTTGGCCCAGATGCCGAAAACCCCCCTGGCGATGAAACCGGAGGCTCCCGAGCGCTACGTCGTCGTCCCGGGAGACACCCTCTGGTCGATCGCGCAACGCTATACGGATTCGCCCTGGCGCTGGAACGAATTGTGGAACCTGAACAAGGACGAAATCAAGAATCCCCACCGCATTTACCCCGGTAACGTCATCGTGCTGGACCGCGCGCGCGGTCAGCTCGCGCTCTCCTCGGACACGGTAAAGCTGAGCCCTCGGGTGCGCGCCGAATCGATCGCGCGCGCCGTGGTGCCGAGCATTCCGCCGGCAATCATCGAACCGTTCCTTACGCGTCCCCTGGTGATCGAACCCGACGGACTGGCAAACGCGCCGACCATCGTCGCCGGCGAGGACTCGCGCGTTGTTCTGGAGAACGGCAACCGTGCCTTCGTGCGCGGTATCGGCGGCTCCAAGCTGACTTCCTGGCTGGTCTACCGGCCCGGCCCGGCCCTGATCGATCCGGACACCAAGACCACGCTCGGCTATGAGGCGATTTACCTTGGCAGCGCGAGCGTGGTGCGCGGCGGCGATCCGGCAGTAATCCAGTTTTCTTCGGTGACGCAGGAGATTGGCGTCGGCGACAAGCTGGTAGCGGCGGGCAAACCCGATGTGCCGAGCTATGCCCCGCACGCGCCGTCCACGCAGTTGCAGGGACGCATCATTTCCCTCTACGGCCGCGATACGCGCGTCGGCGAATACGGCAACCAGTCGGTGATCGCGATCAACCTGGGCAAATCCAAGGGCGTGGAAGTTGGCAACGTCGTCGCCCTCTACCGGCCCGGAGCGACAGTCGCCGATGCCACGCGCTCGAGGGATTCGGGCGCCGCGCCGCTCACCCTGCCCAATGAACGCTACGGGGTCGCGTTTGTGTTCCGCGTCTTCGACCGGGTATCCTACGCGCTCGTCATGAGCATCTCGAAACCGGTCAACAAGCTGGATCTTGTACAAAATCCCTAAGCGCAGCGCAGTGTTCTGCCGGAGCGAGCCGCCGGCATGATTTCGGACCCGGCGCTGGCGAGCTGGCTGCAACTCACCCTCGCGCCGGGCCTCGGTGCCGCAACCATCCGCAAGTTGCTCTCGCAGTTTGGTCTTCCCGAAAAAGTAATCGCTGCAAATCGCACCGAGCTCGCGCGCTACGCGAGCACCGAGGCGCTGCGCGCGCTCGATTCGGACGCCGTGGCGAGCGCCGTGGCGAGCGCGCTCGCCTGGCTCGAGGAGCCTGGAAACAGCGTCGTCACACTGGCGGATGCCGCCTACCCCAGGTTGCTGCTCGAAATCACCGATCCCCCCGCAGTGCTGTACTGCCGCGGACGAACCGAGCTGCTCAACCGCCCCGCGCTCGCCCTGGTCGGCAGCCGGAATGCCACCGCGCAAGGCAACAGCAGCGCAGAACAGTTTGCGCGCAGCTTCAGCGCCTCGGGTCTCACCATCGTCTCGGGCCTGGCCCAGGGTATCGACGCCGCCGCGCATCGCGGCGCACTCGCGGGCGAGGGCTCGACCATTGCAGTTCTGGGAACCGGAGCCGACATCACCTATCCGCCCGGGAACGCGGCGCTGGCCGCCGAGATCGCCGCGCGTGGCCTGCTGTTGTCCGAGTTTGCGCTCGGCACCAAGGCCCTGGCGCACAATTTTCCGCGACGCAATCGCCTCATCAGCGGATTGGCGCAGGGTTGCCTGGTGATCGAGGCCGCGCTCGCTTCGGGTTCGCTCATCACGGCGCGCGCGGCCGCCGAGCAGGGGCGCGAGGTATTCGCCGTGCCCGGCTCGATCCATTCGCCGCTATCGAAGGGCTGCCATGCGCTGATCAAATCCGGCGCCAAGCTCGTGGAATCGGCCGAGGACGTGCTCGCCGAACTGTCGGCCTTCCGCCGCACCGGTTTTGCGTCCACGCGCGCGACGGCGAACGCCGCGGCCACCGCCGACGCGCCGGAAAGCGCCGAGGAGCCGCTGCTCGTTTGCATGGGCTTCGACCCGGTCGACGTGGACTCGCTATGTGCACGCGCCGGACTGCCCGCCGAGCGGGTGTCCGCCGATTTGCTGCGGCTGGAACTTGCCGGCCGCATCGCCGTTCTGCCTGGCGGTCTGTATCAGCGACTAAACTAAGGGCCGGATCGAAGTCACATCTGAGGAGAGAAAAACAATGTACGACATCCTCGTCTACCTGTTCGAGAACTGCCAGCAGCACGAAGTGTCGAACGAAAAGGAACGCGTCGCGAAGAAGCTCTCCGCGGCCGGCTTCGAAGAATCGGACATCAGCGAGGCGCTCACCTGGCTGGCGGGCGTGGCGCGCGGCCCGCACCGCTCATTTGCACCGCTGCCCGACTCTGGCGCCGCCTTTCGCGCCTACGCGCCCAAGGAACTCGCCCGGCTCGATGCCGAATGCCGCGGCCTGCTGATCTATTTCGAACAGTCCGGGATCCTCAACGCGCAGACGCGCGAGTACGTGATCGAGCGCGCGCTGGCGGCCACCGGCGAGCGGCTCACGCTCGAACAATTGAAGCTCGTGGTACTGATGGTGCTCTGGAACCAGCATATCCCCAGCAGCCGCCTGGTCGCAGAAGATCTGTTGTCGCCGACCACGGCACGCTTGCCGTCCTAACAACGGCACGCTTGCCGTCCTGACCGGCACGCCTGCCGAGCTGAAGTTCCCGCGCACGAAGCGCGCATTTTTCTCCCGCAGTTGATAGGGCCCGCGCTTTGCGGGTATCCTTCGCGCCCCCGCATGCCGAAGAAGCTCATCATCGCCGAGAAACCGTCCGTCGCCGCCGACATCTCGCGCGCATTGGGCGGATTCACGCGCAAAGGCGAGTATTTCGAGAGCGACAAGTACGTGCTGTCCTCCGCGGTCGGGCATCTGCTCCAACTCACGCTGCCGCCCGAGCACGACGTGAAGAAGGGCAAGTGGTCGTTCGCCAATCTGCCGGTCGTGCCGCCGCATTTCGACCTGGCGCCGATCGAAAGGAGCGAACCGCGGCTCAACGTCCTGCTCAAACTGCTCAAGCGCAAGGACGTCGCCGGCATCGTCAATGCCTGCGACGCCGGGCGCGAAGGCGAACTGATCTTCCGCTACATCGCGCAATACTCGAAAACCAAAAAGCCGATCGAGCGGCTGTGGCTGCAGTCCATGACGCAATCGGCGATCCGCGACGGCTTTGCCTCCCTGCGCCTGGACCGCGATCTGCTGCCACTCGCGGACGCGGCGAAGTCGCGCTCAGAAGCCGACTGGCTGGTCGGCATCAACGGCACGCGTGCGATGACCGCCTTCAATTCCAAAGAGGGGGGCTTCTACCTCACCACGGTGGGACGCGTGCAGACGCCGACACTGGCAATCCTGGTCGAACGCGAGGAAAAGATCCGCGCCTTCCAGCCGCGCGATTATTGGGAAGTACATGCTCGCTTCGGCGCCATGGCTGGCGAATATGCGGGCCGCTGGTTCGATCCCGCTTTCAAGAAGGACGAGGATCCCGAACGCAAGGCCGAGCGCGTCTGGACGGCGGAGCGCGCCGACATGATCGCCGCCGCCTGCATCGGCAAGCAGGGCACGGCCGCCGAGGAGACCAAGCCTACAACCCAGGCGTCGCCGCTCTTATACGACCTGACCAGCCTGCAGCGCGAAGCAAACGGGCGCTTCGGATTTTCCGCCAAGGGCACACTGTCGATCGCGCAGTCGCTCTACGAGCGCCACAAGGCGCTAACTTATCCAAGGACCGACGCGCGCGCGCTGCCCGAGGATTATGTCGCCACGGTAAAGAAGACGATGGACGCGCTGGCCGGCATCAAGGCGTTCGCGCCCTTCGCGAAGCAGGTGCTCAAGGGTGGCTGGGTGAAGCCGAACAAGCGTGTTTTCGACAACAGCAAGATTTCGGACCACTTCGCGATAATTCCGACGCTACAGACCCCGGGTAACCTGAGCGAGCCGGAAGCGAAGCTCTACGACCTGGTAGTGCGGCGCTTCCTCGCGGTGTTCTTCCCGTCGGCGGAATTCCTGCAGACGACCCGGATCACCACGGTGAGCGAAGAGCAGTTCAGGACCGACGGGCGCGTCATGCTGAGCCCGGGTTGGCTTGCTGTGTACGGCAAGAGCCTGCAGGACGAGACGGTCACCTTGCCCGCGATCACACAGGGCGAAAAGGTGAATACGCTTGAGGCCAAGGCGACGGCGAATCAGACGCGACCGCCCGCCCGCTTCAACGAGGCAACGCTGCTCTCGGCCATGGAAGGCGCCGGCAAGCTGGTCGAAGACGACGAACTGCGCGAGGCGATGGGGGTAAAGGGCCTCGGCACGCCGGCCACGCGCGCCGCGGTCATCGAAGGCCTGATATACGAGAAGTACGTCGAGCGCCTCGGCCGTGAACTTAAGCCGACGTGGAAAGCATTCCGGCTGTTTTTTGCCCTCAGGCACTTCGGCGTCGATGAGATCACGTCGCCCGAACTTACCGGTGACTGGGAGTTCAAGCTGAAGCAGATGGAGCAGGCGAAGCTGCCGCGCGAGAAGTTCATGGAACACATCCAGCAGGTAACGCGGGATCTGGTAAATCGCATCAAGGCCGGGACCATCCCGGAGGAGGCCTTTGCCACCGTCTCCGTGCCCTGCCCGAAGTGCGGCG